>JAYUSZ010000460.1:0-17727 GCA_043755435.1 Bryobacterales bacterium | reverse complement strand
GCCCGCGCGGGCCGCGTGGATTGAAACAAAATTATGATGATCTATAGCATCCTGGTACTTGTCGCGGCCCGCGTGGATTGAAACGTATCTATCCGTGCTCCCATCCGATTGAACGGACGTCGCGGCCCGCGCGGGCCGCGTGGATTGAAAGGCTAAATCGCGTGTGGATACAGCGCGTACGTCGTCGCGGGGCCGCGTGGATTGAAATTCGAAAAACATTGGCCGGAAGTTCCGCGCTATGGGTCGCGGCCCTATGCTCTTGCGACTTGTGGACCATTTAACAGAACTAGACAAGAGAAAAGATGTTTCTGCCACAAATATCCAGTCCGCCCTCTCCTTGCATTAAATTCTAGTACCGGTTCATTTCATACAGCGCAGCCGAGGTTCAAGAAGCCTCGACCTCCTAAATTGCAAGGTCTGGGACTAGAGAGCGTGCGGGCTTGCAAAATCCGGGACGGGGATATAATTCCGGTGAAAATGTGCTACTTACGGAAGATGCGCAAGGGAATGACCTTCGTCCCGGAGTTTCGCGGACGGCTGCTAAGCTTTCTGAACTCCACGGCGATTGTTTTCCACTACCCAACTGGAATGGGTTTTCACTGGAGATCCGGGTTTGGTGACGAACGGTAAGATCCGATAGTCAGCGCGGCAACGCTCAGCATTGAGGCTGACAAGAACATAGCCTCGCTGGGCGTTGAACATCTTCAGGTGCGGGTTTTCGCGGTAGGTGTCTTTGGTAGTTGCACGCTGGTCGGCACCATCGCCTCCTGAAGAAATGGACGTGCCGACAAATTCCGAACCAACGACCGGGCTGTTTTCATCCTTCCAATTCACCTTCAGATCGTTCACCCAATTGGAATGAATATCGCCGGTGATCACTATGGGATTGTTTGGTTTTCGATCGCGCAAGAATTCCATCATGCGGTTGCGGCTTACTTCATAGCCGCTCCATTGATCCATGGAAAATGATTCTTCCGGGCCAGGTTTTTGATCAATCCGGGCCATCATCACTTGGTTGGCGATAATGTTCCACTTGGCTTGCGATTTGTCCAACGTCTGGTGCAGCCAGGCTTCTTGAGTGTCGCCAAGAATAGTGGCTTTGGGATCGAAGACGCCTGGACAGGGTGTTTTATTGCCGTCACCACAGGGCTGATCGGTACGATATTGGCGCGTATCCAGCACAGTGAATTCCGCCAAATCGCCATACTGAAGTTTGCGGTAGAGCTGCATTTTGGTGCCCTGCGGCAAGGACGATGGATGAAGCGGCATGTGCTCGTAATATGCCTGATAGGCATTGGCGCGGCGCTCTAAAAACTCCTGGCGCGTTTGTTTATCTTCGGGAATATCGTTGGCGTAGTTGTTGTCCACTTCATGGTCGTCCCAGGTGACAATCCAGGGGCAATGGGCGTGCATTTTCTGAATCGCCGGATCGGATTTGTAGAGGGCGTGGCGGTTGCGATAATCGGCTAGAGAAACAATTTCAGCGCTGTTGTGTTTTCGAACGCCGGTATCTTTGGTGGCCCCTTCATAAATGTAATCGCCCAGGTGCACAACCAGTTCGGGGTCGTCTTCCAGCATGTGTTGATAGGCAGTCCACAACCCGGCTTCCCAATGCTGGCAGGAAGCGAAGGCGAATTTTAGCTTGTCCTGCTTTTCTCCGGGGTTCGGTGCAGTGATGGCCCGCCCAATGGGGCTAACTTCCTTGCCGGCTTTGAAGCGATACCAGTAGGGGCGGTGTGACTTTAATCCCGCCACTCCAACATGCACCGAATGACCGAGTGCCGGCGCTGCGATGGCCTTGCCTTTCTTGACGACGCGCTTCATACCGCGATCTTCGGCGACCATCCATTCCACTTCTACGGAAATGTTGTCCATGCCGCCCCCGTGCAGCAGATCTGGGGCAAGCCGGGTCCATAGGACGAAGCCGTTCGGGGCGGGTTCACCTGACATTACGCCCAACGTGAAAGGATACTTCTTAAAGCTGGGGGCAGCATAGACTGTTGACGCAAATGCAGTGCTGCGAATTAGAAACAGGCGGCGGCTAAGATTCATCATTTTCGATTGTACTGCCTCAGATTGTAGCGCCGCCTAGTTTCAAGGACATGAACATTACTGCGCCGTTACATTTAAATTCACTGGCGCACTGTCAACGCCACCAATGTTGACTACCACCGGTTGCAATCCCAATGGCGCATTTGAGGGAATGGTGAAATTGATTTGAGTAACGCCGCTGAGCCCACTGGGCACTCCGGCGAATACAACATTTGCCGGGACTCCACCAACTGTCAAAGTAAGTGGAAGTTTCGGTTTAGGAATGCGCGCAATGGTGGTACCTGAACCTGGGGTGGCACCGGTTGGGAGGGTTGGTGTAAGATCTCCGTCGCCAGTAATAAAGGCCAGCAGAATGTCCCCTGGCTTGCCGCTTGCTGACGGGACCAGCGAGCCATTGCTGGCGAAAATGCCGGGGGCAGAGGCAGTTACTTCAAAAGAAAAAGCTGCCACTTGGCCATTGTTGTTCACACCTACGACGGCTGTTCCAAGGCTTGTCTCGTAGGGAATCTGGATGTTCAACTGGCCTGTGGATGTGAAGTAAAAAGGTGCGGAGATTCCATTTACGGTTGCCGAAACTCCATTGCTGAACAGTGGCAAGGGCAACCTTGCGGCTGACGCAGTGGATGGTGCAAGGCTGGTTCCAAATACACTCAACACCATTCCTGGGGCAAAGGCTGTCTTGAAGGATGCTCCGTTAGTAACTCCGCCAATGGTGGTTGTGGAAGAAGCGCCAACAACCAAGGTGACAGGCAATTCCAAAAACTGCGGTGATGTATCTGTTGCTTGGATCATCAACTTGGCAACATACACTCCATTGCTTAAGCCTGCGCTTGTGGCGTTGAGAGTTAGTGTCCCTGATCCAGTGCCGGATTGCGGACTTACGGATAGCCAATTGGGCCCTGGACTCACTGGCAGCACGGAAGCCCTCCAAGCAGGAGTTCCTGCGGCGAAGTTCAGGCTGACGGCACTGGTGCCGTTTTGTGAATTTGCAACGGGGATGTTGATTGCGTTTGCGGAAAGCGACATTGTGACGGTTGATGAAGCCGCGTCGCTAAGAGTGGCATTGGCTGAGGCTGTGATGATTGCTCCAGATTCCGCGAGGGCAGTCACGGTGAAGACACGATTTCCAAAGGCCGCTGAGCGGTCTACACACACGTTGGCACGTAAGGTTCCAAGGGCCGCCAGGCGGGCGGTTCCGAATACCTTTTGAATTTCTGAAGTCAGATCGGTTGTGCCAGAGCGTAGTTGTGTAAGCTGCGCGGAGAACCCTCCTTTTTCCTGCACTACGAGTGGTATTTGCCAGGCACATGAGGCGTCGGCTTTGGTATTTTGCTGGAGGGGGGAGGCCGCAACCGTCAAGGAGATGGAGGGTGCCAAAACCGGCTGAGTAGAGGCCACGAACGGCACGGTTATCTCGTTGCTCCAACTTTGGCCGTTGGCGTCCGTGCCGGTGAAACGGAAGATCCTGTTTAGAGGAACCACCAAATTGCTGCCGACCAGACTAGCGGACAACGTGCCATTGGCTGGAAGACTTGTCGTTCCAAAACCACCGGGAAGAGTTTGGTTGACTCCATTGACTGTGAACGATGTGATGGTTGCCGCCACTCCGCCCTTTTCGGTTATAGAGACGGTGTAAGGCCAGGACGAACCGGCCTGAGTTACTGGATTGGGATTTACGGCAATTGCCACGGCGGCGGCGTTCGGCGGGAAGTCAAAGGAGACCGCCACTTTGCCGGAGGACGCCCCGAATGTTGCATCTCCGGCATAGAATGCCGTTACGGTGTTGTTGCCCGCGGCGATCAGGTTTGCATTCACAGTAATCACCGCTCCGCCGGATACTAACTCCGCCGATCCGATCTGGGTATTGTTAGCGAGTAGCATCACCGTCCCTGAAGGAGTTCCACCATCACCAGTTACTGTGACACTTACCCTTGCGGTACCAGAAAATCCCGTCCCTTCGCGAGTTACTGTAACTGCTGTTGTGCTTAACCTGCCAGCGTTCCATTCCGTAACTAACCGGAAGGCATCTACCGAACCCAGACCTGTTGCCAGATCGTAATTCGGGCCAGCGGCGTAACCCAACAATCCGTCGACACACCCGGGGCTGCCTTGCGTGCAGGGCACTTTTATATCGCCTTCGGTAACGTCGTGAAATGCGCCTGGGTTGGATTGTGCCATTCGATATAGCACGGGGTTAATGTTCCCAAGTCCATTGGTGCTTTTCCGGTATTGGTTAAGAAGTGCGACGATTCCAGCAAACGCCGGTGCGGAGGCGGACGTGCCGCCAAAGATAAAACCACGGCCCCCCAAGATGACGTAATAACCGTCATGGTCGCCGCTGGCAGTTAGAGAGATATCCGGCACATCGCGCGC
Organism: Bryobacterales bacterium; assembly: GCA_043755435.1. GTDB lineage: Bacteria > Acidobacteriota > Terriglobia > Bryobacterales > Bryobacteraceae > JANXSF01. Next base: position 13,302 of record JAYUSZ010000460.1, on the reverse strand, counting down.
TTTGTCGTCAGGGACGCCCACACCTTGCTGCCAGTAGGGTTTTGCATAAAGGCCACTGGGTCCGCCACCACCGGCAAAAAGCCCAAAGCCTAGCACTGCGCTGTTCCAGGGTTTTTCAGGAATGTAGGAGCGTGCGGAAGCAAGGGTGGGGGAGTTGGTTGCGTTCCAATAGTTCCCAGTGCCTTCGTTGAATTCGGTGCCGCCCACTGCAGTGACTTCGGGTAGACTTGCGGGGAAACTCGCCGTTAGTCCCTTGGAAGCTTGTTGAGTGGGAGAGTTGAAATCGCAAGTTGCTGCACCAGCATCACCCGATGAAACCATCCAAGTGATCCCCTGGGCATTGGCTTGCTGAGCGACTCCACGTTGGGACGCGTTGGTTGTTAGTTCGCACGTCCCGTAGCTGTAAGTCATTACCGGAGCCACATTTTGGTCTACAGCATACTGGGCCGATGTTCTTACGTTAGTGGAATAGACATACACAATGGTTGCGTTTCGCGCTACTGCACCCGACCATTCCACGTCCAACACAGCTTCTCCTTCGTCGGCGGTCTTACCGGGATCAGGTCCGAACAACAGGAATTGCGGATCATTCGGAGGTAGGCCAAAGCGTTGGCGAAAGGTTCGAATGTCGGACAGATCGAAGGCCGTTCTGCCGATAACTGCAATCTTCTGTCCGGAACCATCAATGCCAGCTTGGTACAGAGGAGTAATGTTGTAAATCGTAGCCAGATCGTCGGGTGCCAGATAATGGGTGCTGCCGATGTTGTAGGCTGGCTGTTCTGGACCTTTACGAAGCATCGACTCCGGTTCAAAGTCATCCAGTCCGTCAATCCCGCTAACCAGTGGTTCGAGGGCCGCTGGAACTGACGGCTCAACAACAGGGGCGAAGTGTTTTTTCCCGTCTACCTGATAGTGGTGTAACTCAGTTCGGAAAGCCCGGCCTACCTGCTGGGCACTGCCGCTGAAGGTGATCCAGTTACGGCCTCGGGCCACATCGTGAACGGCAAGGCCTTCGGATTTCAGCCAGGCAGCGGCTTGGGCGGCATCATCTTTGCTGAGTCCGAAGCGATCGCCGAACTGTTCGGGAGTCAGCCAGCGCTGGAAGTCTTCAGAGCCGGGGCTTTGGAGTTCGCTAAGGAAGAGGTCGATGGATGGTGAGGGTTTGAAATGCAAGGTGGCATAGGAAACCTTCATGGAAGCGTCCACGGCACCGCGATCGTATTGAGCTTGGGCGCGAGGATTCCGGGATCCTTTCAAGGCTATGCGGCGACTGGAATCGATGCGGGTTTTGAGGCGGTCCTGTGCCGGCAAGGCAACGGCGAGTGCAAGGAATATTAACCCGGCATTCTTAATTTTCATAGCCATATCTTTGAATTATCCTCTGAAATGAACTTTCGGCATAAGCCTTACAAAGTGTTATGCGTAACAAAATGGGAACGAGGATCAAAATTTGACAAAGGGAGAACACAAGGCAAAATACATTTAGCCGGGGTTGCTAGTACGTATCGCCAATTAAAAACGGCAGTTGGTGCAGCGTCGAAAGAGCAACTGTCTTACCCAGCGATAGTTGTGGGGAATTTTGCTGTCACCTGAATGGAGTACCTTTCCGTTTTCAAATTCACCTGTGGCAAGACTTGGGGCTAGGGTTAGTGCGGCCTGGGAAATCCGGGATGGAAGAATTGCAATAATTGTACCCCCGTCCCGGATTTCGCGAACTGGGGGCTAGAAGCTCACCTTTAATCCGAACTGGATGATGCGCGGATCGCGCGCCGAGGAGACCTGTCCGAACGCGGCCTGATCAACGAAACGGTTGGGCGGGTTCCATTGCGGATGGTTCGGGAAGTTGAAGAACTCGGCGCGGAATTGTGTGGTGAAGCGGTCTGTGATATTGGTGTTCTTGAGAATGCCGACGTCGATGTTGTGGATCAGCGGCCCGGTGACCGTGGAGCGGCCAGCGGTGCCATAGCGGATGGGACTCTGGATCTGGAAGCAATTAGTGGCGAAGAACCGGTTCACATTGCGGGCATCGGAGGCGAGGTTCGGATTGCAGATCAGATCAGGACGGGCGTTGTCGGTGCCGGAACCGAAGACGTCGCCGTTGAATTTCACCGTCATCGGCAAACCGGTCTGATACGTGTAGATACTGTTCAAGGACCAACCGCCGATTATCTTATTGAGGAGAGCGGGTGCATTGCCCAGGAACGTTTTGCCTCTGCCGAACGGCAGGTCGTAGATGACCGATGCGCTTAGACGGTGGCGATGGTCGATGCTAGCCAACCCCTTGTCGGCCTTCTTGTTAAATATGTCCTGGATGCGATTGCCCGTGTCGTAGGGGCCACCGCCGTTGAAGCCTGTGGCGTCCGAAAGAGCTTTCGAGAAGGTATAGGACATGAGCCACGTGATCCCGCTGGACTGGCGCTTCTCGATCCGCATTTGTGCTGAGTTATAGTTCGAGAACGCCGTCGAGGTGGTCTGAAAGACGTTATCGAGAAGATAGAGCGCATTGTTTTCCCAAACGTTGATTGCATAAGGCACCAGACGCCGGAAGCGCGGCCGGAGGTTGGCGTTCTCAATCGGGTTGGCGAGGAACGGCTGGCCGGTTACCGGGTTGATGGGTTGCGCCGGAACCGCGCTCAACGGCACCTTGGCCCCGGGGCCATTTGGTTCGGCCGTGTTGGTGTTCTCCCGGCGATTCAGGCGCGTGCCCTTGCTGCCGACGTAAGAGAGCTCGAACAGAATAGCGCCTGGCAGTTCGCGTTGGATGCCGAAGTTCCAATGCTGTACATAGGCGTTCTTGAAATCAGGCGAGACGTCGTTGGGGCCCGGGTTGAATTGCCCGGGGCCGGGATTGGCAATCCGAAAACCGATGAAGGTTTCGGTGCTAGGAAGGCCGTCCTGGAACAGGCTCAGGCTCTGCTGGTCTTCCTTGAGGTTGGGTAGATTCTCCAGCGTGTCCTGCGTGATGAAGAGCGGCACCGTGTCGTAGAAGATGCCATAACCGCCGCGAATCACCGTTTTGGTGATGGGCCGGTAGGCAAAGCCGAAGCGCGGCCCGAAGTTCTTCTTATCCGCGGGGAAAAGAGAGCGGGGCAGTTCCCTGCCGGCGCGTCCCCAGTTGGGTGCAAAGCGCTGGTTGCCGGGCTGCAGGAAGAACAGCGCGCCTTCGCTGTAGTTAGTCGGGCGGCGTTCGCCTGGGTAGGTCAGCGTAGAGACGCGGTCTTGCGTCTCATACGGCGGCGTGTAGAGCATATACCGCAGCCCCATGTTGATGGTCAGCTTGGAGTTGACCTTCCAATCGTCCTGAACAAAGCCGGCGTATTCCGTGGAACGCAGGTCCTGGAAGAAGCCACTGACGCGCCGCCCCTTTTGCACGGGCAGACCGAGGAGGAAATTCGCAAAGGTGTTGCCGGTGTTGCCAAAGCCTTGCAGGCCGGTCCAGTTGTTGCTGGTGAAGTTGAAAGAGCCGCGCAGGGTGTTGGCGCGAGTGATGGCATTGCGGACACGGCGTATCTCACCGCCCGCTTTGATGAAGTGGCGCCCTTTGTTGAAGGAGATCTGGTCAATGAACTGGAAGGTGTTATTGCGGGGGCGGTACGGACCGTCGCCATCGCCGATGGTGGCAAAGCCGCTGATTGCGAAATTAGGAGCGCCGCGGAGTCCTGGTGTGCTGGCAAAATCCAGACCGGTGACGCCGAGCTCCTTGACCAAATCGCGCTCGGCAAGTGTATTTTCGCCTGCTTGAAACTGGGCCCAGCGCAGATAGCCGAACTTAAATTCGTTGACTGTGGTGGGCCCGAAGATGCGCGTGTAGGCGAGGGTGCCGGCCATCTGCCGCTGGTTATCAAGCGAGCCGTAGCCGGGAAAAGTATTCGGGGCGAATGCGTTCGAATCGGTAAGGCTGTAGCGGGCCATCAGTGTGTCCTTGGAGGAGAACTGATGGTCGGCGCGCAGACTGAACAGGTCAAAGTTGCTGGTGCGCGTACGGCCATCAAAATAGTTTAACGTCGGATTGCCGTTCGCTCCGCGTCCGCCGGCGGTGTTCGCCGCTGGAAGCATACCCGGGAAGTTAATGACGTTGCGAGCCGAGGGGTCGAAGCGGGTGACCGGAATGATGTTGCCCGGGAACATATCGCGCACCGAGACATTGCCCACGGGCCGGGAGGTGGTGGCGTCGTAGATGGCGTTGCGCGGCACGGCGCGGCCCAGCGCGTCGTTGCCCAGGCTGGCGCCTAGGAAAGAGGAGAAGTCGCCGCGCTTCATTTCGGGCGTCGGCACTGTGGTCAGCGTGGTGTTGCCGCGGCGCAGGCGGAAGCCTTCGTAGTTGGTGAAGAAGAAGGTGCGGTTTTTGCCGCGATAGCCCGGCACTGTGACGGGTCCGCCCCAGGTGAATCCGAATTGGTTCTGGTTGAAGGGCGGCGCCTTGAAGCGGCCGTCTTTGGTTTGGAAGGCAGGATTGCGGTCAAACAAATTGCGCGCCTGCACGGCGTTGTTGCGGTTGAACTCAAATAGGGTGCCGTGATACTGATTGGTGCCGCCGCGGGTGACTACGTTTATCTGTCCGCCGGCACCTTTGCCGAATTCCGCCGAGTAGCTCGACGTCTGAATCTTAAACTCTTCAATGGCGTCGACAGAGGGCCGGATGACGAGCGCGTTCTGAAACTGATCGGAGTTGACGGTGCCATCGAGCAGGAAGCTGTTCTGCTCCGGACGCATGCCGCTGATGGAAATGCCGCCGCCGGAAGTGCCGCCGTCGTCGCCGGTGTTCACGCCGGGCAGCAGCAAGCCGAGTTGGACGAAGTTGCGGCCGTTGAGGGGGAAATCGATGATCTTCTGCCGGTCGACTACGGAGCCGGTGGAGGATTGCTCGGTGTTGAGCAGGGCCGCTTGACCCGTCACTTCCACCACTTCGCTGACGTTGCCGAGTTCGAGCTTGATGTCAAGGCGAACCACCTGGTCGACCTGGAGTTTCACGTCCTTGGTGGCGGACTTCTTAAAGCCCTGCATCTCTATCGAAACGTTGTATTCGCCGGGCTGCAGGCCGATGAGGGAGAATTCGCCGGAATTGGTGACGACGGATTGGCGCCGGAAGCCGGTGGCTTCGTTCTGCGCGACCACCGTCGCGCCAGCAACGGCGGCGCCGGTGGGATCGAACACGGATCCGGATATCGTGCCGGAGCCGGCTTGGCCGAACAGCGCAGAAGAGGTAAGCAATAGCAGTGTGATTCTATTCATTGAGCGTCTCCTTGGTTTGGCGCTGTCACCGTCCGGTGCGCGCCAGCTTCTCGAACAGGTCGTAGAAAATTGCATCGCGCAGGAGGTTCGTGGCCACGCGGATCTGGTGCCGGCCCGGTTCCTGCTTCCACCGGAAATCATCGGTAAGGAGGGGGCTGGGGACCAATTCCGAAGGCACCCATTTAGGATCGATGATCCAAGCCATTACCGAGATATCCCAGATCACTTTCGAATACGGGTAGTTCGGCCCTTTGCCCTGCGTGTGGGTCTTTTCGTACTCGACGAATTGATCGAAGAGATAGTCGCCCAGTCGCGAACGGCCCTTCATCTGCCGCTGGAGTTCCGGCACGGTGGTGCGCAGATGCTCCGACACGTTTTTGGTGGGGATCTGGACCAGGGGTACGCCGCTGTCGAAGAGCACACGATCAGCCGGCAGATCCTGGTTGAGGTTAAACTCTTTTGCTGAGGGCCACTGGTGCGTGGTGCCTCCCAGCCAGACCACGACGATGCGCTCTTTGATCTTGGGTTCGAGCAGAATGGCGGAGGAGACGTTGACGGGACAACCGAGCGCCAGCACGTAGAGCGGCGTTGAACGCGGCTGCATGGCGCGCTTGATGAGGTCGCGTGCGGCGGGGCTGTCGACGGGCTTGCCCGCGCCGGCAAAGAAGCGCTCCGAGCCGCGGAAGGCGAAGCTATCCGAGCTGCGTCCAAGAAACTTCAGGATGCGCAGAATCTCCTGGTAGCTCTTCTCCATGCCTTCGGCGGCGCTCTTCGAGCGGGCGTTAACGAACGGCGCAGCATACACGGCCTCCACAACCATGCGATCGGGCGACATGAGTGCGTAAGCCACGGCGTACTGATCATCGATCTCATTGAACGTGTCGGTGTCGATCACCACGGGGACTTTGCCAGCAGGCGGCTCAAGCATTTTTTGCAACTTGGCGGCGTCCTGCGCGGTGCTAGTGAAAGCTGTGGCGGCCATCGCCATGAGGGCGCGGCGGCTGGAGTGATACGGGAATTTGTGCATGATACAGTTCACCAATCACGACAACTCATGATCGAGAACCGATGGTACTTCACTTTCGATTCGCGCACAAGGGCGGTTGTATTCGCCACCAGCATTTTACAGCAGCGTCTCTCTGGCTGCCGACTGTCACTTTGATGGGACCGATGGGAATGAACTCCTCCATCGGCGCGCGCCAGAGGTGCACGTCAATCAGTCAGGACCTTCCACCGTTACCGGGATGCTGCCTGCGGCGGCCCAGCGAATGATGTTGGCCAGTTAGGTTGCCATGGTCTGGGAGATGTTCCTTGGCGTAGCGGCGATCGAGGTCGGCCTGTAGGAAGGCGATGCGGCTCTTGCCTCGTTGGCTGAGGACCAAGCGGCGGGTAGGTGGGAAACGGCGGGACATAAGTCAACGGGACCTGGGCGACGGCGTCGATTTTCAGCGGCACCAGCTTACCGCCGTATGGGACGATGTCAGTCTTTTCAAAGCGGGGCAGCGGAGGTACGTGTGCCCTTCGGGGCTGAACCGGCTAACGCTCTCAACGGTGCGGCTTTGTGGCGGCACCTTTTTATCAACCTCGATGATGATGTGCGCCTTTCCCCTTTGGCTCCCCGTTTGTTTCCTTTTTGTTGACAGGCGCGAACAAAAGGCGAATACTGTTACCCATGCTAATAGGAATCGCCAAAATGGCTTCCGAGGCCGAGCTATTGGAAGCCAAGCGCCAAGTGGACTATCGTGAACTACCGGCTCGTAGTTACATTAGCCGCAACACGGGGGTTCGCATGCCGTTTGAGTGGACCATTAACCCATACCGTGGCTGTGAAATTGGTTGCCGCTACTGCTACGCCCGTTATACTCACGAATTCATGGAACTGGATCCAGACGTGGATTTCGAAACCAAGATCTTCGTGAAGCAGTGGAATGCAACAGAATTCCGCCGTGAGTTGCACACCATCCCCCGCCACGAAGTGATTGCCGTGGGGACGGCCACTGATCCTTACCAGCCTGCTGAGCGGCGCTTTGAAGTTACCCGCCGGATGTTGGAAGTGTTTGCTTCGGAGAGCGGATTGCGGATAGGAGTGATTACAAAGTCGGACCTGATACTGCGGGATTTGGACCTTTTGAAGCAAATTGCTGCGCGTAATTATCTTCACATTACGTTGACCATCACCACCACCGATGAGGATTTAGCGAGGAGTTTGGAACCGCGTGCGCCACGGTATTGCGCCACGGTATAATGAATCTTAATTTGGAGGTTGCGATGAGGCTCTTCTGCCGCTGCGTGCGCCCAGTTGCCGTTGTAGTGATTTTCTTGGCTGGAGTGAGTGCGGCCAATGGACAGACGTCAGTTCGCATTCGTGTGGAGTCGAATGTCGCATACTCTCCTGCCGAACAAATTAAACGCTTCTTCACTGACGGGGGCATGAGAGTTGTCGAAACCGACAATCCTGATCTATCAATAGAAGTCGAGTTCTACGGCAGCGCCCTTTCACAAAGCTATTCGATGTTCGCTTTTGGAACCGGTACCAGGTATTACACCGGTGCCAATGTTGGCGGCACTTTCCTTGTCGAGACTAAGAATCGACCAGCCAGTACCCGCGAATTCTCTGGCGAGATCGTCCCACCTTCTTCATTGCCTGGAGGATCGGGGCCAGGTAGTCCTGCTGGCGCTCCTTTTGAAAGAGCCTTTATCAATACTTCGAGCTTCTTCTCCTAGATGGCTGAGGTACTGAGAGAAACTTTCGATTCAACAGCAATGACGACCTTTTGGCTCGGTGTGATGAAGAATCCCAGTCACGCAAAGCTGGCCAAAGAAAGGCTTGCGATGCTCGGCCCAATAGCTGCTACGCCAGTGCTGAACGCAATGCGCTCGGGTTCGGTGAGTTCGGTGAAGGACGACGATGGGATTGCAATCCTGGCAGAGCTGCGCGATCCCAGCGTCTTGGTGCCATTCTTGACTGACCCTGATTTAAAGGTCCGCAAGGCCGTTGCGACAGTTCTCTCACGAAAAGCGGATGACCGATTCAACACCCCACTCGCGCAGGTTCTTGCTACGGAAAAGGATGCAAGCATCCGAGTAGTGGCCGCGTCTGGACTCGTTGGCGCAAGCGCGGCTGAAGCCCTTACGAAGGCCCTAAGCGATCTGGACGTCGGTGTACGGCTGGCGTCTATTGAAGGGCTTGCAAAGGCTGGAGACTCTCAGGCCCTTTCCAAAGCGGCGAAGCAAGATAAAGATCCGAAGGTCCGAGCCGCTGCGGTTCAAGCGTTCGCAAGGGTCAAGAATCCACCTACCGACTCTCTGCTACTTGCATTAAACGATCCGGATTCAGGGGTAAAGAGAGCCGCTGCTGAAGTCCTCGGTGGGCTGACGGATAAAACTGCTGTAAGGCCGCTCATCGTAGCAATGCAGGGGCAGCCGATTAGCACGCGGAGAGCCATCTCAGAAACTCTCAAGAAGCTAACCGGAGAGGACCTCGGAATGGATCAACAGGCTTGGACGAAGTGGTGGCAAGGCCAACCTAAGAACTAGGGCATCAGCCGCGCATGGGTCTGTAGCTTGACGGATGCCCCGGCAGAGGGCAGTATCCCGTCATGGCCATCCGCGAGCAGTCCCGAACCCGAATATTCCGCCCGGGAACCGCGTGCGCCACGTCCTGAACTGCGGTTTGCAGCCCTGCGGAAATTGGCTGAAGCGGGGTTAAATCCAGGGATTTCCATTGCGCCGCTGCTACCGATGATCAATGATTCCGTAGCGTCTATAGAAGCTGTTGCTCAAGCGGCAAAGGCTGCGGGAGTTACTTCTATCAGCAGTGGGCTACTGTTTATGAAGCCGACCACAAGAATGGTTTTCCTTCCCTGGCTGGAAGCAAACTTTCCGCATCTTTTACCCCGGTATCTGGAACGCTACGCTTCGGGGGCCTTTCTACGTGGCGATTATTGCGACTTCATCCAGAAAAGGTTGGAAGTAGTGCACGACCGGTTTTGGTGATTGAAGGGGTGAGGAAGCGCTATGACTTTCAGGAGGATCCGCGTATGCATAGACATGCTATTGCGGAGGAATCGCAGCTAAACCTGTTTTCAGAATGAAGCTTCTTTGCGAATCAAAGTACTTGCTAAATTGATTTGCTTGATCTATACTTGCTTCATGGCGCGAACCATTGAGATCCATGAACATGCCATGGATCAAATTAAGTACATTCGGAAAACCATGGAGCGCTCCTCAGCCTTCACTGCGGTTCCTGGATGGGGTGGCGTGGCAATGGGTGTTAGCGCCCTCATTGCGGGTTACATTGCTTCGAAACACCTTAATACACCACAGCCAGCGTTACGGGAGTGGTTTCAAGTTTGGGTTTACGAGTGTTTGCTGGGAATTATTATTGGCGGGGCAACTCTTTGGCGTAAGGCTCAGAGCTTTGAGGAACCATTGTTTGAAGGAGCCGGACGTAAGTTCCTTTTGAGTTTCGCTCCTCCTATATTGGCAGGAGCATTGGTAAGCTACGCTCTTCTTCATAGCGCTCCTTGGTTGATTCCAGGAGTTTGGTTGTTAATGTATGGAACTGCCGTTGTAGCGGCTGGAACGTTTTCGGTCAAAATTGTACCTGTAATGGGTTTTTGTTTCATGGCAGCCGGAGCTGTGGCGCTTTTTCTACCGATGCCCTTAGGCAATATGTTGCTTGGTGCTGGATTTGGCGGGCTGCATATTGTGTTCGGATTCTTGATTGCCAGAAAGTTTGGAGGATAGTTCATGAGCTTTAGAAGCAATGCTGCCGCCGTGGAAAGATTGGAAACAGTTGTCCCAATCCCAGGGAAGCATGCCTCCGATACTGCCCAGCAGTTGGACCGGTTGATTCACGAACGAATGCGCCTGGGAATTGTCAGTGCGCTTGCGGCCAACGAAGTACTAACTTTTACCGAACTCAAACGTCTGCTTGATACTACCGATGGAAATGTGAGTGTCCACGCCCGTAAATTGGAAGAAGCGACCTACATTTCCTGCCAGAAATCCTTTGAGGGCCGGATGCCCAAAACTGAGTACCGTTTGACGGAAACAGGCCGGGCCGCCCTTGAAAAATATCTGAATCACTTAGAAGCTCTCCTCCAAGCGATGCGACCAAAGTAACGGTTGCAACATTCGGGCCCGGGTCTTTGCCTGGGCCCATTCTTTTGATAGGACACTTTATTATGACAAGTTCTTTGCATATCGGAATCATCATGGATGGCAATGGCCGTTGGGCCGAACGGCGCGGTCACCCACGAACTGCCGGGCATCGTGCGGGAGTGCGCTCGGTTCGGCGCATCATCGAATGTGCCCCAGCAATGGGAGTGCGCATGTTGACTGTTTATGCCTTTTCGGCGGATAACTGGCGCAGACCGGAAGTGGAGGTAAGGGCACTTATGCGGCTGTTACGCAGTTATCTGGTTTACGAAACGGATCGTTGCATTACCGAAGGAGTGAGGATTCAATTTGTGGGGCGACGCGATCGGCTTTCAAAGACTCTTGTGGAAACCATGGAAATGGCTGAGGCGCGAACCAGGGACGGGGCACGTTTAACGTTGCGCATTGCGTTGGATTATTCCTCTCGAGATGCCTTGGTGGAAGCGGCACAGAAGATGGCCGAGCGTGGCCGCTTTGATCGGCAAGCAATGGACGAAGCCTTGGAGGCGGAAGACATTGATCTGGTAATCCGAACCGCTGGCGAGCAGCGGCTGAGTGACTTTTTCCTTTGGGAGTGTGCCTATTCGGAGTTCGTTTTCACGGATAGGCTATGGCCTGATTTCAACGCAGGGGATCTGAAAGCCGCGATTGATGTGTACTCGCAAAGGACCCGCAAATTCGGTGGACTACCGGCAATGGCGAGTTAGTTAGTATTCTTACAGAGCCGTGCGCGTCAGCAAGCTGTTGAGAGACTAACTCTCATACACCGAGGCAGTTACCAACTCATTCTAACTAAGTAACTTCATCTCGGCGCAAGCGTTAGTCTGAAGGCCACCATCTCCTGGCCGTTCCGAGCCAGTAACACGTCTCCTGCAAGAACTGGATGATTCCATGTCTTTCCTTCAATCGCAGGGATCTTCCCGAGCTCCGTAAACTTATCGGGTGTTGCGGAGACCAGGGCCAACTCGCCTTCTTCGGAAAGCACGATTAGCAGATTCTGATCGGACAGCAACATCATCTGACCGTGGCCGTAACGTCCCCCTTTCCATTTTCGCTTGCCATCCTTGAGGTCTATACAGGCAAGGATGCTCCCATCGAATCCGAAGGCATGGCCATTTTGCACTACGAAGTCGTTGAAATAGGGCTTTAGCCCCACCGAATTCCAGCGCTCTTCGACGGCCCATCCGGTGGGTGAATGAGATACCGCGATGCGGTGCATGCTTTTCCCATCGCCCTCACCAATCAGCAAATCGCCCTCTGCGGTAACTGCTGGTTGAACAATCAGACCACCATCAGGCATAGGGAAATTCCAAAGTTGAGTTCCGTCGGCCAGTGCAATACTGGTTGCGCCCGTTCCGCTCAGTAAGAGGATTTGTGTAATGCCGTCGATCGTCAAAAGATGTGGTGAGCTGTAACCTCCCTTGCCATTCGGGCCAAACCAGCGAGGTTCCCCTGTGGCAAGATCGTAAGCAGCCAACTTGCCTGCAGCGGCGACAATCACTTTGTCTTCGACAACCAACGGCGAACCAGCAAAACCCCAACCTGGCACCTTAATTCCTGCGTCGGTTGCTGCATTCCGCGACCATATTACTGCACCGTTCCCAGCGTCCAAGACGTTCAGAATCCCGGTGGCACCAAAGGTATAGACACGACCGTTGCTGAGCGTTGGCGTTGCACGTGGTCCAGCACCTCCGTTCGATTCCCAGAAACGAGCTACGTCCGCATGTCTCCACACCGGCTTACCTGTTGTCAGGTTGTAACAGGAGACAACTTCGTCATTTCCGCGTTGTTCTTGTGTATAGATAAGATCGCCGCGAACTGCGAAAGACGACCAACCCGGCCCGATCGGCTGCCTCCACATTTCAACAGGCGGCGATGCTGACCAGTTAGTTTCGATCTTTACGCCGGGGATGTTGCTGTTGCGATTGGGTCCGCGAAAACCAGGCCAGTCAGCTTTGAGCTTCGCGGCTACCGAAAGCGGTTCAACAGCTTTCGGCTTTTCTATTCTTGCAGCAACCGGCTTTGCATCAGGAGCCGGAGGTAGCGCCGCGAGCCTATCGGGTGCTTTGGTCAGCAGCCGTTCCTCTGCGGTTTCCGACCACCGCCAAGCGAAATCAGAAACGGCATCGCCAGTAATGCCGCCCGTGCGAAGCAGAGTCCACGCTCCGCAAGCAAGAAGAATAGTCGCAACCATCGTCGCTCGCCGAGGCCCGTTCGCAAGTCCTTGCGTGGCGGCCGCCCAGATTACAAAAGCAAGGCTCAACCCTGGAATGGAGTATATGAAGAACATCATTCCCATCATTCCTCCGGCAATCGAAGGGTGGAGGAGACGAAACATAACGAACATGGAGAGGACCATCAAAGCGATGGCAGCCCAGCGGTCGTACTTGGGTGCGCGGCTGAAGAAGGCCCACCAAATTAGGACGACTAATCCGCCGGCAAGTCCGCTGATTACTCCAAATGGCAAAGCATCGGGAAAGACGGTGGGCACCGCAAACCGTGCAAGCCACTGCAGCGTAACGGCTAAAACGCCTGGCCATAGCCTAAGCGCAATTCGAGGCGAAGCTTGATCAGTCTGGGCGATGTCCATCGCCTACAATACGAGGAACAGCGGCGATCTGTTCCAATCCATTTTCAGCTTTTCACAAGATTATGGATTGGTTGATTGGGTTTGACCAGAGCCTGTAAGCGTTTGCGGGCCCAGTCCGAACGTGGATGGCCTGGGGAAAGCCGTTTATCCCACTCGGCTATAGCCATCAAGTAGGCTTCGTGTGCAACGTCCCAATTTCCAGTGCTTCTTCTGTTTCCGCTAGTGTAGTGTCTGCAAAATAACTAGGCAGAAACAATCCTCCATTCTCTGGCTCCCCAAGTCTGGATTGGTTTACAGCTTTCATGGTTACTGCGCTC
>JAYUSZ010000459.1:0-17866 GCA_043755435.1 Bryobacterales bacterium | reverse complement strand
ACTGAGTCGGGCCGTATTCTGCAGTGTGCTATCTGCTTCCTCGAACAATGTCCTAATGGACTACTCCGGGCCTCTACCAAGGTCCGGAGTTTTTTCATTTTACGATCAGACTAAACTGCTGCGCCTTTGCGGCTTACAAGAGCATCTCGAATCTCTGTCAACAACATCTGTTCTTTCGTAGGGCCGGGAGGGGGAGGAGCGGGGGCCTCGGCTTTCATACGATTCACAGCTTTCACCAACATAAACAATACAGCGGCTACAATCATGAAATCAATAATGTTGGAAAGCAACACACCAGTAGTCATCACTGGAATGCCTGCCGCCTTGGCTTCAGCCAACGTCTTTACTTCCTTGTCGCCAAGATTTACAAGAACGTTGTTGAAATCAATTCCTCCCAACAATTTCCCAATTGGCGGCATGATGATACCGTCGGTAAAAGTCCCGACGATTTTCCCAAACGAAGCACCCATGATGATGCCAACAGCCATATCCAGAACATTGCCGCCAACGGCGAACTTTTTGAAATCTTCAAACATAGTTCATCTCCTCCTTAGAGATACTTGGATAAAGGATACAACAGATTGTCGAGAATGCAATAGCAGTTGGTCGATTTAGTTCTGGAACCAAAATAAATAATGACACTACGCAGCAGGCAACCAGTCCACGTTCTCTACGGAGGTGGGCACCTCTTCCAATCCAACATTTCCCTAAAGATGGGGCAAATCTCGTTGCGATTCCTGGATCGCCACGTGCCCAACGCCGAATCCTTGGCTACTATTTTCGGCATTTCCAATTCCCTGGCAGAAATCGTTTATCCCCGCCTTCGACTAAAACTGGAAACGGAACCGGTGGAGGAAGTTCGAATTGATTTTGAGGACGGCTATGGTTCCCGGTCTGATTCCGAAGAAGATACCCACGCCGAAACAGCCGCCAGGCATTTAGCCGCTGATTGTCTCCCTCCGTTCTTAGGACTGCGGATCAAAGCCCTGCGGGGCAGCACCGAACGGCGAGGTCTCCGCACTTTGGAACGCTTCTTTGCTGCGGCCCCAAAACTGCCGCCAGGCTTTGTCGTCACGCTCCCCAAGGTCGTATCCCCACTCGAAGTGGAGCGGCTGTTGAGCCACCTTCCAGTTGAGGTTGGTGTGGAACTAATGATTGAAACCACCGAAGCACTGGACTGCCTTCATGAGTTATTTCAAGCAGGCCAGGGGCGTGTTACCGCTGCTCACTTTGGCCCCTACGACTTTCTCTCCAGCTGTGGAATCGCCGTCGTTCGGGAGTCTCTCCAACACCCGGTTTGCGTTGCGGCCCGAACCAAAATGCTTTTCGCCTATGCCCGCACAGGCATTCATCTGTCGGATGGCCCAACTCGCGACTTGCCAATAGGAGACTCTCCGGAACGCGCACTGGCGCTGCACTTTCGCAATGTGCAGCAGGCAATGCACATGGGGTTTTACCAGGGTTGGGACCTGCATCCTGCTCAAATTCCGGCTCGACACGCTGCGGTGATTGCCTTCTTTCACGATGGGCTTCCAGAACATCGTGCAAGGCTAATGAACTTTTTGGAATCATCCGCCCATGCAACACGTCTTGGAAAAGAGTTCGATGATGCCGCTACTGCTTTGGGACTGCTGAAATTCTTCCGGAGGGCATTAGACTGCGGTGCCATTGATGCAAAAGAGGCAGGTGTCTCTCTCTCGGAGGCAGAGGCAGCTCTGCAAGTTTGATTACAATAAAAAGGCGACTATTATGAAATTCGTAACCGTATTCATTGCTGTTTTACTTCCCTTTGCTTTCGCTCAGTCCTGGGAAATTGATCCCGCCCATGCCAGTGCTCAGTTCTCTGTCCGGCATATGATGATCTCAAACGTCAAGGGCGAGTTCACTAAGGTCACCGGCAAAGCCATATATGATCCCAAGAACCTTGCCGGAGCCTCACTTGAGGCTACGATCGACGTGAACTCCATCACCACCCGGGAACCCCGTCGTGATACCCATCTTCGCAGCGCCGATTTTTTGGACGTAGCCAAATTCCCCACCATTCAATTCAAAAGCACTAAGTTCGTCAAAGCCGCATCTGGACTAACTATTTTGGGGGATCTGACGATCCACGGCGTAACTAAGCCTGTCACTTTGGTTGTGGATGGTCCAAGCCCCGAAGTCATCGATCCACGAAGTGGTCCAAAGATGGGTGCCTCAGCGACCACTAAGATCAACCGCAAAGATTTCGGGATGACCTATAACGCATTGGTGGAAGCTGGCGGAATGGTTGTTGGTGAGGATGTTACTATCTCTATCGACGTGGAATTGGTTAAGAAAAAGTAGCTTTTCGCAACGCTTAAGTGCTGCTTTTTCAGCAATGCAAAAAAAAGTGCACAATTGTGTGACAGAGTAGGGCGAAATTCGCTATAACTTGTAGTAAGTAAATTTTCGTGTCCCGCCGCATCCTGTTGTTCCCCATCTTATTGGCCAGCCTTCTCCTCTCCTGTGGGGGACAGAAGACTGCCGCCGCACCTCCTAAGCCGGAAGAGGAAGCCCTAGTTGTACCGGCTGATAGAATGGCCGACGACGTTGCCCGTTACCTTGCTGGTCTTCCCGCCAAGCCCGGAAGCAAATTAGCAGATTTGCACGAAACCCCAGCCCACAAAGCTCATTCGAAAGATTTTGATCTCAAGTTCGCCAAATTTGAGCAAGGCCGTCGTGGTGCTATGGAAAAATTCCAGCAAACGGAATTATCCACGCCAGTCCTTTCAGGCTCCACTTTGCTTTATGCGTTTGGTGGACCGGATGTGCTTACTGCCCACACCTTTTTCCCGCATAACAAGATGTACGTGATGATGGGTCTGGAACCTACTGGCGACTTACCTGGCGAGACATACCTGCGTAGCAAATTGGGGTCTGACTATCTCCCAAAAATCCGCGGTAGCATGAATTCGCTGATCGATAAAAGCTTTTTCATTACCTTGTTAATGGACCAAATGTACCGCGGCCAAATCACCGATGGTTTGATGCCCATCATGCTGATGCAACTTGCCCGCACGAAATACACGATCAATGGTTACTTGCTGGTGAACTTGAACGAGAAAGGCAAATGGGTCCCCCGCTCTCCTGAAGCAAAAACCACCAAGGGCATGATTATTGATGTACAAAATGATGCCGGGGAAAAGAAAAGGCTGATCTACATTTCAGCCAATCTGCAGGATGAAAAATTGGCGGCTAACCAGCCGTTGCTGCTCTTTCTTCAATCTTTGAAGCCGACCGTTGCCTACTTCAAAGCTGCATCCTACTTGCCGCATCATGACGATTTCAAGCTGATCCGCGATACCATTCTGGAAATTTCAGCTGCAGTTTTGGAAGACGATTCCGGTATTCCCTACAAGTACTTCGACAAAACCAAGTGGGATTTCCAGTTGTATGGAAAGTACGACCATCCCTACGGTGGCTTCCACAAAATGGTGCAGCCAACTCTGAAGGCAGACATCTTGAAACCCGAAGCAAAACCTTTGGATTTCCCTATCGGTTATGGCTATCGGGCGATCCCCTCGAATCTGATTCTGGCAATCAAAAAGCCAGCCGCAGCCGTCGCTCCAACTCCGACGAAAACCGCGGCTAACTAATTTAAGTAAGTTAGTTACCACCAGCAAAACAGTAGAATAAACCGGCTCCGCCCGTTGCTACCAGATTTTCCTGGCTGCAACCGCGTGAAGGATGCACTGAATTCCAGGAAACTCCAGGGCCCCCGGTGCGGTCGAAATGGCCTAATTGGGCGGTGCCTTCTCCGTTGCTGGTCCAATTCTTGCAGGTGTGGTCAGCGGAATCGGTGTATGCGCGCCCATCGAGCTGGCTTCCGGTAAGGATGTCATGCTGATTCGGGGTATCGCCAACTCCTTTCACTGGTTCGCCTTTTTCACTAAGAGCGGTGACTTTCGTCAGAGTATTCCCCATGCGTGCCTGATCCAACGTATCGCCATGAAGGTCGCCAACATTCTGTGCTACTCGTGCGCCTTTTGCGTTATACCAGGGGCCTTGGCCAATGCGATCGCGAGCATTCACTGCATTCGGTCCGCTAGTGCTCAAATAAGCGTGCCAGGTTTTGTTGCCGGCTCCAGCAGCGGCAGCAAGTTGTTGGCAATGCTTATCGGCCCCGGCCAATCCTCCAAGGTTTGCGCCGTTTCCCAGGCCAACACTGGTGATGAAAAAAGACATTGGTTGACGCGCAGGTGCCGGTGGTTGTTGAGCCGCCAAGGGCAGACTCAATAAAACAAGAAAGGTGGATAGTGTTTTCATAATCGCTTGCCAGCATAACACATCAAAGCAGACGGTTAGTGCTGGGCAAGCGATGAGGTTCGGTATTCTTTTTCGATCTCACTACCAGGAACCAGCCGACGCAAGATTGGCGCTGTCATATAGGTTGTGACCACGGCCATCAAAACCAGCATGAAGAAAACACTCTTGGGAAGAATGCCCAGGTCATAACCAATGTTGATCACAATCAATTCCATCAGACCTCTGGTGTTCATTAAGACACCCATGATGGACGATTCACGCCAGGGAAAACCATTGGCCCTGGCAGCAATTACACAGCCGCCAAACTTCCCTGCAGTGGCCGCCAGCAAAACCAGGCCACACATTACCCACAACTCGGCGCCGGCCATGGAGCCAATGTCAGTGCGCAGTCCAGTGTAAGTGAAAAATATGGGGAGAAAGAAGACTGTTACAAAGTCACTCAACCGCCTTCGGATTGCGGCCACTAGCTCGATTTGATCGTACAGTACTGCACCCAGGAAAAAGGCACCGAAGATGGAGAAGATCCCGATTAGGTTTGTGGCTGCACCACTTAGGAAAATTAAGATTAGCAGAATCGCCAGGGAATCGAGGGTCAGCGTGCCGGCCGATTTCGACTGCATCCTTCGGCTCCAATAAATGATCATGGGCCTTACGGCGAACATCATAATGAGTGCAAAGGCTATTACTTCGGTAACCATAAAACCGAACTTTGAGGGATCGAATGTTGACCTGGCGATTGCTGTAACCAGAGCGACGATGATCCAGCCTACAGCATCACCAACCGCTGCAGCCGAGATGGTGAGCGAGCCGATTCGTGTCCGCTGGATATTCATCTCAATCATGATGCGGCCCAACGTGGGAATGGCGGTAATGGACATTGCGGCAGCCATAAATAATGAGAAGGCGAAAGCGCTGCCGCCGAGGTGAAGCCGAGGGTGCATGAACTCCCCGAGTGCAAAACCCAGAGCAAACGGGACCACAATGCCTGCGATGGAGATGGAGAGCGCAGCGCGGCGGTGTTCTTTGACATGGCTAAAATCGAACTCCAACCCGATGAGGAACATCATCAACACCAAACCAAGCTGGCTCATCACGGTGAAGGTGGAACTTACAGACGAGTCAAAGATAGTTTTGAAAAGGTCTGGGAACATTCCACCGAAAAGCGATGGACCGAGCATGAGACCGGCAGCAATCTCACCACATACTTGAGGCTGGCCAAGATTTCGAAAGACCGTCCCAAACAATCGCGAAGCGCCAATAATCACAATCAACTGAATCAGAACAGTAAGCAGAGCACTTTCAGAATTCATTCTCTAAACTCTAACCCAGCGTTTCGCCTTCATTTCGAATCGGGGAAGGCTGCCTGGTGTGGCAATTGTCACTGGAATGCGAAGAGAAAGGGCGTCCCGTAGAGCTGCTTCAATACGATGCGCCAGGCCGTGATCATCGCCGTTTTCAGGTTCAATTTCCAGGCGCAATTCGGTTAACGAACGACTCTCAGAAATTTCCACGCGATATTCCGTGACGCCGCCTGCAGTTCGCAAGATGTGTTCCACAGCGCTGGGGTAGACGTTCACGCCGCGCACCACCACCATGTCGTCCGTGCGTCCTAAAATACCCCCTTCCAACGCAAGGTCCACACTTCCGCAGACACACTGTTCCACTGGGGAAGTTTTCACCAGGTCACCGGTGCGATAGCGGAGCAATGGGGAGCCCAAGCGGCCAAGGTTGGTAAGGACTAGTTCCCCTGTTGCCCCAAAGTGCAATCGTTTGCCGGATTCGGGTTCGATCACTTCAGGCAGGAAAAACTCCTCTAGAATGTGGAGCACTCCTGGGCATTTGGGGCAACCATAACTGGCCGGGCCGATCTCCGTCATGCCGTGATGATCCACTACATTCGCGCCACCCCAAAGCTTTTCCAAATGGCTTCGCGTTCCAGGAATGCTGCCCCCCGGTTCACCGGCAACGATAATTGTACGGACGCTGGTGCTAGCCAGATCGAATCCATTTTCAGAAGCGATTTCAGCCAAGTGCAAAGCATATGTAGGCGTGCAACAAAGCACCGTGGTGACTGTTCCTGCCATGGCTTGCAAGCGAGCCTCGCTGCGCATTCCACCGCCTGGAATGGCCAGGCAACCCATACGAATCGCCGCTTCAAAACCCGTCCAAAATCCAAGGAAGGGACCAAAGGAGAAGGCGAAGAATATACGGTCTCCCGGTTTCACACCGGCTGTTTCAAAAACGCGGGTCCAGCAATCCAGCATCCAATTCCAGCTTTGCGGAGTATCTAACCAGCGCATGGGATTGCCGGTTGTACCACTGGTTTGGCAGAAGCGTGTGTAACTAGAAACCGGGTAAGTGAGATTGGTTCCAAAGGGAGGATGAGTCAGTTGATCCTCCGCTAATTCCCGCTTCCACGTAAATGGAGTGCTGCTATAAAACTCATCCAGAGTTGAAACGCTGGCAGGAGTTCGTAAGGCGTAAAATTTGTTGGTTCGCAGCTCGCTGAGCAGCTTGTTGAGAGCAGCCAGTTGGGCGGCCTCAAGTTGATTTCGGCCTAAAGGCATACTCAAACTTTACGTGCCACACGATGTTCCGGCTTGAAAAATCCATGCAGCAACCGGTCCACCTGCAGTAGTCCATCGCGATTCAATCGTGGGCCTGTTTCTGTTACCGTTAGCAGCCCCTCAGCTTGAATCAATTCTAATTCCTGGGCGAATCGAGCGTTGATATCGACTCCAAACTTGGCCTGAAAATAGGAACGTTCCACATGTCCCAGTTTCATCTGCAAGACAAATTCACGAATCATGCGCTCTTCATCAGTGGGAGTAAGAGCGCGGTAAATGGGCAACTTACCGTTCTTCAAAGTTTCGCGATAGGAATCGAAATCATGATCATTTTGAAAGTGTGTGCCTTGGACGTGGGAGAAAGACGCAACGCCCAGCCCCACCATATCAGCACCTTGCCAGAGCAGATCGCGATATAGGAAACGCGTCTTTGCTCCATCCTTCACGGCGGTGTATGCACTGGCCACTGTGTATCCGGCTTTTTCCAATTCTGCAAAAGCATCGGCCACCCATTGGCGTTTAGTTTTCCAACTGGCAACGCCTGGAGCGGTATTCTGCCCGAACACTTTCATCTCCTTAAAGATGGTTGTATTGTAAGGAACCTCCATTTGATAAATGGTGACGCTTTCCGGGGACATGGCAATGGTTTTGGCAACGCAATCTTTCCAGTTTTCTGGAGTTTCGCCAACCATGCCGGCGATCAGATCAATGTTAATCTGCGAAAAGCCCAGCGAACGGGCATTTTCGTAAGCTACGCCGATTTCCTTCGATGCATGGGCGCGACCGTTGGTCTTCAAAATATCGTCGTTGAAATTTTCAATTCCCAGGCTGAGGCGCGTAATGCCCAGGTCTTTAATGACGGCCAGCTTTTCACGGGTGATGGTGCCAGGCTCGCATTCGAAAGCGACTTCCTGCACTTCGTCCCAAGAAAGGATAGCCTTCATGCGTGTGACCAAGCTTGTTAATTGCCTGGAGGAAATGTAGGACGGCGTGCCCCCGCCAAAATAAATGAAAGTGGGCTTGCGCCCCCCAATGAAAGGTTTGGCTGCGTAAAGTTTTAGTTCGTCGATAGCAGCATCCAAATAGCCTTCCACTTCACTGGAGTTCTTGTCGGTGTAAACCTTGAAGTAGCAAAAGTGGCAGCGTTTGCGGCAGAACGGAATATGAATGTAGATGCCAAGGGGACTTTGCCGCGACGGAGGGCGGTTGAGTGCGGCATGAGCCTCCACTGCCCGATCCTCAGTCCAGAGGGAGTAAGGCGGGTAGTTAGAGACGAAATAATTGCCTGCCTTGGTTTCGTCCAGGAGCTCCGGATTTTCTATAATTGCGGCCATAAATCGATAGTTATCCTATTGGGGAGCCACCGGCTTCGCGGCTGGAGGCATGTACAGTTCAAGTATATCAGCGTGGAGCTTCTGGCAGAATTAGAACCATATGAGCGTGAATGTCCAGATTTTCGGCGTGAAAAATTCGCAGGCCACTCGAGCGGCTGAACGGTTTTTCAAAGAACGGCGGGCAGTGATTCATCTGGTGGATTTAAAGCAGAAGCCGATGTCTGCTGGGGAAATCAAGCGATTCATTGACCGCTTTACTTTGGCTGGACTGCTGGATGTTGAGGGCAAGGTTTACCTTGATTCTGGGCTGAAGTATTTGAAAGTTTCCGATGCAGAATTGCTGCGGAAGATTGAAGTGGAACCGAAGCTGCTGCGGCTGCCGTTGATTCGATCGGGAAATTTGCTGAGTGTGGGGCAAGACGCAGCGGGGTGGAAGGGGATGCTGGGGTAGAGCTAGACCCCTGTCTTCCAATATTCAGTTGTGTTAACCTTTTGGCCTATGTCGAAAATATTCATCACTGCTGTTTTGTTGATCCCCTCGTTATTTTCACAGAGCATGCCGTCTCTGTCTCGGGAACAGAAGGAGGCATTCCTCAAGGAAGCCAAAATTAAAGTAACGCATGGTGCCAAGAAAGGTGTCACTGGAACCCAGCGTGCCACCTTAAACGATGGCACGATTACTCATGACGCAAGCATTCAAAACATTGACGAAAGCAAAGCCAAGTTTGAAGGGGCAACTGGTGTTGAATACAACTTTCAGGATTCCTACAAACTCAATATTGCTGGCTACCGCCTAGCAGTCTTACTTGGTTTGGATTCGATGGTCCCAGTTTCCATTGAACGCTCCTATGACGGAAAGCTTGCATCCTATACCTGGTGGATTGAGAACGTTCAAATGGACGAAGCGGACCGGATCAAGAAAAAGATTGACGCGCCGGATAAAGATAACTGGTCGCGCCAATACCTGATCATGAAGGTTTGGGACCAACTGGTCCACAACATGGACCGGAACATGACGAATATCCTTTACGACAAGGACTGGCATTTATGGATGATTGACCATTCCCGGGCCTTCCGTCTGCATAAAAAAGTATTGAGCGAAAAGGCTTTGGAAAAGATTGATGGTCAACTGCTGGCCCGGATGAAGCAATTGAAGGAAGAAGATGTCAAGAGGGAAACTGGCAAGTGGTTGACCAATGCACAGATCAAAGCATTGATGGCGCGCAATAAATTTATTGTCGCCCATTTTGAAGCTGCTGGGCCTTCAAAAGTTTATGCTTATTTACCTGCCAGGTGATTGGGCTAGCACTTGGGCAACGAATTTCGCTAGTGGGGAGGACGGTTTCTCAAGGGCCGCTACCTTTTTCAAGTAATCCATGAACTCGGCGTCGTTGTTTGGAAGTTCAATCTTCTGGCCGCGGTGCATGGTGTACAATTTATCGCCTTCAATAATCAAGCAGGCGCGGCTGCTTCCGTAATAGACGGACATTCCTACGTCGATGGAAATTACTCGTCCCCCCAGTCGCGGCAATACTGCACCGGGAGTTGGAGTGTGGCCGATCACAATACGCTTCACTCCATGTTTTTCCAGCAAACGCTGAGTAAGTTGCAGGACTTCAGGTCCGTTGTCTTGCGCCAGGCCGCGATACCAAAGGAGCCCATCGGGATGGATCATCACCGAAGTATTCTGGTTGATCTTTGAAACGTCTTTCAATTCGGCTCGGATTATGTTGTTGAACTGCTCAATACTCAACTCCTCGAATTTTGTGCTGATGCCGCCATGAAAAAACATGCTGTCGTTGATCTTCACCACTGCGTTCTTGGTGCGCAACCATTTACCGTAGGTTCCCTCAACGCCAAACTGCAACCTGTGTTCTACCCAACCTAGCGGATGTTCCTCGTCCCACTTCTTCCTTTCTTCCTTTGTTGGCTTGTTGGGATTTTGTGCCCGTTCCTGCTCCCACAGCGCTTCGCGTACACGCTCTGATTCGCCGGTTTTGAATGCCGCAAATTCGCCTGCAGAGACATAACGAAGGTCCCCATACATGTTCATTGCTTCATGGTTCCCAATTAATGCGTGGACGCGTCCGCCAGCCTTGGCAGCAGGCTTTTCCAGTGTCATGAGCAACTCCATAACCTTGCGTGATGCGGGTCCCCTATCGAGCATATCTCCCGTGAGAACGAGATGAGTCTTTCCACCAGTCCAACGGGACTTCGCGTCGATGACACCGGCGCTTTGAAGGATTTCGGTGAAGGCCGGGTAGTCCCCATGAACGTCGCCCAAGGCAACAATCCGTTCAACACCAGTGAAGGTATCTTGCGCACTGGCAAGTTGGGTTGTGAATAGTAGAAGGAATGTGAAGATCAGCATGGTAAGTGAAAAGTAACGGTTGTCCCTTGGCCTACTGAACTCCTGATGCGCAGTTCCCCGCCATGATTCTTGATGAGTTGTCTGGAAGTGAACAGGCTCCAGTTACCTGTGGAAACGCGACCGTCAGAAACATTGAAGGCTGGCTCGAAAATATGCGCCAATCGCTCGGGGGAAATTCCGCGTCCATTATCTTCTATTTTCACCTCAACACGGGTGTCTTGTACAGTTGAGGAAATTAAGATACGGCCATTGGCCTCGAATGCTTGCGAGGCGTTGAGCAGAACATTCCAGAACACGACTATCAATTGCTGGGGTCTGCAGTGCAGTTGCGGAAGTGGTTGCAGGTTCCATTGAAACTCAATGGTAGTTGCTGTTTGAGGATCCATCAGGGATGCGGCTTCGCGCAAGAGCTCATTCAAATCGGCTGGCTGCGTTACGGTTTCGTCAAGGTTGCAAAGGCGTTGGATGCGGTTCACGATTTTCTTCAATCGCGCCATTGAGTCTTGCAGAGATCGGCCAAGATCCGTTTGCAACGTAAGCAGTCTTTCTTGTTCCTGAGGTGGCGCTTTGGCTTGTTTTGCGAAGAGCATCAGTAAGGTATCAATGGCGCTGGAAACAGTTCCTATGGGAGAGCTTAATTCGTGAGCCAGTGCTGCCGAAAGTTGGACCATGGTTGCGGAGCCTTCGGTTACCACTGTGCGGGACTGCAGATCTCGAAATTGTTGGGAGGCTAGTAACAGGCTTGCTGAAGCGCGGTAGGTGCTTAACCGCTGATCATAAAGAACAGCTGTTAGCAGTATGCATGCCAGCGCCAAGAGCCCCATTACACCAGCGTGCCCGTTGAGTGCCCCGGCGGCAACCACAACTGCGCCTATGGCCATGCTCTGCCAGGGAAGAAGCGGCACAGTGGCTGGCGCGGCGAACATTAGAATGGCAATGGCTGCCTGAAGGAATCCCTCACTTGAGCCACGGGTTAGAGAGATTGCAGAAACCACAGCACCTGCGCCCAGGCCGCATGCCACAAGAGATTGGAAGTGATCGAACAATGAACCCTGCCGCTGTGCGAGCAACAATAGCAGTCCTAGCATAATGAGAAAAAGAGCTACTGGCAAGGGAAGCAGCCCCGGCAAACCTAGCAGTCCTATGCCGATTTCCAGAAATCCTGATACCTTTACACCACGTTCACTCAGAAAAAGGTTTTCCTGATGAAACCCTTCCTCCGAACCGTTTGCCGGAAATAGCCACTTTCGAAAATCATTCACACCCACGACCTCGGATTGTATCGTGGATCACCATCCAAATGCGCTATGATGGCCAGCGATGCGCAAAGTGAAGCTCTTTTGGCAAAGCGTCTATGATGTACGCCCAGGAGAGGGCGCTCGTACTTTCCTGATGGCATTGCACATGGTGTTTGTGCTTTTCGCCTACTACATTTTGAAGCCAGTATCACGCGCCCTTTTTCTCAACAAATTTGAAATTGACAAGCTACCGCTCCTGAATGTTTTGATTGCCGTTTGTGGTGGATTATTGGCTTACCTTTACACACGTGTTGCAGTGAAGACTTCTTTGAAAGTGGCAATCTATTGGTCCACTGGAATCATATTGGCCTGCCTTCTCGCTATTTGGTGGCTGCTTCAATTTGAGTTTGGATGGATGCTTTATGTGCTGAACATCTGGGTGAGCCTTTTCAGCATTATTTTGGTTTCGCAAGCTTGGCTGGTTGCGGCGAACGTGTTCGATTCCCGCGAGGCGAAGCGATTGTATGGCCTGTTGGGCTTGGGTGCCGTTGCCGGAGCCGCACTTGGAGGTGAGTTCACTGCCTTGGTGGCCAGGCATGTGGAAACTCGCCATCTTCTGTTGGCAAGTGGAGTGATGGTGCTGCTGGCCTTTGCCGCATTGATGATGGTGGCATCGCTGAAGAATGTGAACTTAGCTGCGGCAAAAGGCGCGGAAGCAGAAGAAGAGTTCGAATTTAAGGACATTCTGGAAGGCATTCGAAAGCACAAGCACCTTCAAACAATTATGGGCATCATCACTTTGATGTTCATAGTGGATGTGTTGATTGATTACCAGTTCAGCGCGTTGGCCAAATTGGCATATCCGAAAAAAGAAGACCTGACAGCATTTTTGGGGAGCTTCTTCGGCGTCTACCTAACCATAGTGACGTTCGTCATGCAGTTTTTCCTGACAGCAATTATCGTAAGGCACCTGGGCGTTGGGGGTACTTTGCAAATCATGCCGGTGGTGATTGGGACAACGTCACTTTGCTTGATTATGTTTCCCAAACTTGCGATTGCGTCCGTGGTCCGCCTATTGGAAGCAGGTACTCGATACACGCTGAACAAGACTGGAATGGAATTGCTGTACCTGCCATTGCCATCGGAGCTGAAAAATCGCACCAAAGCGTTTGTCGACATTTTTATGGATCGATTCGGGCGCGGCATTGGGGGCCTGGTTTTAATGGGGTTTTCTGCGGTATTTGTGCCAGCTGGGAAGCAACCGAACACAAGGCACATTGCAATGCTGGTGATGTTTTTTTGCGTCTTATGGATTTTTCTTTCGGTGCTGGCCAGCCGCGAATATATAGCGACGATTCGCAAGCGCCTCGCCAGCCGCAGGCTTGATCTTTCTGGAGTGCACTTGGCGGTAGCCGACGCGGAAACAATCAGTCTTTTGGAACGGCAGCTAACCGAAGGAACTCCGCGT
Source organism: Bryobacterales bacterium (assembly GCA_043755435.1). Lineage (GTDB taxonomy): Bacteria > Acidobacteriota > Terriglobia > Bryobacterales > Bryobacteraceae > JANXSF01. The sequence goes on along the minus strand of JAYUSZ010000459.1, from coordinate 4,601 downwards.
CAGACGGCGTATGCACTTGGCATGCTAGCAGAGGCGGCGCAGTATGAGGTTGCTCCCCTGCTGGATCGGCTGGTGGATTCACCGGCAACAGAAGTTCGCAGGAAGGTTTATGAAGTTGCGGCCGCAACTCGATATGAGGGACTGTGCGATAAGGCTTTGGACGCGCTTACGGGAACTGCGGATTTGCAGGAGCAGAAGTCCGCGCTTACCTATCTGGCAACAAACTCGGAAGACAACTTGATCACCTCTGAATGGGTTGCGCAAGCAGCTGGCGATGCGGCACCGCAACGGCGCGCGCTGGCAGCATTGGCGATTGAACTTCGCGGAAGCGATGAGCAAGATCATCTGCGGAAATTGTTGGAAGATGCTGATCAAAATGTCGCAGAGGCCAGTTGCAGGGCGGCAGGTGTGCTTGGCGACCGCCGGCATTTCGATGCGTTGATCCGGCGGCTGAATGATCACGCCGTGCGTGGAACTGCGACGGAATCACTGGCCTGCTTTGGGCCAAAAATCGTTGGAGCATTGGGGGACATCCTCACTGATTCAAAAGCTGACATGAAGACACGTTTGCGCATCCCACGAGTGTTGCGATTGATTCGTGACCAAAAGAGTGTGGATGCCTTGATGTCGTCGATGGGCACCCAGGATGACAGTCTTTCTCTTGCAATATTGAAGGCACTCAATCGGCTGCGAGAGTCTGTTCCATCGCTGGAATTCAAGAAGGAATTGCTGGTGGGGCAGATCAGTGAAGAAGCGAAACGATATTTCGATCTGGGCATGAAGCTGGATCCTCTGCGGGGCCAGAAAACGCCGCGCACTGCCGCTTTACTACTTGTGAAATCGATTGAGGAGCGGATGGCGCGTATTGAAGACCGTCTGTTCCGGCTGCTGGCGCTGCGCTATCCTCCAGTTGAAATGTATAACGCATACTTGGCTGTCCGGAGCCGTAAGCAGGAAAAAGTGACCGCGGCGGTGGAGTATCTGGATAGCACTTTGGATCGCGATTGGAAGCGATTCATTGTTCCGCTGTTTGAAGCCCCTGAGCGGGTGGCGAAAAATGGGAAGTCTCTTTTTGGAATGGAAATGCAGACAACGGAGACAGCTGTGCGGACGTTGGTGGGATCAAGCGATGTTTGGTTGACAGCCTGTGCAATGGCCACTGCTGTCGAATTGAATCTGCGAACTGTGTTGCCGGAAATCGAGCGCGCACGAAAGCTAAGTGGACCCCAGAATGCCGCCGTTGCGCAGGCCGCAATTTCGTCGCTTGCTTGAAAGGGAAATTATGGCCGAACTGAATATAGTCGAAAAAGTGATCGCCCTGGAAGGAGTAGACCTACTCCAGAATTTGAACCCGGATCAGTTGGCGCGGATCGCCTCTATTGCAACGGAGGTGCGGCATCAAGAAGGGAAAGTAATTTTGCAGCCTTCGGCACCGCTGGATGCGCTCTACGTGGTTTTGGATGGATCGGTTGAACTGAGCCAAAGCGGTTCCGCTATTCATACGGCGAAGCAGAACGACGTTCTTGGAGCATGGGGATTGTTCGATAGTGAGCCGATGCCGGTTACGGCAACCACGCTTGAGGAAACCCGGCTGCTGAAGATTGGACGGGAAGATTTCTTCGAGGTTCTGGCGGACAACGTGGAGATAACCGCAGCTATGTTCTCAACGCTTGTAAAGCGCTTCCGGAGGCTGGTGGGGTGATGCTTGCCGTTGAAGACGAAAAGTTGATTGAACTGCAACGCTTCGCCACGCTTGGAAAAATGCTGGCGAATGTGGCGCACGAATTCAGCACGCCTGCGGCGGCTTTGGCTAGTAACACTGAGCTTGAATTACGCTTGCTGGATCAGTTGGACAAAGCAACTGCGGGGCAAACGGAAGGGCGCGTTAAGGATCTGCTGGGGATGCTGCGTAATCTGGTTACTGTGGATCAGGTTGCCTGCGGACGGATACGCGATGTTGTGAAGAGTTTGAAAACTGCCGCCCGTGCCCGAGGTGAATTTCAAGCTGTGGATGTGAATGAGTTAGTGGATTCCATGGTGCAGTTGGCGAAGACTGAGTTTCGTACTGGTGTGGAGTTTCGGACCGATTTTGGCGCTTTGCCGGAAGTGGAGTGCGATCCCAGTTTGCTGGCACAGGCTCTGCTGAATTTGTTGACCAACGCCGGCCATGCAATTGAAGGCGAGGGTGTTGTGACTGTTGGAACGCAGTTAGAGCAGAGTATGCTGCATATTTGGATCTCGGATACCGGCTGCGGGATTCGTGAAGAAGATAGGCCCAAAGTGTTACAGCAATCCTTCACAACAAAGTCTGTTGGAGTTGGGACAGGCCTTGGCCTGGCTATTGTTGTCGACGTTGTGAGGCGGGTGCATCACGGTACGGTGGAATTTGAAAGTGAGTATGGCAAGGGTTCGACGTTCCACGTCCGGATTCCCATAGCCCATAAGGAAGGAGCCTGATTTTGGAAGTGAATCGCAAACCTAAGGTAGTACTGGTGGACGACGAGGATATGGTGCTCACCAGCATTCGCACGCTTTTGTTGATGGAGGGCGAGCACGATGTGGAAAGCTTTACGAACCCCTCGCTGGCAGTTGAGTATCTTGAGGCGAATACAGTGGATCTGGTTGTTTCCGATTACATGATGCCCGGAATGAATGGGATTCAATTGCTTGGTCATGCGCGGCGACTGCAACCGGAAGCCGCACGAGTCCTGCTAACAGGGCATGCAGATAAGGCCAGCGCGATTCAAGCGATTAATGAAGTAGCACTGTTTCAGTATTTGGAGAAGCCATGGGACAACGCGCAGTTACTGCTAGTGATTCAACAAGCAGTGGGCAGGACTGTTTTGTTTCGCCAGTTACAGGGGAAAATTGCTGAGTTGGATAGTGCGCATTCCACTTTGAAAGAGTCGCAACTAAGGCTGTTGAAGGCCTTCCTATAGACTTTGATGTAAATACGTGATACAGTTCTCTTCCACTGGAGAGCCCAAAAGATGGGATCCAGAATATTGAGAGGTGAAAGATCATAAAATGCGAAAACTCTTGTTGACTGCTTTTGGTGCTGTCGTGCTGACATCAGCCGCCATCGCCCAAACTACCCCCCCGTTGTTGAGTGTCGCCCGCGCCCAAGTTAAACCTGAACGAATGACTGAGTTCTTGGAGATTCAGAAGAAATTTTCTGATGCTGCCAAAAAAGGCGGGGCCAGTTTCCGCTATGTCTTACAAGGTTCCATGGGCAACCCGTACGAGGTAGTGACTATTTCTCCCATGAATAGCTATGCCGAACGCGACGGGGAGCCAATCTATCTAAAGGGCATGACTGCAGCCGAATCCGCCAGTTTGGCAGCAAGGCGAAGCCAGTGCACTATTAGTGTTCGTACTACCGTTGAGAGGACCCTTCCCGATATTTCGCTTCCTAACAACATGCCCGTCCCGAAAATGGTGCGTGAACTGCGGACGCGCGTCCGTCCAGGTATGCAAAACCAGTACATGGCACTTGTAAAGAGTGACCTGCTACCCGCTCTTAAAAAAATGGACGTGAAAGTTTATCGTGTGCGGCAAGTCCAGCATGGCGGATCGCGCGTGGAGTTCACGTCCGCAATTCCAATGGAAAAATGGTCGGAGTTAGATGGCCAAGCAACTCGATTGGAAAATTCGATGGGTAAGGATGCTTACGCCAAATATTCCGAAAAAATGAACTCTATGGTGGCGTTCTCTGAGTACCTGGTTTTTACGGTTGTTGCTGATTCCAGCTTCCGAAACCCTTAAATCGAACAACGACCAGAAGCGGCGCCGGGCCGCTTCTGGTTAGAAACTGAATTCCAAATAATCCTCCCTTATCTGCCCGATAGGATCTTTCGATACTCATTCCCGCCCGATTTCTGCGAACATTGAGGATAGATAGAAATGTCAGGACCAGGACGTCTTTGAACAATCGAAAGACAACTTAGGAGGACTCCATGCGTTTGGAGGCCTACGATACAGGCGAATTTTATGATGAGATGTTCGACAAATCTGGCGAGGCTAGGGCCGAGGCGCGCCTTCTGCTTGAATCGGTCCGTGCCCTTGAAGAGGGTCAGCTTCAGCGGTGTCAGAAAGCGGCGGAGCGACGGCTAATTGAACTGGGTATTACGTTCAACGTATACGGTGACACCACCGGCACAGAGCGAATTTTCCCGTTCGATTTAATCCCGCGCATTGTCCCAGCCAAAGAATGGGATTGGATTGAGCGCGGACTGAAGCAGCGGATTCGGGCTCTTAACCTTTTCATAGATGACATCTATCACGATCAGAAAATCCTGAAAGATAAGGTGATCCCTGAAGAAGTAATTCGTTCGGCTATCTTTTACCGGCCGCAATGTATCGGGCTAAATCCACCTCTTGGGGTTTGGTGCCACATCACAGGAACCGATTTGGTGCGCCACTCCGATGGCCAAATTTACGTGCTGGAAGATAATTTGCGCGTGCCGTCCGGCGTTTCTTACGTGCTGGAAAATCGCGATCTAATGAAGCGTACTTTTCCACGAGTGTTTGAAGGTTTGCGAGTTAGACCTGTGGATGATTATCCCAGCAATCTACTCGAAATGCTGGAGGCGATTGCGCCT
>JAYUSZ010000458.1:0-6791 GCA_043755435.1 Bryobacterales bacterium | reverse complement strand
TGTATGGCTTGAGGTGCTAGCGAGTAACATCGTGGGGGTTCAAGTCCCCCTCTCCGCACCATAGATTCGTAAACGCTTAAGGCCTTCCAAAAGATGGAAGGCCTTAAGTCATTTTGGGGCACTGTAACCATTTTTGTAACCATCACTAGCTTAACGGACCAAAGGATCTTTCCTAACCTTCCTGTGGTTTCCGCAGGAACACATGGTTTACATTGTGGCTGTCAGGCACCTCGATTGAAATTGCAACCTTTGGATTATGAGTGCCCCGAGGATCGGTAACTGAAGGAACAGACGGGCACGAGTGGCAACTCAAATCGTCTTCAGGAGCTGTCGGGAACACTTAATGGGAGTCTATTGGGAGTTTCAAGCCGCTGGAAACTTCCTGGCTGGTGACCTCGGTGCGTACGAAGCAAGTGTGATCGGCTAATGGGAAGGTGGCATTGAAGGTGCATCTAACGTGCATCTTAGGAGAGACTATAATTCGGGACTATTTCTTGACCATCAGAATCCTCATCTTCGCCTTAGCCCTCTGCGCAACCGCTACGGCCCAGCCACAGCGCATCTACATCGCTCCAGACGATCACACCGATTACATGTGGACCGGTGATGAGGAGCAGTACCGGCAGGCTTTTCTCGAAATGTTGGATTACTACCTTGACCTTGCCGACAAGACGAAGGGGAACGCTCCAGAATTTCAAAGCCGCTGGCATTGTGATGGATCGATTTGGCTTTGGACATACGAGCACAATCGCACAAAGGCGGAATTTGCGAGGCTGATTGAACGAGTCAAGGATGGGCACATCAGCTTTCAATTGAATGCGCTGGTGTCCACATATGGTGGCACGCCAATGGAGGCAGTGCTGCGTGGCATGTATTACGCCGGATCACTGGAGCGTAGATTCGGGATGCGTGTGCCCATGGCGATTGCGATGGAGAATCAAACCTTGCCGTACGGGTTGGGTAGCCTTTGGGCAGGTTCGGGAGCGCGCTTTAGCTGGAAAGGGATTTGCGGTTGTTTGACGCAACTCGACCGCACTGGCCGAAGGCCCCAGGAAGCTTACTGGTGGAAGGCGGATGACGGCAGTCAGATTCTGATGAAATGGAACTCGCTCACGGGCAACACCGGGGCAAGAAGCATGGGAGGCTACGCGGAGGCCCGTACGCCAGCAAAAGAAATTGACCACGTTAGCAATGACGCGGACTTTCAGAGGCGGAATCCCTTTTCCGTAATCGGAATTTTCGGCAAAGGCTGGGACGACTTGAAAACCATGACCGATGAGTTCATCACGACTGCGAAGGAGAAAACTACACCCTCGCGCAAAGTGATTGTTTCCAACATGGTGGATTTCTTTGAAGATTTTGAGAAGAGTCATGGCAAATCATTGCCTGGATTTTCTGCCAGCTTTGGCAATGAATGGGATTTGTACACTGCCTCTTTGACCGAGGTGTCCGCGCGCGTGCGCCGCTCGGTGGAAAAGCTGCGTCCGGCTGAAGCGCTGACGGCGATGGTCAGCATGAATTCACCCGAGTTCCTGAAGGGCCGTCAACCGGCACGCGATCAGGCTTGGATGAATCTTGGAATGTATTGGGAGCACAACTGGACAGCGGATAGCCGCGACATCAGTCGTGAAGCACGCGCAAACTGGGGACGTAAAGTAGCTGGCGAAATCGAATCCTATGCGGATCGTTTGCATGCCGATGCGGCATACGCATTGAGTGGCATGGTGGCCTCGGATCCAAGCAAACTGCGTTTCTACGTATTCAATCCGCTTGGATGGATCCGCACAGACGCGGCTGACGTTCTTTATGAAAGTACAGGTGCCGTGCACGCAATCGACCTTTCCCACTGGACAGGAGACGCGCTCCCAAATAGTGCGATTGACGGAGAATGGCTATCCTAATGGTCGGCAATATCTTCGCATTCTGGCCAGCAATTTACCTGCTGTGGGCTACAAGGTTTTTGAACTGCGCAAGGGCGCGGGGAAGCCATTTGAACAGGCAGCGCAGGTTGTGGGCAATACGATTGAGAATTCGATTTACAAGTTGAAGGTGGAAGATCGTGGCGCTATTTCCAGCATTGTGGACAAGGCTGGGGGTGGACGTGATTTTGTCGGAGGCGCGCAAAACGGGCGATGGCGAGTGAACGATTTGGGCCAGGATCCCGGAGTGCTAACCGTGGAAAATGCCGGGCCTGTTTCGGTGACGTTGAAAGGTTCTGGCGACAGCCCGCTTTCGCACGTGAGCCGCATCACGCTTTACCGCAATTCCCGGCGAATTGATCTTCGCAACGAAATAACACAGAACTTCGACGGCACGCACACATGGGGCTTCGCCTTCAATCTGAAATCGCCTGACGTTCGACACGAAGAGGTAGGCGCTGTGATTCGTGCGAAGCTGCTGGCGGATGGAGGGCAGTATTCACCGGTAATGTCGAGGTTGGAATGGTTGACGCTGAATCATTTCGCCGATATGAGCGGCGAAGACGGGGCGGGGATCACTTTGTCGAAGAGCGATTGCGCCTTCATGAAGCTCGGAAACAGTACAATCCATCAAGGCGTTTCCTTCCTGGACACGAAGACGCCGCAGATTCAGGTGCTGGCTGGAGGGCAGATTGACGCGCCGCAAGCAGGGATTGCCAAACAAGGTGGGGACAAACATTTTCTGCAACGGTTCGCACTGCAGACGCATGGTGGTTTCAACGCCACCGAGGCGATGCGGTTTTCTTTGGAGCATCAAAATCCGCCAGTGACCGGATGGCTTCGCTCCGGTGGTACGCTTCCAGGAACTACTTACTCCTTGTTCACCAATACAAATGCTGAGGTGTTGTTGTGGGCGCTGAAGCCTGCTGAGGATGGTCCGGGCAGCGGTTTGGTTGCGCGTTTTTGGAACGTCGGTGGAAAACAACAGGACTTCACGATATCTTTGCCGACCAAAATCTCGGCGGCAGCACGCACAACGCACCTTGAAACTGATCTGGAGCCAATCACAGTCCGGGATGGCACAGTTACTTCGCTCATTGCCGCTACTCAAATTCAGACTCTTCGTATTGTCCCTGCTGGCGGCTCCCGCTAATGGGCTCGCCCTTGAGCACAAGTCCTGAACTGCGGCGAGTACTGACGCTTCGAGACTTACTGATCTACGGCATTATTGTTATCCAACCAACCGCACCCTTGCCAGCCTTCGGCGTAGTTGCAACGGTTGCTCAGGGTCATGTGGCGACAACGATTTTAATCGGCATGTTTGCCATGGTCCTAACCGCTGTCAGCTACGGACGAATGGCCAACGCTTACCCACACGCCGGATCCGCTTATGCTTACGTCGGTCGCGAATTGCATCCGAATCTGGGTTTCCTAACGGGTTGGAGTATCGCGATGGATTACGTGTTGAACCCCACCATCGGAACGATTTGGTGTAGTAAAGCGGCAATGAATATACTTCCCTTGCCGTATTGGGCTTGGGTGATCTTTTTTGCGTGCGTTTTCACAGCTGTCAACCTGCGCGGTATCCAGACAACCGCTCGAACGAACACACTGCTAACGGTAGGAATGACGGCATCCTTGATTGCATTCTTCATCACGGCAATCAGCTACCTTGTCCGATTATCTGGATTCGCGGGACTATTTTCGACTCAACCTTTCTACGACCCGGCTACATTTTCGTGGCCTCTGGTTAGCACGGGCACATCCATCGCGGTTCTGACCTATATGGGCTTTGATAGCATCAGCACACTTTCCGAAGACGTGGAGAACCCCCGGCGCAACGTGATGCTGGCAACGGTTCTGCTTTGTGTGATCACAGGCGTACTGGGTTGCCTTGAAGTTTACGCTGGTCAATTGATCTGGCCCGATTACCGCACGTTTCCAGATCCTGATACTGCCTTCGTTTCCGCTGCCGGACGTGCCGGTGGACCAATCATGTTCCATGTGATGAACTTTACATTGCTGGTTGCGACCATAGGCTCCAGCCTCGGTGCGCAACTCGGCTCTGGACGATTGCTGTTCGCTATGGGGCGCGATGGCGCCCTTCCGCGAGGGTTCTTCGGCTATCTGGATCCGGTTAGGAATACTCCAAAGTACAATCTGCTGTTGACTGGCGCCATCTGCGTTGTGGGTGCGATGTTTCTTAGCTATCAGGCAGGTGCAGAGCTTCTCAACTTCGGAGCGTTCATCGCTTTTATGGGTGTGAATCTGGCGGCTATCGTCCGATATTATGTGCGTGGCGAATCCCATGGGCTTCGGAGCATTTTTCTGAATCTGTTGCCGCCGTTGTTGGGCTTTTTGGTATGTCTATACATCTGGTGGAGTTTGCGAACTCAGGCCATGATTGCGGGTGGCTTGTGGTTATTGGTTGGAGCTGTTTATTGCGCTTTCAAAACCAGGTTCTTTCGCCGCAAACTGGTATTTGCTTCTTCGCCAGCGAATTAAGCCGGCAACCTGGCCCGCCTTGTTTGGATTACCATTCTAACCGCCCGGAGATCTGTATTTGTCGAGGCCGTATTCCGAATCCTCCAAAGGAGTTCTGCAAAGTGACAATGCCGTCGCTACCAGGGGTGTTCAGACCTTGGACATTGAATACATTGAATGCGTCTACATTAAGCCGAAGCGAGCGTGCTCAGTGATGTTGAAAAACTTGAGTACCGAAGCGTCGGTGGTCCAATTGAACGGACCCAGCCGGTACTGCTGACGCCATGGGTGCAATCCAGTATTAGTGTCGACCCTTTGAATCGTGCCGTTCTTCAGTGGGACAAACACCACATTGGTATCCCAATCGCCTGAACGTGGATCACCGGGCTTACCGTCCTTGGGCCACGGAATTACTGGTTTTTGGGCGGGCTTGTAGTCGACGGGTAGTCCATAGACGCCGTTACGTAAACCGCCTGCGTTTCTGCTATTGATCAGTCGTTCAGAAATGTATCCGTTGTAATAGAGATAGCCCTCGAAGCAACGTTCGTCCTGGACTTTTGTTGCATTGGCAGCCGTTCCGCGGCAATCCAGAATCTTGTTCTTCGTCCCGTAGACTTTGAAGTCACTGAATTCACCCCATTGGTTGGTGGGACGCGCAAACCAGGTGCTGACAACTGTTCCAGTTCCAGAGAGTTTCCAGCCTCCAATAGCCTGGTCCAGCCACTTTGGCGTATTTGCCGCAAACTGCCTTCTATGTCCAAATGGCAATTCATAGTTCCAGTTCCATCGAGTGCGATGCTTGGGAATTGCGGAATCGCGTTGGTAGTTTAGAAAGCGATTCAATGCTTCACGATCAGTGGGGACCGAACCTGGTATGTAGGCTTCAGGAACTCCGCCAATCCCATCGCGGAAAGAATTTCCACCAAGCCGGAGCGCGTTAGTGACCGTATGGAAAAACTGAAATCCAAGCCCTTTGGAAAAACGCCGTTCTAATTCAAAGGAATAGGTGGCAGTGTTAATGTATCCCGTCTTTTCAAGGATCCGGACATCGGTGTAGGCATTCTGATCGTATGGCCTTCGGGCCACAGCTGCAAAATCTCCAATGGGCAGATTCAGTCCGGTTGTTGTGTACCACACGTAGTCGGTTTGAGTCGGATTGATGTTATTGAGTTGGTCCGCATTCACGCCGTGTTTGCCGTTGTAGCGGAGCCGCAGCACGGTGCTTTGGTTAACCTGTTTTTCCAGCGCCAGATTCCATTCGTGTACTTGCAGACTTGGAAGCGCTCCCAACCCTACAACGCTTGTCCCTCGCCCAAGGGCGTTGGGATTATTGAGGTCGATAACATTGCGGCTGTTCACACCGGCAACAATCGTTGGCGTGGTTCTCAACAGAAAGTTGGCAATACCATCAGGGCTCTGTGCCGCACTGTTGGGGTTGTAGCTATATGTTCCACGGAAAGGAGGCATACCCGAAAATTGGGCCAGCAGGGTGCGCATTGGGATTGCGGAAATGTACATGCCATATCCACCGCGGAGCACTAATTCGTTCTTGCCGTTGGCCATTCTGTAGGCAAATCCAAGGCGCGGAGCAATGTCAAAATAGTTCGATTGGAATATCTGGCTTGACTTGCCCAACTCCGCGGCGCTCTTGAACTTTACTCCTACCTTTTCGTAGACAGAAACTAGTTGCGGCGTGGTTACGCCTAGCTTGTAGTAATAATCCAAGGACTGTGGAAGCAGCAGGGAATGGCTCTGCAGGTCAAACGCATTCAACAGATCATTGTCTTCAGTGATAGCTGGATTGACGTCCCAGCGTACCCCAGGTGTAATCGTTAGTCGGCTGGAAACCTTGTAGTTATCCTGCGCGTAAAAGCTGTAACTTCTATCATTGAGCCTCATCAGCCCGCGTTTCAAACCAACGTCATAACGGGCAGCATAACCAAGATAGAAATTGGCAGCGTCGAACCCGGTGAGGGCTTGAGCCGTTGGGTTCGCCGCGCTTCCAGCCGTGGGGTTTTCAATCGAAGTAGCAAGGCTGTTGAAATAAGCGGCTCCTGAAATGTCACCCTGATCCGGTAGCAGAATCTGGCGATCCAGCCGGTAGCGCCAACCGAATTGCATGTTGTGCGTTCCGAATATCTTGGTGAAATTCTGTTCCGCATTGGTTCCAATGCTGCGTAAGGAACGGCGATTTTCTTCTAGATAATTGCTGAAGCCTACATTCCGAATACTTGGCCAACCGATCTCAGCCCTGGGATTCGGAAGACCTAGCTGCTCAGGCCAGTCCTTTTGTTCCGGCCCCCAAATTGTATTGGCAGTTTGCGAGTTGCGGACGACGATCGTTTCCATGAACAAGGAAGGGGAGAAGATGTGAGTCCAACTAAGAAC
>JAYUSZ010000457.1:0-17975 GCA_043755435.1 Bryobacterales bacterium | reverse complement strand
TGAACCTTTAGGCCAGTAGAAACAAACTCGCCACTGGTCGTTGATCCGAATACTGTATTGCCCCTTCCGATTCCCCTTCAACGCCTCAAAACGGTTCCCAGGTAAGGCCGCCAAGTCTTGAAGAGTCGTGGCGGCTTCGAGCCGATCAAGTTTCAGCCGAGCCACACGCTCAATCCCTGTGAAGGCCGGAACACGCTTCCCATGGGCAAGGTCTATCGTTCGGCGGTCTGCGTAGCTAACGATCACGTCGTAGTATAGGAAGCAGTACGCGTGACGTCAAGAGTATGTTTATCTGGTCTGTCTGGTTGATTTGGTTCATTTAGTTAGTTTCGTTCAACCCAACAAACAAGACAAACCAAACAAACTAACGGGACAGGCGAGACGCGACGGTTCGAGGTCCGAGGTCAGAAGTTCGAGGCTTCCGGATCTTCGAACTCCGACCTTCCCTGTCCGCCTCTAACTCAGAACCCAGAACTCAGAACTCAGAACTTCCCTGCCCGTCCCCCTACCCCGTTGCCCCTTACCCCTCACGCGTTCCACTTCGCCCCTCACCCCCTTTACCTCCGACTCCTTTGGAGCACGCGACAACCTTAGACAACGCAGCCATTCCACGCTATACTTTCACCCATCATGAGTACACGATCCGATGCGCGCGCCAGATTCTCAAAACGTGGCCGCCAAGGGTGCCCCGCTCTCAAGCCCAAAAAGTCTCGCCCCGTCTGAGAAGAATTGTTGCGCATCGCCCGATCTATTCCTGAGCCCGACCTTCACAAACTCCCCACGGATCTCGCAGCCCACCACGATCACTATCTCTACGGCAGTCGTGAAACGTGAACCGCCTCTTCGCAGGTACAGTTTACTGGATCGCCCTCACCAATTTGTACGACCAATACCATCCTAAAGCGCTCGAAGTGTCCTCAGTCTTAGGTACTGACCAGTTCACTAAATAGTGCGTAGTATGATATTCTGCTGGCATGCCCGGACGAATGGATGCCAGGACATTGGAGCCGTCAGCGCTGCATCTGTTGCGTCGGCAGGTGGTACAGGCGGTCCGCGGCGGGATGTCGCAGACCGACGCGGCGCACACATTCAAGGCGAGCCTGCGGGCGGTCAGTACGTGGCGGCGGCTCGACCGGGAAGGTGGCCTGCGCGCGCTCACGCTCAAGCGCCGGGGGCGACGCCCCGGTGCAGGGCGCCTGCACGCGAAGCGTGCCGGGCGCATCCGCTCGCTGATCGTGGGCAAGCTGCCCGATCAGCTGAAGCTGCCGTTCTATCTCTGGACGCGGGCCGCGGTGGCGAGCCTGATTGCGCGGGAATACGGAATCACGGTCTCGCTCGTCACCGTGGGGCGCTACCTCCGGGCTTGGGGCTTGAGCCCGCAGAAGCCGGTGCGGCGCGCCTACGAGAGGAACGATCCGGCCATCGCGCGGTGGCTGAAACAGGAATACCCGATGATTGCCCGGCAGGCCACGCGGGAACACGCCGCCATTTATTGGGGCGACGAAATGGGGCTGCGCAGTGACCACATGACCGGGACAAGCTATGCACCGGTGGGACACACTCCCGTGATACGGGCCACGGGCCAGCGCTTCGGGTGCAACATGATCTCGGCCATCACGAACAAGGGCGCACTCGCCTTCATGGTATTTCAGGGCAAATTCAAGGCCCCCGTTTTTGTGGAGTTCATGAAGCGGCTGCTCAAGCAGATTGACGGCAGGATCTATCTGATTGTGGACGGGCATCCGGTGCACAGATCCGGGACAGCCACGCGCTTTGCCGCCATACACTCGTCGCGGCTGCGGCTCATTCGGATGCCGGGCTACTGCCCGGAACTGAATCCCGATGAGTTGCTGAACCAGGACGTCAAGACGAACGGGCTCGGTAAGAGCCGGCCGACCAACCGAACCAAACTCATGGCCACCGTGCGCCGCCATTTGTATTGGCGTCAGAAGCAACCGCAGATGATCACCAACCTGTTTCGTGAAAAACATGTTCGCTATGCCACGTGATGAACTACGCACTATTTGATGGTCGGCTCAGTAATTACTCTTGCGACCCACGGACATGAGCTCGACCGCCACATTTTCAAGTGTTCTCTTTTCGTTATGCCAGGAGTGGGGAAGGTATACGTTTTGTCCACGTTTCACGACTTCAAGAGTTTCATCTGTGTGAAAAAAGAGGTGCGAAAGTTTCAGCGCGAGATCATCAGCACTTCCAAGATCAAAGAATGTCAGTGAGTCTTCACTAAAGTAGTCCTGAATACCCGGAGCGCGAGGCGCCACTACAGGTTTGCCCAATGCAAGGTACTCAAAAATACGAGTCGGCATGTTAATTTCCGTGAAGACACTGCGCTTATTGGGGATAACACCCACATCGCATTCCGCGATCGCTTCCGTAAGCTGTTCTAGAGACCTTGGCCCGAGATAATGGACCGATTTCTCCAGATCCTTCTCAGACGCGGTCAGCATAACCTGGTCCAAGTATGGTGTCCGAGGACCGTAAATCCTCAATTCTGCTGCAGGGACAGACTGGCGCAACCTTGCTAGTGCCTCCACAGCTAACCCTACACCATTCCGCTCTACTAAGGTGCCGTGATACATGATGATGAAGGGGCGGTTAACCTTATCTGACTGCCTATCCCTAGTTTTCGCTGGAGAATATTTGAATATTCGCTCATCTGGTGAATTCATGACAACACACATCTTTGATGCTGGGCAACTGCGTGAAACAAACAACCTTTCAAAAGCGGAGTTAGTCGTGACAACCACATCGGCAAATGCGATGCTCCACTTCTCGATACGAGCCATCAGCCAAACTGCCAGGCTTTCCCTCCGCAAGTTGAAGATCGTCATCATGAGCTCCGGCATTGGATCGTGCAGATCCAATATCACCTTGGCACCAAACAACTTGGGAACCAAGGCGGCGAGAACGAGCACATCAGGCATATTATGAACATGCACGACATCGTACGGCTTTGTCAGGGAGCGAACAGCAAGCTTTGCAAAAGCGATCAGGATAAACAGGCTATACTGAAGAATATAATTAAGTTTAGATCCACGGTTATGCTTGATGGCAATCCGGTCGATTTCTATTCCATTAAATGTGTCCCGCCCAGGGCTTCCCTCATCCATAAGGCAGATCACGTCGACAATCATGCCCGCATGTACAAAGGTTTCTGCTGCCCTCCGAGGCCGTGGGTCACCGGGAAAAGTTGAAAATAATACTACCGCCATACGCTTTCCCTGCAAACAGGGAACCCCAGGATTCCGAGCTTCTGGCTGATCTACCGTCTGAAGACTGACTAGACTCTCGGATAAGACATCTTGATCCTTCGGATTAGAAACCTCAGCCTTTTCTTGAGCGAGCAGACATTTATTCACACCTGAGCCAGGAACCATGTTCGAATAAAAATAACGCGCAACTTCTTTTGGCAAAGCAAGCCAACACTGATCAGAATACCGCTTGGCAACATATTCGAGCAGATCCCGATACAGCTGCAGACCGTACTCACCGACACGTTTCTGGCCGTTGAAACCTATGTAGTCCGGATGGACAATCACCAATGCTAAGCCACCTTGTTGAGCGACCCAATCGAGCTTGCGTTTCCATATGTCGATCGAGTTTTCTTTCAGCAATAAGAACAGGGTGGAATCTTGTGGCAGCGTATAGGGTAACTCAACATACCCTTTGCCATCATTTCCGAGGACCCAGAACGGGAAAATCGTCTTCGTACCGTCAGGTTGAGGCTCAAACGGATCAGTGTCAAACGTGGATGCATCGTAGAGAATATTGAGATCCTGCAGCCATTCCAAATTATGAAACATGAATCCAGAACGAAAGCCCACAGCCTCCCAAGACTGCAGATGTTGATTGATTTTCTGAGCCTGTGTTTTGAAAGTCTTTGCCGAACGATAGAGCGATCCATCGTGGTGCAGATCGTGTACACCGACTTCAAACCCGTTCACACGCAGGAAAGCACGGAGCGTGTCGGGAACTGCATATTCGCCTTCCGGAACGAAATTAAATGAAGAGCGAAATCCCAGACGCATCTCTACCTCGGCAAGCGCGCGGCATCGTTCCAGCCCTCTCACTCCTTCGACATCGTGCGTTAGGGCGAAAGCGAACTTCTTACCATCCGGCCATCCAGGCCAACCTGCAGGAGTTTGCGCTGCAGCCGTATCGATCGGCCAGAAACTGCTGACCTGACACCTCAGCCGTTTGGCCCAATACCGTCGGAGCATCATCCGAAGCCAAGCGGGAATGGCAGGCTTAAGTAGATAATAAGTACTGCTGATCACCGGCACCTCCTTAAACACTGGATATCGGATACGGACGGCACCCTTAACGCCTTCTCAAAGCCTTCGTAATTACTTTTGATGTTCGTTAAGCTCGGAGATCCGATTGCAGGGAGAACACTAGTTGGAGGCTTCAGACTTCAAGTGGCTGAAGAAACTCGAATACGAGAACGGCTACATCAATCGGCTGTATGCCGATCTCTCTTTGCATAATGCAGCACACAACAATGCCTCCACAAAAATCTCTCCTGCCGGTTGAGCTGCGAGATGTGTGTGCCACCTAGTGGGGATGGCGGTTTTTCGGTTCCGCAGGCTGTGCTGCGACGGGACTGGGTCGTACGACGTACTACCGACCATCGGTCAACCAAGCACGGCGCAATGTGGTGGAGATTGATGCGCTAACCGCGATGGCCGGCACGAACCCCCCCTTGGGATTCTGGAAATGCGTGGATCGGCTGCGGAATACGAGCCATCGGTGGAACCATTACCTGGCTGTTTCTATCAGAACTTAGCGACGCGATCATGCCTATAAGAAAGTACCAAAACACGCTTAATTGATCAAAGTAGGACACCGAGAAAAAAGATGCAACATGGCTGAGTAGCGCACAACCTAGTGACCAGATCATGAATCGCTCAGAAGATGAAAACCTGGCCTCATCCAGGATTGCTTTACCAGTAGTCTTGAAGCACATGACGATGAGCCAAATAAACAGAATCAAGCATAGCAGACCTCCACTGACTCCCTGTGCGACAAAGTGATTCACAATATCTGCCATCTTAGGGTTACTCTCAAGAGCAGTCGGTAGCCAGTGCGCTGTATGGTCTGTGCCAATAAGCCACCATTCATCGATATGGCTGATAAATTCATCAATCAGAGCGGAGCGATAATACCCACCGCCTCCAATTACCTCGCCCAGACGATTTATAAGAAACCATACCGGAGCCTTCATTACAGCGTGCAGCGCCAATAGGAGAATCGCAATCCCCCATCGGATGGTTCTGATCCGAGTTTTGAACATCCAGCAAACTAATCCAACCATGCTAACAAGATACGCAATTAGAGGGCCGCTTGATGAAGAAAGAATAAAAATTAGTGTGGCCACCCCAAAAGCACATAGCGCAATAACACGGTTGCCGGTACTATACACCCACAATCCCACGAAAAGAGGTACAGCGGTGGCTCCGAAGGTTCCACTAAGAATGGGGTGCCTGAAGGCCCCTTGACAGCGGAGGCTGCCTTTACGAATTTGAGTGAATTCTGGCACGCCACCGAGGAAGAAGAATGGATTTTTACCAGTCGTGTATTCGACCAAATACGGCACAGCAAGAGGAATTATTGTAAGGCCAAACATCTTCACGTTAAGGATGATGTCGTCGAAGCTTCGCACCACCGCCCGAACGAGGAAATAAATCCCAACCGAATTGTAGAGAACGCCAAGACGCTCGAGAACAGTCTCAGTATCTCCACTGACAAGAACATACAAGAACGTGCGTATTACGATCCACGCGATGAAGATCTTATCAATGGCATTGAGCTGGATACTGAATATCTCCCTCCGGACCAAAAGCCGGACCAAACCAAACGCTATCAGCACCCTAATTAGGTGAAAGTGCGCTCCGCTTATCGAGAAATTCTGCCCCAACGTCAGATAGGAACCGCCTATGAACATGGGCGCTAATGCATATCGTTGCGGCAATATCAACAAGAGGAATCCCAAGGACGCGACAATCAGGAAACTCCCCATTGATACTGTAGTAACGTCTGCTGGCATGAATTGAACTACCCTCCCATGTTTCGATCGTTTTGCTTCACTTCTTGAGATATCTCATATATCTAGAATCGCCGGCAGCTCGCTACCTGTCAGTCATTGAGCTACTTAGGTCTTGCCAGCCGCCTGCATATAGGTAAGGTTCAGTCGGTCGGCATTATCAGTAACTGACGCAATAAGGGGAGGGGGCTGCTGCGGACTTATTGATTGCTCTCAGCACGAAAGGATTCTGTGAAGTCCTCGGGCTTAGCAGTTTCACTAGCACGGAGCCATCTCCTTGAGGCTGGATCATACTTCTTGACAAGTCTTGCCGGATTGCCAGCGACCACACTGCAAGGAGGACAACTTTGCCTCACAACGGCGTTCGCCCCAATAACACTGTTGTGTCCAATTATGAGTTCGCCCGATCCACAAAGGATGACTGCACCATACCCAATCCAACAGTTCCGCCCAATCACTATCGTTCCCCCTGTTGTCGTTCCTTGCGCATAAATTGCCTCATTTGGGTCGGAGTATTCATGGTTGTGATCCATGATCAGAACTGACGGAGCTAGCATGACATCTTTCTCGATGTGAATTGAGTTCTTTGCGGAAATTACCGACCGCCTCCCAATCTTACATCCACTTGCAAGAGTAATTGCGGGCTTATTACTCGAATTGCCCTCCTTTACAACATTTATCCATACATCCGAAGCAAGGCATACGCCACTTCCAAATGAGATTCTTTTCGCGACCGATCGGTGTATCTCGCAAGTGAAATGAATTGAAACGCCCTTTCCGAATGAACAAAAAGGATACCTGGCGCCTAACCAAATGCTGTGCAACCTTGTCCGTACTCTATCGAAACTAATCATGTTGTAATTACAATAAACTTCATCAGGATCATCCCTGCTGTCAAGCTTTCATCTTTAGCACGGATGGCCTTTGCAATATTGCATTTATCTCACTCTTAGAAATAGCACCGGTGAAGCGAAGAGCAACCCACGCCGTCACAAGGGATGTCAGAGAAAGCACTCCAAGCTTGAGAGTGGCAACAAACTGCTCGCTCGTCTCCCAGGGTATTGACACATTCGTAACGACGCCACCGACAAACAGTACAACAAGGGTGACCCCGATCAGCTTGACTGTGTCAGGAAGCAGCATCCGCGCTGTAAGCCCCTGGAATGTACTGGTCATCGCGAACAACATGAAGACCATCCCAATTAACTCAGCGCCGACTAACCCACAGAGGACGCCAAAGAATCCCATGTGATGGCCAAACATACTGATCAGGAGGAGTACCAAGATCCGTAGAACTTGGCGAATATTATCCATCCAGGCTCTTCCTGATGCCCGATAGAGAATCAGCGCCAGCAGGGATAGCGCCTTCAAAAGCGCCGCAAAGCATATGAGCCAGAATGCCATGCGAAAGACAGGGCCAGATTGACCAGTCCAAGCCAGCAATATAAGAGGACCATGGCTCGCAACGAAAGCAAGTGGAATCATTGCGCCAGCCAACGTTGTCTTATAGGCCTTGCCAAGAAGGGTTAGCATTCTGTCAACTGAACCGGAAGCATGCACCTGGCTCGCGCCAGACAGAATCGGAAGGAGCAAGGCCTCCTGGGGAAGCACAGCGGCCGTTACCAATCTATTAACAACCGCAAACACTCCGGCGGCATCCGCACCGAACCATTTAAGAATCGTCACCGGCAAGATTGCTACATACAGCACTTCCAAAATGCCCACTACTTGGTAGCTCCCTGCATAAGAGAGTAAATCTCGCCACACCCTTCTAGACAAGTGCGTGGTGGCTATCTTGATAGCTGGAAGAATACGCCGCGAGGCAACAAAGCAACAGAGCAAATAGGCAATCTCAGACAACGCCATGATTGCCGCCATGGCCAATAACCCAAATCCCATATACAGGCAAAGAACAACAGCGATCGCTTCCAGGATGGTACATACGGTGATCAACTTCCTCGTCAAATCGATTCGGTGCCCACCCATTACGATGGCTTCATACACCGCGCCGACATTCGAGAACACCATGATAAGGGCTAGCACCGAAATGGACCCTGCTGCCGAGTCGAGGAAGCGATCGGGAACACCGATCAGTTGGGCCAGGCTGTCTGAAAAGACCGCTAATGGAACTAGCCCAATGATCGAGAGCACTAGCATCGCCGCGCTACCGGTACTGAGTAACTGGCTGGCTTTCACGAAATCACCACTGCCCGTCGCCTCAGCTACATACTTCTGATAGGCAGACTTGACACCAGCGGTCCCGAATCGCATGCATCCTGCAGTAGCCATGATAATGGACCAAATTCCGTAGCCATCGAGCCCGAGGTATCCAATCACAACCGGCACCGTCACGAGCCTCGTACTCATCTGTGTCAGGCCGGCAATGATACCAAAGAAGGCACCTCTACCAATCGTGGCAGACATGTTTTGAATGGACATCAGGGTATTGACAGGCTCTTGTTGCGTATTACTCTGCAATTATTTAACCGTTCTAGCCGTTGAACAGCCATGGGACAGAACGACAAAGTTCACCGGCGACAATAGAGCATAGCGGATTTGCCATCCGATGGAGCGCCTTGTTGTGCATTGTTCTATAGTGAAATTCTGAATTACGCTTTGATCGCCAGGAGAAGCAGTTTGACGAATTGATTATTGGCGTGGATCGTGAAGATGCCTCCGCAAACTATCCAATTGTTCCCGTCTTAGGTAGTCGACAACCTCCACCGAAACAGCTTTGCGTGCCCCCTTTATGGCAGAACACGTGAATCCAAAAATCCGCAATAGTGCTCGCAAACCAAACGGGCTCTCCTGCAATCTACGAACACACTTTATTAATTCAAATAAGGGGTGACTCCCAACCGAGTAGTCCATTTTCCCTTGCCTGATAGCCTCTTTCAGAGCCCCACGCTTTGCGTCGCTTGGATTGTGATGAAAGGCCACAATGTCAGGGAAGCCTAATACCTCCCAACCTTTCTTTCGTGCCATGATTTCGCAAAGCCAATCCTCTCCACCATGCGGCATGGGCTGGTGCCCACCAATTAACTCATAGCAGCACCTTCTGAAAAGTTGAATTCCTCCCGCAACAGATCGGGTCGTATTGGCAGGCCTGCTTTCGAAGCGCCCTTTATGTTGCTCGAAAATGAACCCACCGGAAATTCCCAACAGTGGATTCCGTTTGAACTTCGCAATCACCTGCTCATAATAGATCGGTGGCAAGGTAATATCCGCGTCGAGAATGCCGACGTATTCAAAAGTAAGAGCGTGTAAGTTAGCATAGGCCTCCTGTATAGCGGCAACCTTCGACTTAAACCCCGACACGCCAGAATCCTTTTCACGGCGGATGTAGGATATAAAATCTACTCGTGCCTCCCAGCTTTTCATTATCCCATCAGTTCCGTCGTTAGAGCCGTCACTGATAAGTATCCAACGCAAGGGCCATACCGTTTGGTTTAGGACAGACTCGATCGTCTGGGACAGACGCTGCACTTCATTGAAGGCAGGCGTTATCAGGACATATGCATCTTGTGACATATCTTAAGAAGGATATATCGCGTTGGATCTGCAGGGTTGCCGAAGTGAGGATTTAGAAGAGAGACACGCCACTCATGGTACTCGATAGATATAAGTGCCGGTTTCAACCAGTTAAAAGTTATATCGGGTGTGCCGTACCATACAAGTAGCACTGCGACAATGGCGAACCGACAAGACCGCTATATCGCCCGCCGAACCACACTCGCCCAGCTGGGAGGCATATTCCTCATCACCTCGATGTCTTTTATAATACTGCTCTCGCGAGCACCGTGCTTTTCTACCCATTTTGCCATCGCGGAAACTCCCTCTTGAAGTCCTGTCTTCTCGCGCCTGCCAAAGATCCGTTCTGCCTTGTCATGGTCTGAGAAGGCGATCTTCACCTCGTTCCGCGGATCCAAGTGAGCAGTCCGACATGGCAGACCCATGGCAGCGGCAACAATCCGTGCCAGCGCATTGACCGCATAAGGTTGGTCAGCACCAACGTTAAATATTTCGTTCCGGGCTGCCGGATGGTTCACCGAGTCGGCGATAATTGGCGCTACATCGTTGATGTGCGTAAAAGCACGCTGCTGTTCCCCATCACCAAAAATTGTCATGGGTTCTCCTTTCAGTAACTGGTTCATGAAGATTCCCACGACGTTTCGATATCGATCTCCAATATTTTGCCTCTCGCCATACACGTTATGGGGTCTGAAGATTATGTACTCGAGTCCGAACATGTGATGGCTAACCTTCAGTTCTTGCTCCACCGCTAGCTTGGCAATCCCGTATGAGTCTTCTGGTAATGGGGCCATATCCTCAGTCATCGGTGACTGCCCAGCCCCATAGACTGCGATGGATGACGTGAAGACGAGACATTTAATATCGAAATTGATGCACGCATTGATAAGGTTCACCGAACCAACAAGATTATTTTCATAATTGAATCGTTTAATGAAATGGCTCATTCCTTCTGCCGCATAGGCTGCCAAGTGATATACGTACTTGAAAGAGTACTTCTCAAACAAGCGATTAATGGCTTCGTGATCTAAGATCGATCTTTCGATAAATTCCACACCTTCGGGAACATTGCCGACGAATCCACCACTCAGGTCGTCTAGGACGACCACCTCATGTCCCATTTTGAGCAGATGCTCGGCAACATGAGACCCCATGAAACCAGCGCCACCAGTAACTAGACAGACAGGCATTGCAATACCTCCTTCACGAGATGAGAATTTTTCTGCAGATTCTAACAAAGTGCCTGCGAAGCGTTTACTGCTAGGCAACAGCCTTGGCATCGACGTCTGGTTCTTCCCCAGCTTCTATGAATTTGACCGGGTCGAGACGCCGGTTCCACTCCGCAGAAACTCGATACATGTTCATTCGGCTCTTCAACACATCTGTTGGTCTTACCAACTGGAGCATGCCGTAGCCAATCTGCCGAACTCGCAGCCTTACAAGAACGACACGGCGGCAGCGACGCACTCCCTCTCGCCCGTAATACTTGTAGAAGTAGCGGTAGCGGTTGCGGTACTTTTCCATTTCGAACTTGATCGGAAATCGTTTGACTGACTGCCCTCCCAGATGTGTGATACTTACTTCAGGGGTATAAATGATTGGATACCCTGCTTGCCAGACCCGTCGGCACAAGTCGACCTCCTCGTAATGGTAGAAGAACTGTTCGTCAAACCCGCCCATGCTCCTGATCAGATCGCCGCGTAACATCACACAGCATCCGGACTGCCAATCAATCAACCGTTCAGTGTCTCCTTGCCATCCGGCATAAGTGTCGGAGACGAATCTGTCCGAGACGTAAGCAAGTGGTCTAAGGTATAGTGCCGCGAGCAAGTCGCCCCAGATCGTCGGGAACGGCCGGGGGGAGCCCTGATTGGAGCCGTCAGGGTTCAGGACACGGCATCCAAAGCCTCCAGATTCAGGGTGCTGGTCCGCGAACTGGATCCATTTATCCAACGCCCCATTGTGAATGATCGTGTCCGGATTCAGAATGAGGACATATTCTCCCCGACTAGCCAGAATGCCGACGTTGTTTCCCTTGCTGAATCCAAGGTTCGCCCCGTTTTCAATGATTACAACCTGTGGATAGTTCTGTCGTATAAACTGCACTGACCCGTCTGTGGAGCCGTTGTCGGAAACAATTACTTCGAATTCAATCGAGTGCGTTTCAGCGTATATTGAATGCAAGCAATCGCGGATCACTTTCAAGTCGTTCCAACATACGATCACGATCGAAAGTTTCATCTCATACCTCTCAATTAAAGTTAAGTCAGTTTGCGTCAGCAGATTTTCTTTGCCGTGTATGCTAGCAGGGAGGGCGGCTCGATCCTACTGCCAGATACTTTTGATCAGAAAGAGGCGACGGAGATGCTGTCTCCTAATGTACTTACTGATGAGAGCGCCAAAGTGTGCGTGTAGGCCTTTGCTCATAAGTGGCACTTCTGCCTGAAAATCAGGTGATTTCTCAGGCCGCACTACGCATTATTTGATGGCCGGCTCAGTAATTAAGGCAGGACCCTCCACTTGCGGAACCCAACGAATGTATCCACTCTCACAAAGCCATAGAAGAATAGAATGTTTCCATAACTCCTGTACCTGCATACCTCAACCCCCGATCGCCACGGTGTAGGGACTTAATCTAGGCATGTTGGGATGCCCACTGATCCACAATCGCTCCAGCCGTGTCGGTTGAATCGTCGTCAACTAGGATACATTCTGTAGGTCGTAGGTTTTCCGCACGACACTCGCAAGATGTTTCTCAAGATACGCATCTTCATTCCGCACGGGAGTAACAATGACATACCGGGCCTCGCTAGCACACGACATGTGCTTTCCCGCGTCACAATGCTTCGCAGGTACTTCCAATTGCTTTACCCCAGGAAGGTTCAAGGTTCATACTCTTATGACGATGCATAACGGCTAGGAGCCCTCTTATGAAACCCGTTTCCGGTACGCAGCTTCGATTCCTGCGCCACGTCCCACGACAGCCGTCAGATAACTTACCGGCTCCAACATACCCACTCGCAATAGTTTACGAACAATTCTCCACGCTATGCCTGGCGAATGATTTACTGCACCAAGGGGAGAGGGGGCAATGCCAAGCTTTTGCCGTATTCTGTCGATAACGTAGCGCGTGCTTGCCTCGATATGGTTATGGGGCAGCGTGCCGAGCAGAATCTCGTCAAACTGAAAATGGGCAAATAGGCGGCTTAACGAGGTTGGCGAAAAGTGATACAAGTGCCTGGGCAATTCTAGACCATACCAATACGACCGAAAGATGCGCGCCTCCAAAGCCTCGATGTTCGGAACGTGGAGATAGAGAATGCCCCCAGGCTTTAGCCACTTCCACAGTTTCCGTATTACCTCTCTAGGCTGATAGACGTGTTCAAGAATGTGGAAGCCGGTAATGACGTCGAAACCTGATTCGGGAAATGGAGCATCGAGTATGCCACCTACAAATACCTGTGCCCCACTTTTGGCTTCAGCCCTTCGTGCTTGTGCTGGTGATATCTCAATCCCATAAAGCTTCCAATCTGGACCTTTTAGTGTTTGGAGAAACCCGCCCGAGTTGCATCCAATATCGAGAAGAGTACCACCCTGTACCATTTCAACGAGCTTCTTTCGTGGATAGCGCCATCTCTTTTCAATGTGCGTCTCTCCCGCAGTTTCTATAGCCTCGTGATAGTCTATTCCATAATGGTAGTCCATCTCCTCCGGCTCAGGTGGATTCAGTAACCAGACTAACGAACAGGAGGTACATCTCACGAGCTGATAGGTCGTCTCCCGTCCATGAAAGCGATCGGGTGCGGAGAGAAAGCGCTCCCCGCGCCCACACCCGCAGATAGGACATAACATCAGGTTCATGTGTCAGCTACTACTGCCACGAAGAAGTAAAAATCAGAAAATCGTCCGTACGGTATTGCTTTACGTGGAAGGATTCACGTTTGACCTCAAATCAATACACAGTAGATGCGCAGGAAAATGATTTCAGACTGAGGGCTTTCCCTCACGTGCCGTGAAATATCTGTGATACTGACGTAGGAGAGGAGTTATGACGTGGCCTACTGCCCAGCAGAGGCTGATTTTCGAGCGGGTTTCCTGCAGGGCAATATAATATTGGTTGCCCTGCACGGCAGGAGAATCGAAGTCGAGATCGGTTGGCGATACTATAAGCGATGTGGTGGAGACGCCTGACGTTACTCCACTGTTGGAATCTATTGAGCTGTCAAATTGGTTGGGGCCGCAGGGCCCACTGTATCGCTGGCGAAATTATAGGCCCCTGCGGTCCATGCACCACTACTTGGCCGCGGAATCAGCATTTTATCCTTATTGAGATCAGAATTCCCCAGAATTGTCAGATTCGTGCCTGCTCCAATTACAGGCGACCCCACAGTGGGACGCCCAATACTATCGAGCAAGAGGCTCGCATTATTCGAAGAATTCCCGTCGCACCCGCATTTGGTTTTCCAGTTGGCAAAACTGGCCTCAAACGGCGAGACACCTGTCCAGTTAAAGCAATTGAGCGACTCCCTACAGGCATAGGCATTGAAATTCAAATCGGTCGCCGCATCGGCAAAGGTAGTCCCCGCATTGATGCTAATGAGTTGATTACACCCGGACAGGGCGTTATTTATGATTTTCGCATTGATCGTGTTGTCAACGGACAAACAAATCCCGACGGACGCGCGTCCACCGACGATCACGTTGTTATATAGCTCACCATGGCCTGCTACGACTCGTACCAGGCCATAGACAACGGAGTCGCAGAGAAAGACGTTATTAAAAATGCGCACCGTTCCAGAGGATGTCCATTTCGAGGCTGAATTGCCCTCCATGTAGACGTGGGCCGTCATGTGATCCCCGCAAGCCCCCTCGAAGAGATTATTATAGATGTCATACGCGTCACCGACTGCTCCACCGATCCCAAAGGCATGAACCCCATCATGGTGATAGGCGTTGGCTGTTGTATCCCAATTGCTGTAGTTGTAGACATGGTTGTTGTAGAACTTGAAGTTGGACGCCGCAATCGCCCCGTTTCCTGCAACAGTCCACCCATGGCTTGAGTTGTAGATTTCGTTATGATGAATTTCGACGTTGGTATCCCCATTGCGGTAGTTCTGATAGATGGCCCACCCCGCATCGTGAAGTATATTGTGATGGACGGTCGTATTACTGCCGGCAAGTTTGATTGCGTTGACCAGGGGATAGTTCACTGCCACATCGGTCAGATCAAACGTATGGACATACATATTCTGGATAGTGAGATTCTTGATCTCACAATTCGAGCAGGGAAAAGCCGAAACTCCGATGCTGGCTAACTGATTGGCAAAGGTAGGTGAGGTGCCATTAGCCGTACTTTCGATGACACCGTTAGTCCCCCCATCCAAAATAATGTAACTCCTTCCGGACATAGAGAAACAGCCGCTCGCCCCCGAACAGACGCTTTGGCTAATTTTGGCCCCAGACTCAAACAGGACCGTTATAGGGCTTCCTGTCGATCCGCTCGCTCTCGCAACCATCTGGCTCGTGATTATACCGCAGAGGTGCGCTGTGTCGCCCCCACTGATCTTGCCCACACCGAGCGCCCAATTCGTCGCCGTGTTGAACCAGACTGCACTATGGGCGTTGGCACAACTGGACCCATTATCAAGACCCGCTGTATTTTGCGCAACATAGATGTCTTCCGCCAAAACGAGGGAAGGAACCAATAAAAGGCTTAATAGCATTATTATAATTGGCATTTTAACCTCTTCGAACGAGTTGTTACGTCTACTGGCTACTAGAACAGGGCTTTCCGTTCAGGATGGAGTCTAAGCATGGAGGGATCATCGACAGGCCACTCCTGAACCTCGGGCCAAACACGCCAAGTACACCTATGCACTTGCTAAAACATGCTTATCTTATACACACCACGTTTGAGTGGGGGCTCTCATTGCCACTGGTGTCATAGGCTGTCATGGAAAAGAAGTATGTCTTCCCTACCTCTAGACTACTCACCATGTAAGAAGTCACGTTCCCTACGGCTATAGGGTAATCGTAAACTCCGTAGGTTGTACCCTGATACAGCTTATATCCAGCAAGGTCTGGCTCGATATTGGGCTTCCAGTTAAGCGTGGTCGTTGTCCGTGAAGTGGAAACCGCGGCTGACACCAGCAGTGTTACAGACATGCCTACACTCGATCCCCTAGCCGGCGTGATTGTGACGGTCGCTGTATAGGTGCCTGGCGCCAACCCGAGCGCATCCACAGACAACTGAACCTGCGACCTTCGCTTTAGGCTTCCCGTCCCAGGAAAAACTGTGAGCCAGGTCGCATCGTCCTGCGCCGTCCACTCGACAACAGGCGAATCCTCTTCCTGGGAAAGTCTGACTGTCTGGCTGTTCGGATTAGGCGCACACTGAACAGCCTGAAAGGATAGGGTCCTCGGGCTCACACTCAACGCCCATGCGTCAGTAGATGTCCAGAGGCCGATGGCCAGTGTCAGACCGAGACCGCACCAGAGCCGGAGCGATGGCACACCCACCTCACATCGTTTGAAGGTTGAGCCTTGATGTACTTGGCGCATAGAAACTCCTATCGTTCCGTTCTCAGCTGTTTCTCGATCACCATCTGGAGAAACAGGGCTGGGCCGCATTTGAAGCGATTTCGGTGGTTGTCTAATAATGAGCTGTGACAACGTGAGTGCCTGCGTCGCGAGAACCTGGCGTGAGAGCAGCCGAGTGCCTGACAAGCCCTGGGTCTACATAGGAACCAATTCGTGGCCCCACTATCTGTGGTAGGAACCAATTCGCAGCCCCACTATCTGTTGAGTGTTTCTGGGAACCCGTTTTAGACTCCTCATGGAGAGTTGTCAAGAAAATTCCTGTGAGGATGGCCATAATCGCTCGGGCAATGCTCATGCCAGGGGAAAACGGTGAGAGGCCGTGAATAGGTGAGGCGGGCGGGTTGCTGGAGAGGGAACGCTCCCGGCGATAGGGCGGGAGCACCTTAGCCCATCAAAGTCTGCAGTCATTGCACTTGGAGTCAGAAACTACGCTTCAGATGGAGCTTTTCACGAACAGGTTGTGACCTTCATGACGGGGAGAGAACAGAGCTCATTCACCGTAGAAGAAACTTCTGAACCTTGCCCACGACTTGCTGCTGCTGATCGAGTTGCAAGTGAGGATACATTGGCAGAGAGAGAATCTCCGTTGCGACCTTCTCCGAGATGGTGAAAGCCCCTTTCTGAAACCCCAATTCCTGATACGCCTTCTGCAAATGCAGTGGGATCGGATAGTGGATGCCTGTTCCAATACCTTCGTCTGCCAGATATGCTCGGAGTTCGTCTCGGCGCGGCGTTCGAATCACGTAGAGGTGGTACACGGACTTGGCCCAGGTTGGTTGGACAGGGAGCTTGACGCCGTCCCCCAGCGAAGCGAACTGCTGATCATAGACAACGGCACATTTCCTCCGCTGCTCGTTCCACTCCACTAGCTTGAGAAGTTTCACCTTCAATATGCCGGCCTGTATAGCATCAAGCCGTCCGTTGTATCCTTCAATGTCGTGAAAGTACTTCTTTGACTGGCCATGGTCGCGTAGCATCCGGCAGTGTCGTGCAACGTCTTCGTTGCTCGTCGTGATAGCGCCTGCCTCTCCAAGGGCGCCCAGGTTCTTGCCTGGATAGAAGCTGAACGCCGCTGCGTGCCCCATCGAACCGGCCTTGCGCCATCGGTCTTCCTTCTTTGAGAAATACTCTGCTCCGTGCGCCTGGCAGGCATCCTCGATCACTTTGAGATTGTATTGGGCTGCCAGATCGAGAATGGGGCCCATATCGGCCATTTGCCCGTATAGATGGACTGGGATGACTGATGTCACAGGCTTGCCGGTTCGCTTGTGGAAGGCCCGCTTCGTTCCTACATCCCACGTACAGTCCTTCTCTAGATACTGGCGAAGCTTCCCTGTATCCATGTTGTAGGTCCGCTCATCGATGTCGACGAAATCAGGATGGGCGCCTACCTGGGAGATCGCCTCGGTCGTGGCAATGAACGTATTCGGCACCGTCACTACGATATCGCCGGAACGTATACCAGCAGCGATGAGTGCAAACCGCAAGGCATCGGTGCCGCTACCGACCCCTATACAGAATTTCGCATCGCAAAACTGAGCGAAGTCCTGTTCGAATCCCTGGACCATCGGACCGCCGATAAATCCAGCGGTACTGAGCGCTGTCTTGAGGACGTCGACAAACTCATCCTGCAGCCCTCGGTGGGCCGTAACCAGATCAAGAAAGGGAACTTTCTCATCGATCATGTTGGGATTCTCCTCTTATAGGTAGGGTCTTCTCCAAAGTGAGTGGGTACAATTCGTCATTCCCGCGAAAGCGGGAATCCAGTATCCCCCCCTTG
>JAYUSZ010000456.1:0-18033 GCA_043755435.1 Bryobacterales bacterium | reverse complement strand
AGGTGGAGTTATTGTTGCTGGGGAAAGCTATGATCTTGGTGCTCAACGGGAGTTGGCTGAAGAACTGGGTATCAGCGGCGTTCCGCTTTCGTACCATGGCGTGATCTATTTTGAAGACAAGCTCTCCAGAGTGTTCGGTGCTATTTATTCTTGTGTCTGGGATGGCCCCATGCAATTTCAAGTTGAGGAAGTGGCTGGCGGAAAGTTCTATTCCGTCGATGAAGTGCTTCGCATGGCGGCTGAAGGTGCCCAGATCACTCCGGATTCAGTGGCTGCTTTGAATCACCTGCGAAAAGCTACTGCGGCGGACCAACCACAATAGTTGATCGCCCCAAGGTCTTCTCGCGAATGGTGATTCGTTTCCCCGACCGTGCCACCACTGCTGTACCAGAATATTGATTCGTTACTCGTGCCAAAAACATGGCGTAGCTTCGTGTTTGCGATTCGCCTGCATCCAGATACGCATACAATGGGCGACCTAGAATAGTACCTTTCTTCACCAATACAGGATAAGGCTGATGTAACCCGGTGGTGCCGAATTCGAGTCCTCGCGCCGCCGGCTTGCCGTTTTCCACGTGCCGCCAGACGTTAAACCAAGGGTAATCCTTGGTGCTCCAAAGGTACCCTACCAGCAGTCCCTTGGATGGTGTTGTTGCCGTGGTCCATCCCATTTCTGAATCCACCACGTACGAAACCACATTTGGATTGGGATCGTTGGCTAGCTTGCTGACGTCAACAATATTCTTTTCCCCGCGAGCCATCGGCCACCGCTCTGCCAGCTCTTCCGGTTCTGGCATAGGCGCCCATTGCGGAAATCCTTCACCAGCGTTGGCATTCACGATTGTTGATTCGTCAAGAAAGGGCGGGGCAATGGAAGGATGCTGGACCCAGTTGTAAATGCGTCCCAGCGTATTTAGATTCTTCACCGTCTCAGAAACTTCCACCAGAGAGGTGCCCAGTATAATCTTAACCGCTCTCACGATGCTCAATTTTGCAAGTGGCAACGTTGCGGACATTTCCACTTCAAGCTCCGATTGCCTGGTAACTTTCCAAACAACTTTGGAGGCCTCGCCATGGAACGGCATGCCGTTCGCTTTCTCCGCATCGGAAGGCGCACCCCATCGATCAAGACACAGAAAATGGCCCCTTGGGCGGGATTCATCTTCCGCACCTTTTTGTTCCCATGTAAATGGATTTAGCGCAAGCCCTTTTAGCTCGAATCCTACAATGCCGCCACCCATCAAGTCGATGGTAAGCCGGGCTGCGCCGGAGTCTAGAACAACGCTAGGGCGTTCCGCCAAGCATGGCAGCACCACACTAATCACCGCCAATGCGCGAAAGCATCGCATGGTAGAACTTAGAACGATGCCCTGATCTCTTCGCCTTGTTTGAGTCCGGCAAGAATGGAGGTGTGCGTATCGTTGCGCATCCCCAGTTGCACTTCGCGATTCTCAAAGCCGTTCGCAGTTTTCACTGCAACCAGGCCCTTGTTTTTTTCCAATTTAACGGCGCTCAGGGGAACCACAACTTTGCCCTCTTCTTGCCCTAAAAGAACATCGGCTGCAGCTGACATATCAGGAATCAACTTCGGATCCGATCCGGAAATTGCGATCCGCAGTGGTACGTTGCGGATGAAAAAGTTTTGGCGTCCACCACCAACTGCGAGGGGTGTGATTGAGTAAACTGCCGCAGGAAAAGTCTTGCCACTGAATGCATCCAAAGTAACTGTGGCCTGCTGCCCAATGCGGAATCGCTCACTTTCTGACTGGTTGATTTTTGCTTCAACCGTCATGGTTGAGGTATTCACCACCTTCATGAACGGTTGTCCGGGAGACAACTGATCGCCAAGCTCAATCTGCCGCATTGAGCTTCCGCTCCAAATGCTTGTGTAAACAAGCAGTCCATCGATTGGCGCATGAATAACGAATCTTTGCAGATCGACAACATGCCGCCCATAGTGCCGTTTATGACGTTCCAGCGTAAGTTTCAATATGCCAAGATTTGCTTCGTGGGACTTCTTTTTGTTCTCAATATCACCCAGCAACTGTTTGTAGCGTGCAGCACTTTCATCGGATGACAAAGCTAACAACTGACGCTCTACTTCGGTGCGCACTTCCGCAGCACTAGCCTGCAGTTTTGCTTTATCCATTTCAGCTTTTGCCGAAAGCAGGTTCTGCTGCAAACTTTCCGTGTCTAACCGCAGTTCTGCTTCTCGTTTCCGGACATCAGCTTCTGCCGCTGCAACAGTATCTTTCACGTCTTCCAAATGATCTTCAATGGACTGGCCGTCAATAGAGGCGATAACTGTCCCTTTTTTTACGATACTTCCTGAAGGAGCCATTTTCAAAAGCACCATTGGACGATTGCTTTCTGGTCCTCGAATCATAGGTGCAGTAATGTTGGCGTACTGGCGGGTGGCAGTTTGGCCTGAAATTCGAACCACCTGCTTGATTGATCCCGTTTCAGCTTTCACTGTGGGGACCACTACAACCGCAGATTTCTGTTCTGGTGCCGTTCGTAATCCGAACCAAGCTGCGGCGGCAAGGAGCGCGCCAAGAAGCAATCCGCCCCAAAGCTTGTACCGGCTGTTTTGCTCTGGTGGTGCTGTAGGGGGAACCAAGGCCGGCTGTTTCTGCGCCGGTGAAGGATTGGTGATTGGATTAATTGATGCAGACATAATCGCGATTCTCGTCAGAGTCCTTATATTGATGGCGGCAAAAGCCACTTGTAGGTTACTGCCACATTATACGCGAAATTCGCAAAGCTGACGGAGCCACAACTTTGTATGCCGACATTTTCACGTCAGAGCGGTTCCAAAACTGTGATTTTAAGAAGTCCTTTAAGCCGAAGACGATAAGAGACCTATCACCCTCAGCACCGAATGCGAGGGTAAAGTTTTTGCGCATCTCCTCCGATTGCCAAGCGTGGGAATAGTAAGCCGCAACCGGCCATATTTTTATCGATACCCTTGGGAGGTCTTTTCAAAATGAGGTACTTAGCCAATTGGGCTGGAATAGCTGTCGTCGCCTTGACAATGGTTTGTCAGGCTGCGGAAACCAGCTTGGCCATTCGCAATCCTCAACTTGGGGGCGTCCTGGATGAGCAAACCCGGCAGTTGCGGATTATTGAAGGAGTGCCCGGAGCAGCAACCCTGGGTTCGGTGTCCGATGCTGGAGCGCCCATTTTGCAGGCTTGGCTCTCGCCGAATGCAAAGCGTGCCGTGGTGCGAATTTCGGGCGATACCCCCGGCCTTGCAGTGGTGGATTGGAATGGCCAAACCTTGCTAATTACGCGGGCTGAATCTCTAACGGGTCTGGCGGACGTTGCAGCCATTTCTCCTTCCGCCAAAGCTTTCACGCGTGCGCTTTCCGGAAAAATCGAATCCTGGCAAATCGGCGCAGGTACCCTCCAGCTTCTTTGGACGGCTGATGCCCCTGACGGCCTTTCTGCTTTGGCGGTGTCCGATGATGGGGCGCTGATCGCCGCAGTTGTGCCAGATGGCATCCAAGTTTTTCAATCTTCGGGGCGAATTTCCACCGTTGCCGGAAAGTCTGTTTTTGGGGCGATGAATTTCGCCCACAATTCCCACGCCTTCCTATTGGGCGAGGAAAGCAGCGGTAAGGCACTGTTTTTTGAAGATGTGCTGGTGCAGGCATCTGCTGAACTTAACTGGGACGTTGTTCCCGGCGAGAAGCTGGTAGGTGCGGGTTTCAGCGGAGACAATCAGCTGCTGGCATTCGCCGCATCCACTGAGACTGCGGGACGTGTTCGGGTATTAAGTCTTGCGGGTCAAAACATGACGCTACTTGATTTGACCGCCCGTCCAACCGGATTGTACCGTGCACTGGGGAACGCGGTTTTTCAACTCAGTACTTCTTCCAAAGGCACTATATATCTGCTTGATGCAGACTCTCCTGAAGCTCGTCTGGTAGCTGTTCCTGGTCAAGAGGTGGTCAATGAATAAGTGGTTTCTTGTTGTTCCGATATTTTTAGCGTTGATGCAGCCTACTGTCCAAGCGCAGACCGTCAGAAGCAATGCAGGCTTTACGTTGAACAAAATCCCAGCCAACGACGACGGTTCCAGTCCGCTTGTAAATTTAGGTTTCACGATCAATTTCTTTGGACAGATTCGTAGTTCCGGGTACGTTAACAACAATGGCAATATTACGTTTGACAGCGCGCTTGCCTCGTTCACGCCGTTCGGACTCGATGGGACACGCCGCGAGATCATCGCCGCCTTTTTCGGCGATGTGGATACTCGTGCGCGTGGCTCCAATCTGGTCACCTATGGAAACGATACGATTAACGGACGCAATGCCTTTGGCATTAACTATGTGAACGTTGGTTATTTCAGCACTCATGACGACAAGCTGAACTCATTCCAATTGATTCTTATAGACCGCAACGATCTTGGTTCGGGTAACTTCGATTTGGAATTCAATTACGACAAAATTAAGTGGGAAACCGGGGAAGCCAGCGGCGGTGTTGGCGGATTAGGTGGAGTCTCTGCAGCTGTTGGTTGGTCCAACGGAACAGCATTGCCCGGAACTTCTTTCATGCTTCCAGGGTCTCTCATTCCTGGCTCGTTTCTAGACAATGGTCCGCGCTCTCTGGCCAATCGAAAACAGTACACCAGTTCTGTTGGAATCCCTGCAGGCCGATATAGTTTCCGTGCCCGCAATGGCTTTCTGCTCCCTGGATTGGCAATTGTTGGTTCAAGCATCCTCGGACCCATTACCGCCGGTGAGCCTTTCGCCACACCTTTGATTGCAGTGGGTGGCACCACCTACCGCTGGACGATTCAAACAGACCCAGGCCAAACCATCCCCTGGCTGAACCTCAGCGCAGCGGGCATCCTCAGCGGGACGCCCCCAACGCAAGGAGTCTATGACTTCACGGCCACCGTTACAAGCAAAGTGGAAGATGCCGAGCTAACCGATGTGCAGCGAGTTACTATCACTGTTGTCCCACCCACTCTTTCGATTTCCGAACGGAGTTGTCCATTGGCAGTTGCAACTGCCGGAGTTGCTTACACTGCCCGCTTGGCCGCCACCGGAGGCGCAGCACCGTATGTCTGGACTTGGGGTGCTACCACCATTCCGGGTTTGGCTCTATCCGAAGCCGGGGTTATTTCTGGAACACCTACTCGTGCCGGGAATTATGCTTTTAGCTTAAGAGTTGCCAGTTCTCGGGCCGGCGCAGCAGATCCGGGCAGCCGTCAGTGTAGCCTAACGGTACAAGCTGCTTTCCCTGAGCCCACCATTGCATCCTGTCCCGCAACTACAGGTACTCTGGGAGTTCCAATTTCTGAGCCGTTGCGTGCAGGTGGCGGTAATGGCCCCTACCAGTGGTCAGTAAGCGGCACACTTCCAACAGGGCTGGCTGTCACCTCCACTGGATCGCTATCCGGCATTGCTGAGACTCAAGGAGCCTTCAATTTTATCCTGGCCATTGTGGACCAAAACGGGAAATCGTCTACAAAAACTTGTTCCATGACTATTGCAAAATCCGTGATCAACATCGCCACGGCTTGCCCGCTTGCCAGCGGTATGACGGGGACCTCTTATTCCCAAAAACTGTCCATAAGCGGCGGTGCCGCTCCTTACACCTGGTCCACACTGGGGAATTTCCCACGAGGCCTGACCATTTCTGCTGACGGCTCTATTGATGGCCGTCCGAATGACGGTGGGGCATACCAATTCCGCTTGCAGGCGGAAGACTCTAGCGGCAACAAAGCCTCTGTTCCGTGCAGCCTTATTGTGCAACGAGCTGTGCTCAGCATCAACTCTTGTCCATTGCCTCCTGGCAATTTCGCCGCGGCTTATCGCCAGCCTTTGTCCGTCGTTGGTGGCATGGAACCGCTTATTTGGACTTCCACAGGCCGATTGCCTTCTGGACTCTTCGTTTCAAGCCAAGGCCTGTTGAGCGGAGTGCCTTCCGAAGCTGGGGATTTCGTCTTTCAGGTGGGTGTTAAAGATGGCAACGGGCTTACAGCAGCGCAAGAATGCCAACTGGCCATTGCGCCATCTCCGCTGCAACTCACAACCAGTTGCCCGGCAAACTCACCAGCAGTTGGAAGCAGCTTCACTTTCCAACCAGTGGTCACTGGTGGCATCGCCCCCTATCGCTGGTCAATCAATGGAACGCCGCCTCCTGGCTTGAGAATGAACCCCAACGGATCCATCAGTGGTTCAGCCACCCAACTCGGTGTCTTTACTTTTGAAACTGTTGTTCGAGATTCCAGGTCGCGCGAAACCAGCGCCATCTGTACTGTGGCCACGAAACTCCCCGGCCTGCCACAAATTAGTGTCTCCGGGCCTAGTGGGCCGGTTGCTCCGGCAACCAGCCAGCTTCCCTATGCGCTCGACTTGGCGGAAGGCTACCCACTTCCCATCGAAGTGGTCGTTGGACTAAAGACAACGGCGGACACCGGTACCTCAAACGGGGATGCCAACCAGTCCGATCCATCCATTCGGTTCGCAGGCGGTCAACCAACGCAATCTCTGACTATTCCGGCTGGTATCAGGAGAATGGCCATTCCGGTCATGTCTAGCGGCACGGTGGCTTCACAAACCTATATCGCTGTCACCAAGCTTCGGGTTGCAGGTTCTGACTTGCCATTACTTCCACCGGCTGGCTTATTCTACGTAAGGCAACTTGCTCCAGTTCTTACAGATGCCTGCTATCGTACGGCCGCCCCTGGCTTGCAACTGGAATTGACTGGCTACAGCACAAGCCGTGACCTGACTGCGGCCAACCTTACGCTAAACGGCACGAAGCTGCCAAGTATTCCATTGGCGGGATTTGCCGGGGACTACTTCATCAGTCCGCTCTCAATCAGAACTGGGGGATCGTTTTTAATCGCAGCTCCACTGACGATTGTGGACTCGTTCAAAGTGGATACACTTACAGTCCAAGTTACCAATCGCAGCGGCGCATCGGCATCACGAACGGTCCGGGCCTGTCAGTAAACCTAAAACAAAGAGGACCCCGCCCAATGGCGAGGTCCTCTTTACACTTTTACACTAAGGGACTACCCTCTCTTCGCTATTTCTGCGCAACCAAAACACGCGATGGATAAAAACCCTGGCGTATGATACGGTCGCTCTGAATACGGAAGTCCAGGTCCTTGATCAATCCCGGTACACTCTGTTCTACTTGCCTTCCCCAAAATGCGGGAGCAATCGATCCAGCCACTCTGTAAGCACGGTTGAACATCTCTTTGTTCTGCCCAATCAGAACAAGCGCCAGACGCCCTTTATGGCGCAGCACGCGATGGAGTTCTCCCAGCACAGGCACCACATCCTCGTGCCCCAGCAATTCCAATAGGTAGCAACAAACTACCGAATCAAAATAACCGTCGCGGAAAGGTAGCTGCCGGGCATCCACTGCCTGGCAATGGGCACCGCTCCCTGGGAATTCGCGTCGCACCTGCCGCTGTGTCTTCGCTGCCATATTGGGAGAAATGTCCACGCCAATGGTTTGCCCACGACGGTTCTGCTCCACCAGTCTCCGGAACATTTCTCCAGAACCTGTGGCCACTTCAAGCACCCGCGATCCATCCGTTATTCCCGCATCATCAATCACGCATTTATGCGCCTTCGAATGAAAGAAAAACGTGGACGCCGGATAAATAAACGACACACGGTCATAAACTTTGCGGGTACGATCCGCAATCGTCTTGGGTAATAGCTCTGATCTCAAAGCCAATGTTGGAAAATCAACTCGGTTCAAACGCGAGCTCCTTAACAAGTCAATTAAACAGTGTACGACCTTACAGCCCAACTTTGGGACAGGTCCGGAATCTCCAACTGCGTCCGGGTGCCTTCCCCCGGCTTACTGTCGATGTACATCCGGTACTCTCCGTCGAACAAAACCTTCAATCGCTCGTTCACATTGCTCACGCCGATCCCTTGTTCAAACAGGTTTTCCAGCTTCGACTCGTCAATGCCAACGCCGTCATCTTCAATCACAATTTCCAGGTTGCTCTCAACTAGCCTACTTCGTAAGCGGATGGTTCCGCCATTCAATTTTCTAGCAAGGCCATGTTTTATTGAATTTTCAACAATCGGTTGCAGCAACATGCTAGGTACTAGGCGGTCCAGAGTCTGAGGCTCAACCTCTTTGATAAATTTTAATTTCTCGCCAAATCTTACCATTTCAATGGAAAGGTAGTCATCTATGAAAGCCAGTTCATCGCGCAAAGGTGTAAGATTGTCATTCTTTCGTAACAACTTTCTCAAAATATTTGACAATCTCAATATGGTAGTACGAGCCTGTTCTGGATTGGTTCGGATTAAAGACGAAATGGAATTTAGAGTGTTGAAAAGAAAATGAGGATTAATCTGGCTGGTCAAGGCTCTTAGCCGCGATTCGTTCAGCAGCCTGCTTTGAGCCTCAAGGTTCATTTCGTTGCGAGTGTTATTCCAGATTTTTAAGGGAACACCGACGCAAAAAACTGTAGTTACATAAACAGCCGCGGTGGAAAGCCAATCCATGTTTTGCCAGTTGCCTTGAATACTGAACAAAAGTTTTTCGTCCACCACAAGATCCAGCGTTCCGCGGAGGAATTCGGCAAACAGGATGGTCAACGCCATGAACAACTGAAACAGCGTGCTTCCACTTTCCGCTTTTCGCCGCACCAGCCGGTAAATTGTGACGTCAAAGAACGGGGAAAACCGCCAGATTTCATCGGCACTGGGTGCCACGTCTCGCATTAACCCGCCCAATACACCCACTCCTGCCAGCAATACAACGGAAAAATATTCCCCATTGAACATCGCCGGCAGAGAAATCAAGACGCCGCCTGCCAGCCCTGTTAGGTACCCGCCCAATGCGCCAGCCAATAAGCTGCCCTCCAGGCTCATGTCCGCAGCCTGGTAATTATTGTTTGTCAGAATCCGGGCTGCTGAGCCCGCACCGAAGATGGTGGCGAATCCCAGTGCCATCATCATGCGCTGCTGCGCGGTTCGTTGGTCT
Organism: Bryobacterales bacterium; assembly: GCA_043755435.1. Classification (GTDB taxonomy): domain Bacteria; phylum Acidobacteriota; class Terriglobia; order Bryobacterales; family Bryobacteraceae; genus JANXSF01. The sequence continues at coordinate 9,054 of JAYUSZ010000456.1, read as the reverse complement.
CGTAGCAACATCCTGCAGAATGGACTAGATCGCAAGAGAATGCTTGCCAGCGACGCCGAAACAGCAAGCTTCAGCAGCAGGGTTACCAAGTGTTGTTCAAGCATCGCGTCGTTTAAGAATAGCGTTCATCCAGTGATCTTCATTCTGCATCCGGCGCTCCAGAACAATTATAATGTTTATAGGCGTATCCTCATCCTTAATATTTCATGTTAAAAAATGGAGCTTTTCGACTGGAGAAAGTGGCGGAGGCCGATTTCCCCACTGAATACGGTCAATTTCGAATCTACGGCTTTGTCGGACATTTTGCCGGCAAAATCGAAGAATCCGTCGTCCTCCGCATGGGCGATCCCAATTCCGCTCAACCGCCGTTAGTCCGCATTCATTCCCAGTGCCTCACCGGTGACGTATTCCACAGCCTGCGTTGCGATTGCCGAGCGCAATTAGAGATGGCGCTGGAAATGATCTCCAGTGAAGGGCAGGGCATTTTGATCTACGAACACCAGGAAGGCCGCGGTATCGGATTAATGAACAAGCTTAAGGCCTATCAGTTGCAGGATGCTGGAGCCGATACTGTGGAGGCCAATCAAATGCTTGGCTTTGATGCCGATCTTCGCAATTACCAACTTCCAACCTCTATCCTTCATGCGCTAGGCGTCCAGCGCTTAAAGCTCCTTTCCAATAACCCTGAAAAAATCGACGCGATAACCAAATCCGGCATAGACGTCACCGAACGAGTCCCTTGCTTAATTGAACCGCAAAAGCACACGGGCCTATATTTGCGCACCAAAAAAGAAAAAATGGGTCATCTTCTCGATTAGCGAATTCGCGGTTAACAATCTGCAGGTTGACTTCGCCCTTGTTTGTGGATTAACTTCATGGTGACAAGGAGTTGTCGTAACAAGGAGTTGTATTGTGACTCCCAATCAAACTGCGTATGCCAAAATCAGGCGGAGATCTCCAGCCCATCCATGAACTCCTGGCCTCGGAACTGAGTTCCGTCGACCAGGCCGAAGAGTTCGTTATGTCTCGCGCTGAATCCATCGGCTTTGATGAGGATGCCCGTTTGGATCTTGGTCTTGCCGTCCGGGAAGCTATGGTGAATGCCGTTGTTCATGGCAATCAATATAGCGCCGAAAAGAAAGTCCGCCTCGATATTCAAAATTCCATCGATAGTCTGCGCGTCACCATCAGTGATCAAGGAGCCGGGTTCGAACTCAAAGCAGTTCCCGATCCACTCAATACCGAGAATCTGATGAGGACCTCAGGCCGTGGTTTGCTCATGATGCAGACCTACGTCGATGAGCTTTCCGTAAAAAGAGCCCCTAACGGGGGAACTGAAGTTATCATGGTGAAGTACCTGGCTTGACCAGAATCCATTTGTAGAGAATCAGGAGAAACCAAGAAATGAGTCTGAAGTTAACAACCAGGCAAGTAGGTGACGTCACTGTGATGGATGCCGTTGGCAAAATCACTCTGGGAGAAGGATCCTCAGTTTTCCGGGATTCTACAAAGGAACTGCTAGCTGGCGGCCACAAGAAAATCCTGGTGAACCTTGGGGAAGTAAACTACATCGATAGCTCTGGCATTGGCGAACTGGTTGCCGCCTTCACCACAGTATCCAATTTGGATGGTCAACTGAAACTGCTCAGCCTCACCAAACGAGTTCAAGATCTGCTGCAAATCACCAAGCTTTATACGGTTTTTGAAATTCATGACGACGAGGCAATAGCCATCCGAAGCTTTTCCTGAAATTAATATTTATTAATTTTGAGAATATTGCTCCACAAAGCGCACTACCTTGATTGACTAGGGGTTGTGGACTTGAAACCGCCCCTTCTTGGGGGATTGCGGTTATGGCGATTGATGTAGTAAAAGTTCGAATCACGGTCTTGATTGCCGATCCCCAGCCCTTCATTCGTGAGAGCATTGCTGCCCTCATCGAAAAGGGTCCTTACCGCGTTGTTTCCCAATGCGAAGATGGGGAAGCTGTCCTCCGTGAAGCGATTGATAAGAAACCGCAAATCGCCCTGCTAGAAATGCACTTGGGGAAGCTTTACACCTTAGAGGTTGTGCGCAAGATGCGGCATCTCAACCTTTCCACCCGAATCGGTATCCTAAGCAATCAAGGCGATCGGAAGACGGTGATTGAAGCCCTGCGCTGTGGCGCTCACGGCTTTTTTCTAAAGGCGGGTAGTTCAAAAAACCTGTTTGATGGCTTTGAGCAGATCATGGCCGGGGGCATTTACGTTGCTCCTCAACTTGAATTGGAAAAGATGTTTGTAACACCTAAAGGTGGCAGCGAGCAACAGGATCCCATTCAAACCCTCAGTGCCAGAGAGCATCAGGTATTCAGCATGTTGGTAGAGGGTATGAGAGCCAAGGAAATTGCCGGGCGTCTGGATGTAAGTCCAAAAACAATAGATACTTACCGTGCCAGCCTGATGCGAAAGCTGGACATCCACGATGTAGCCGGCCTGGTGAAGTTCGCCATTCGTCGCAACTTGACCTCAATGCCGGCACACATGGGCGCTTAAGCTTCAAAAGTCTTACGACTGTTCGGCTTACTTCGGCATCCCACTGAGAGTGCGATTTCTAATTCTTTCAACCCTGGTTTTCTCCACCGCGTTACTCTCTGCCCAAGACACTGCGGGTGTAGGCTCCATTTCCGGCTCGGTTCTTAACTCCAGCGGACAGGCTGTCCCTAACGTGCGCGTCTGCGTCTTGACTACAGCCCGCTGCGCCACCACAGATGATCAGGGCCTCTTCCACCTTACAGAAATTAGGGCAGGTTCTTACCAACTTGAAGTCACCTCACCAGAATTGCCGAAAATTACCAGTGAGACATTGTCAGTAAGAGCTGGCTTGGAAGGCACCATCCAAATCAACTTACCCAAGCTCGATTCCACTTTTCAAAGCATCACTGTATCTGAATCCGTCTTCGTGCCTTCCGAAGAAGTAAAAACTTCTGGCTTTCTTGTGCAACGATACGAGATTTTCAAAGCCGCCGGAGCGCAGCAGGATGTCTCACGGTACGTGCAGACTCTGCCCGGTGTCGGCATTGGAACGAATGATTTTCGCAACGATCTAATTGTTCGGGGAGGGAGCCCGCTGGAAAATTTGTTCGTGGTGGATAACGTCGAAATCCCGAACATCAACAACTTCGCGAATTTCGCTTCCGCCGGTGGCACCACCAGCATTCTGGATGCCGATCTTATCCGCGACGTCACCTTTCTCACCGGCGGTTATCCAGCCCCATTCATCAATCGGACGTCGAGTGTTTTGCAGATTGCCCAACGCGAAGGCAGTCGCGAAGCATTCGGCGGCCGTGTCTCATTGGGTTCTGCTGGCCTTGGAGCTATTCTGGAAGGCCCATTACGGAAGGACAAAGGTTCGTGGGTGTTCTCTGGAAAGAGAAGCTTCCTTGACGCATTTACCAAGGACATCGGCTTTGGCGGCGTGCCTGTAAATTACAATTTCAACACCAAGGCATTGTACGATCTAACGCCGCGCGATCGTGTCTGGTTGGTGAACTTCACCGGCGTCGACAAGATCCGCTTAGGGGCCACTGATACCCCTCGTAAAAACACAGATGAAGATTCGGAATTGGATCTTTTGGATATTCGCTATCAAGGCTGGCGGTCGGCCACCGGAGTGAACTGGCAGCGTTTATTGGGGGATCGCGGAGTTGGATTGTTGGGGGTCAGCTACTCCCAAGCAAATGTCACGCAAAGTACAAAAGACCTTCTGAAGTTCGGACTGTCCGCACCATCGGTTTCCGGGCTCATCGAAAAGACGCCTTTCCTGTTTCGCGAAGATAGCGGGGAATCGGAGACCACGGTGAAGTACGATCTTACAGCCTACCTCCCCTTGCTGAATAAAGTCCAAACTGGCGTAAGTTTCAAAGCCTTTCAATACCGCTACAATACGCAACAACCTTTCGGGCGGGACAATCCTTATTCCGCGATTCCCAACCAAAACCCTTTCATACTCGACAAAAGCTCAACCGCTTCTCAAACCGCAGCCTATGTGCAATCTTCCAGGAACCTGACTTCCAGGTTGAACCTAACGTGGGGTGGCCGTTTCGATAACTATCAACTCCTTGGTGAAAATCGAGTCAGTCCGCGTCTAGGGCTCAGTTACCGGCTTAGCGATCGGCTCAGCTTTCGCGGCAGTTTCGGAACCTATTATCAGCAGCCCCAGGCACTGTTCGTTGAGGTATTTCCTCAAAATCGTGGACTGAATCCGATTCGCGCAACGCACTATGTTGGTGGCATGTCCTACTTGTTCAGCCCCACACTGCGCATGACGGCCGAAGTTTATCAAAAGGACTACAGCAACTATCCGGTTTCCACCCAATTCCCGAGCTTTTCATTAGCAAATTCCGGCGATACTTTCGCTGTAAGCGACCTGCTGCTCCCTTACACGAGCGCTGGCCGGGGACGCGTTAGAGGTGTTGAGTTTTTCATCGAAAAGAAATTTCGCGATCGGTGGTACGGGCAAACCAATGTTTCCTATTCCAAAACCCGGCATGCCGGACTTGATGGAATTCTTCGCCCAGGCACCTACGATTATCCTGTGATCCTGAACGCCGTTGGCGGATATCAACTAACCAAGAAATGGGATCTCTCAGGAAGATTCGTGTACTTGTCCGGCAAGCCGTACACACCCTTCAACGAGATTCTTTCGAGCCAACAGAATCGCAGAATCTTCGATTTAACCCGTGTCAACGGTGTGCGTGCTCCAGACTATCTACGCCTTGATGTAAGGGCAGACCGGACATTCAAAGTAAAGGGCAAGCCTTTGCTAATTTTCATCGGAATTCAGAATGTCACCAATCGGAGGAACATTGCCCAAGCATCGTGGAATCGAAAACTGAATCAGGTTCGCTTCAATCGGCAATTGGGTTTGTTTCCGCTGATCGGTTTAGATTGGAAGTTCTAACGCTAAACTAGGTTCTATGAACTGGAGCCGAATCGCCGCATGCCTGCTAGGATTGGCTGTAATCCTTGGAGCCTTTGGCGCGCATGCATTGAAGAGCCGCCTTGATGCCTACCAAATGGGCGTCTACGAAAAAGCGATATTCTACCACTTCATTCATGGATTAGGAATGCTGTTCGCCGCTACCAGCGCCAACCTTTCCAAGCAATCCAGGTCGCAAATTTGTGGCCTATTCGCGGCGGGGATTTTGCTATTTTCCGGTTCACTTTACTGCCTGGCAATTAGCGGCATTACGATACTCGGGGCCGTTACCCCATTCGGTGGAGTAGCATTTATCGCTGCTTGGATGTGGATGGCATGGAAATTGAATTAGAACTCCAGCCGATGCTTTTGCGCGTCGATCTTCTTCGCTTCGATCCCAGGTACGCTTTTCAAGTCGGCAAGATTCTTGAATTTAGTTTTTTCACGGGCCTGCACAATCAATTCCGCTTCCTTGGTTGAGAGCATCAACGCAGTCTCCAGTTCCTTCGCTGTCGCTGAGTTCACTTTGACTTTCGGAAGGGCCTTAATATTAACGGTCAGGTATTGCACCACGTCGTAGAAATCTTCTTCAGCTCCCTTCGCGCCGCGTTGCACCATATCGGCCACAATCGCTCCCCAACCATCTTCAGAATGGGGTTTGCCCAAGACAATTTCAGCGCCATGGCAACCGCTGCATAATTTTTGAGTAACAACTTTCCCTGGAGCATCGGGCAACTGAGGTTTGTCCTGAGCAATGGCCAGGGGCACCAGCATCAGACCCAGGATGGTACGTGGAAGAAGGTTTTTCATCGTCACTTTCACTAGTTTACAAGACGGCAAATGGTTGCTGCGCGTTACAGTGCGAAATGCTGGACGGGGTGTAATTCGTTGGATGATGCCTAAATTGATGACCACGGACAGGGAATCCCAGCCCCATCCTGGATTTCGCGCTGTGACGCGCCTGATCTAGAGTTGCGTCTCGCTTGCAGGTTTTGGTGCAACAGGTGGCATTGGGGTCACCGGAGGCATTGGCACCTTGCTCTCCGCCGCCGCCTTGCGAACCGTCACATTACCGCGATTGGTATGTGCCGTGATCACTGGACCTTGTCCGGTTGATCCCGTTAGCTTAGCCCGTCGGCCCTGCTCTTCAGCTTTCAAAGGATCGCCCCATTCGTTCTCTACTTCGCCTTTATCCGTACTTGCGCTCAACTCGAACCGTGCTGATGGAGGAAGGGAAATATCTACCCGGCCCGATCTGGTTGTCGCATCAATCTTGCCCATCGGCAAACGTCCAGGCCTGATTTCCAGGTCCCCACGTTCCACTGAAACTTCCAGGGAGTTCGTGAAATCGCTCAGTTCCACATCTTTCGAGTTGGATGTCAATTGAATCGGCCCTGTGAGGTTCGATCCGCTGATATTCCCCGAACTGATCCTCACCGTTCCGGGAATCTTTTCAATCCGGAAAGTAGTGCGGGGACTCTCAAAACGGAACGTCTTTTGGATACTGCGAAACTGCATGTCGCCGGTATAATTCCCGTTCACCGTGAGAGTGCCTTCAACGTTGTCGAACTCCAAGTCGTTTCCGCGCCCACTCTTTACTTCCACCGAATTTTTCGCGTTGGATACACGAACAACATCACTGCGGCGCAAATCCAGGCGCACAGGGCCACCAATATTCGTCAAACGAACGCCAGCATTGTCGGAAGTGATTTCCACTCCGCCCTGGATATCGTTCACATCAAAATCGCCATATCGCCCACGCCCTTCAATCGTGGCACCCTTCGGCACTTTCAGATCGAAGTCGACCTTTACTTGAGCAGAGTCCACAACGCGGTCGTGATTCATGCGAATGATGATGACATTGCCCTGATCCACCATTTCAAATGGCGTTACTTTATCGCTGCGGTCAGCCTCACTGCGATTGAAAGATCGAATCTGTTTGCTGCCTGAAACTTTCACTTCGTTGGAATCAGTGCCAGCAATTCGCACATTACCGCGAAAGGATTCGATGATCACCCGAGGCGTGGTTGTCTTCGACATCTTAGAACCAGAAAGAGGATAGTCGAATGGTTCACCCAACATTTCCAGCCCACGCATTCTGAATCCGCGGGGCCAATTGCGGTTCATCCGTCCACCATAAAGCACGCTGGTGCCAAGGACAGTTAGAACGATTGCCAGCGTCCATTCCCCACCGGAAATACCGAATCGCGGCAATGGCCGGCCCTGAGTATGCCAGTTCAAAATTTCAGCCAAGCGGAACAGCCCCCAACCGATTAGCACGAAGGGCCAATAGGTGCTCAGCATGCTCAAAATAGGAAGATCGGGCCGAAGATTGTTCAATAGAAAAAAAGCACCAATGCCAATCAGTAAAATCGGTCCGGCAAATGAACGTTGTCTCATTTTCGTGTTCTCCCTGCCCTTCGTTACGAATTCCCTGCCACAGGAGTTCCGTCCATTCTATCCACCAGCCGCAATATGCCATAAATAATCAACATCACCGGCCAAGTGTGATTTATTGAAAACCCACCCATGGAGTCAATGGTCAGCAGTATCCCCATGACGATCATCATGATTGGCCCGCGCACTGCCTGGAACAAGGTGCCGGAGGGCGGAATGAATGGGGAATAAGCTTGGCTCTGCTGCGGCATCTGTGGTGATACTGGTGGCACTGTTGTGCTCATTGCGCGCCTCCTTGGGACCTTTCATAAAGCATGTATGCACCCGTTGCGATTAGGCCCACTGGCCAAAATTTAGCAAGTTGATAGAAATGAAAAACTTCGAAGTTATTCAGCAGAAACAATACACCAAATAACATAAGCAACACCGGGCCAATAGGAAAGCCGGAATTGTTCTTTATGGGGAACAGGCTGGAAAATTCATCCACCGCACCGCCAGTCAGTTTTCTCTGAGCAGTGTGGTAAGCTTCAAACGCCATATAAGGGACCCAGGCAATACTCAAAATCACGAAGATCGGAGTCATGTCCCGTGTCTCGTGGGAACTGGCAATGCTGATCAAAGTTCCGAAAATAACAACGTGCAGCAACCCTTTGGCATACTGTCCGTTGTAGATTGCTCCAACTCCTGGAATTAAGCCCAGAATGAATGCTAACCCTGGTGAAGCAGAGCCCACTGCTGCGGAAACTCCAGCGGCTGGGGGGGCGGCGGTCCATGGAGAATCAGAGGCGCTTGTTGCGGGAACGTGTTCGGCGCAGTAAACCACGCCTTGCACTAGTTTTTGCTCATCCGGCTGCAATTGCTTGCCGCAAGACCGGCAATACGATATCGCATTTGGTATTGTATTTTCCATTGAAGTTCTCCCCCGTCAAATTACTTCTTGCTGCCGTTAGGAACCAAACCACTTTCTGAGGTGGTTCCCCCGGCCTGATCTAACTTTTGTTGCTGAAGGCGGCGCTCTTCTTCGTCCTGCTCATTCCATTCCCGCAAGCGGGTCTGAATTTCGTATACAACCTTCAAGTTTTCGTAATATTTCAAAGCCCGTTCCCAGCCGCGATGCATATTGTCATCGAGGGCATGGTACACCTTCACTGGATCCAAATCCGCTGGTTTCAGTTGCGTATTGATGCCTGTGATTCTTCCTAACATTGAGAACGAAAGAATCGTCATCGCCATCCCCATCGCAAACTTCGGCTGCAGCACGGGTTCCAGCAGTCCACGGATCCAACCGGTCAAACCGCTGCGCTTGGCCATTGGAGGGCGTTCGAACAAAATCTTCGTGACTAATTGGCCGGGAATTTCAACCGGAGCAACGCGTTCTATAAATCCTGTTGTGGCACACACGTCGGCCATCATCGCCTTGCAGGCAGGACAGGCGGCAGCATGTGCTTCCACCCGTTCCCGTCCCTCGGCGTGCAACGTGTTATCCACGTAGTCGCAAAGCAGAATCTCGAATTCGTTACATTCCAACAGCGTCATCATATCCTTATACTTCAATTAAATGGTCACGTTTTGTTTCCGCAAAACTCTTGCCAGTTCCGCTCGTCCACGGTTCAATCGCGATTTTACCGTTCCTTCCGGTACTTCCAGGATGACGGCAATTTCCCGGTACTCCAATTCTTCCAGATCGCGCAGAATCAC
>JAYUSZ010000455.1:0-2765 GCA_043755435.1 Bryobacterales bacterium | reverse complement strand
CGAGCGCGAATCGTTTCTGGCCGAGGCGTGCGCCGGCGATTCTGAGTTACTCAGGGAAGTAGCATCCTTGCTTCGTGAAGCTTCAAGCGGGCAGTTGGACAAACCATTGATGGAGGCTGCAGCGAGTTTGCTTAGTAATTCGTCGAGTTGGGAGCCAGGGGCGAAGGTTGGTCCGTACCAGATCGTAAGTCGATTGGGGGAAGGCGGGATGGGGGTCGTCTATCGGGCGCTCGATACCCGCCTCGGTCGCAGCGTCGCCATTAAAACCACCAGCCGTGAATTTAGCGGACGCTTCCAACAGGAAGCCCGAGCCATCGCCGCCTTGAATCACCCCAACATCTGCACACTGCACGACGTGGGTCCGGACTATTTAGTAATGGAGTTAGTGGACGGCAAGCCGCTCAGTTGTCCCCAACCGCTTGACTCCGCCATTCGCTATTCCATCCAGATCACCGACGCACTGGACGCCGCGCACCGCCGTGGGATTACGCATCGCGACCTGAAGCCGGCAAATATCTTGGTTACTAAGTCGGGCGTAAAGCTACTCGACTTCGGTTTGGCCAAATTCACACAACCCCAGACTGATCCAGATGCCACGCAGGTGATGGGCGAAACGCAGCCCGGCATGATCCTGGGCACGCCGCAGTACATGTCGCCGGAACAGGTGGAAGCCAAGGAAGCCGACGCTCGCAGTGACATCTTCTCCTTCGGCGCAATTCTGTACGAAATGATCAGCGGGAACAAAGCATTCGCGGGGACAACGGCAGCCACGGTGATGTCCGCCGTGATGCGTGAGACGCCACCTTCCATTGAGCCTCCCGCACTCAATCGCATCATCAAACGATGCCTGGAAAAGGATCCCGATAACCGCTTTCAAAATGCACGCGACGTGAAGCACGCCCTGGAAGACATCCAACTCCCAGATTCCGAGCCACGGCGGGCAGGTTCGTCAAGAAAATGGAAGTTGGCAACAGCTGCGCTTACCGTCGCAGCAACCACTTTCGGCATTGCTTATTGGCGAAGCACACCGGCAACTGCACCGGCATATCATCTTGCCATCACGCCACCCCAAGGCCTTGATTTCGACTTTGGTGTCGACATGGGCCGGACGGTCATATCCCCCGATGGAAGAACTTTGGGATTCTTCTCCAAGAACTCTATTTGGCTTCGTTCGCTGGACTCTCCATCTGCCAGAAAACTAACCGCCACGGAAGGAGCGCGGAACCTGTTTTGGTCTCCCGATAGCAAGTCCATCGGGTTTATTACGGACCAGGGTTTGAAGAGAACTGATCTAGATACGGGCAGTGTAAAACTCTTAGCCAAGGACTGCGAAGCTCGCGGCGCCAGTTGGAGCAGATCTGGAGTGATCGCCTACGTCGGAAGAGGATTGAGTCTCTATCAAGTTCAGAGTACCGGTGGGGATCCGAAGCCCATCACAAAATTGGATGAAACGTTAAAAGAGAACCGTAACTATTGGCCCTTCTTTCTCCCTGACGGCGATCATTTCCTTTACACCAGTGGCAGCACTAACCCTGGCATATATGTAGGTTCGCTCAAAGATTCGATGCTCAAAACGCGGATTGTAGAGTCTGCCAGCAGTTCGGTATTTGTTGCTCCATTGGGCCGCTATCCGGGCTATCTACTATTTGCCCGCGCAGGTTCGCTTTTTGCGCAACCATTCAATGCGGATCGGTTGAGTATCTCAGGCGATGCACAAGTGATTTCTCCTGTAGGGGTCCAACCAAGCATTCTTGCGGCTAACTTCTCGGCGTCGGCAAACGGCGTAATTGTTCTGGGACTCCAAGGGCAATCGCAAGCGCAATTTGCATGGTTCGATCGCGGTGGCAAACAGCTTGGGGCCGCGTTCCCGTCAGAGTATCAAACACCCAGGATTTCACCGGACGGCAAGTTCGTTACTTTTCGCAGATTGGAATCCATCGGCCGCTCCTCTATGTTGTTGCTGGACTTGTCTCGTCAAGCCGTTAGTCCAATAGCTGACGATAGCGGCGCAATCGCGTGGTCCAGTGATAGCACAGAGGTAATTTATCGTGGAAACGACTCCACTTTTTATCGCAAGAAGATCAATTCGACAGGAGCCGGTGTGCCCCTATTTATGGGGACTTCAACCGTCAGCCACATGGATTGGTCGCCAGACGGAAAGTACCTAGTGGCGAATCGAGGACAATTCCACAGCGTAGATGGAAAACATCCGGTTCCCGCGCCGCTGGAACCTTCAGCCGGATTCCGGTTTTCTCCTGACGGGAAATGGCTGGCATTGCACGCCCAAGGGAAGGACGGTTACGAGGTCCTTGTACAAAGCTTCCCCGACGCCGCCATTCGGTTGCAGGTTTCAACCGCTGGCGGAAGTTATCCATCCTGGCGCGGCGATGGGAACGAGATTTACTTCCGGTCAACCAATGGAATGCTGACGGGCTTGACTGTAACTCCTCGTGACAACACGCTTTTGTTCGGCCCACCTGAGCCTCTTTTCCAGATCAAAGGGGAAATGACAACCGCTCCCTTTACCGCCGCACCGGATGGCCGGAAGTTTCTGGTGCGCGTTCCTTTGTTGAATGGAACAGGCTCAGACGAAATTACCGTGCTGACCAATTGGCGCGCGGGATTGAAGCAATGAATCCTGCGCTATCTTGACAAACCCAAAACTCGCTAGAACTATCAGCTAACAATAATCCAAAGAACATTGAGCCTCGCCTCAGCAGATCAACCTGCCGTATCATAGTTCCTGGAACATGGCGAATATTCTG
>JAYUSZ010000454.1:0-18383 GCA_043755435.1 Bryobacterales bacterium | reverse complement strand
TCTACAATTTGGCGACTGCCGAATTGGGAAGAACTGTACTTCCTCAGAAGTTTGTTGTGGAGATGAAGGAAAAGCGATCGGCGTCGAATCGGAAGCCGATGGCGGCGTTGGCGGCCGTTGCGCTTTTGGGGGCGCTGGGATTCGGGGTTTGGAAGTTTATGGTGCCGGTTGCGACGCACGAATTGCAATATTTTTTTACGGTGCAACGAAGCCGGAACGAACAGGACTTTGGGCAAGCATTTCGTAGTGCTGGGAACGTGATTTTTGAAACGGACTACAAAGTGGCGTTGAATGTGACCTCGCCGCAGCAGGGTTATCTCTACGTTTTAAACGAAGGGATGGACGCCGAGAAAGGGAAAAAGACTTTCGTGATTCTTTCACCGCTTGCTGGGGCGGAATGGGATGCGAAGATCAACCAGAGTCAGACGGTGCGCATCCCGAAGGAAAGCTGGTTCCGGATGGATCAGGCTACTGGAACGGAAATTTGTTACGTGGTGTGGTCTGTTGTGCCGGTGCAGGAAATTGAAAAGCATAAAGCTTCCTCCAATGTTCGAGGCGGAGTGATTAACGTTGAGGACGGAGCATTGATTAGTGAATTGCGGGAGTTTTTGAGAAAGAACTCTGGAAGCCTGGTGGAAAAGAATAACGAGCAAACGAATCAGACGGAACTAAAAGGCACAGGGGACATACTGGTGCAAAAGATTCCGCTGCGGCATCAGTGAGGTGAAAACAATCATGCGAAACACTGTGGAGAGAATGTCGGTGGTTCTGATGTTGGCTGTAGGGCTGCAGGCGCAGGCACCGAAGTATATTGGTGCGGGCGGTTGCGCCAGTTCCAATTGCCATGGCGGCACTTCAGCAGCGAATGAAAAAGACAGCCGGATTTGGGGTAACGAATTCGCAATTTGGCAATTGAACGATAAACATTCGAAGGCGTCAAAAGTGCTTTCCGATCCTCGTTCAAAACGGATGGCGGAGATTCTGAAAATCTCTGACCCGCAGAAAGACGCAAAGTGCACTTCGTGCCATGCGGCGGGTTCACCGGAGAAGACAGCGAACGATGGAGTGGCGTGTGAAGCATGTCATGGTCCCGCGGAAAAATGGCTGGGCACACATACGCAGGCTAATTCCCATGCGGCGAGTGTTGCTAGCGGGATGGTGGATACGAAGAATATCAGGTTGCGAGCGGGCAATTGCATGGAATGCCATGTTGGCTCAAAAGATCGTGTTGTGAATCATGAACTGTATGCGGCTGGGCATCCGGATTTGAATTTTGAATTGGACACATTCATGTGGGCGCAGCCGGTTCATCATCGCGAAGTGAAGCCCTCGGCTGGGAATAGCAAGCCGCGTGTGCGGAATTGGGCAGTGGGTCAGGCAACGGGGTTGGCAGACGGGATGCGATTGCTGGCAACGCGGGCGGCTACCAGTTGGCCGGAATTTGCGGAGCTGGAATGTTACCAGTGCCATCACGATTTGCGTCAGGATAGCTGGCGGATTGAGCAGGGCTACGGAGCGCGGAAGCCGGGAAGCTTGCAGTTGAATATGGCGCGGTTGACGGTGCTGCGAGTCCTGGTGGCGCAGATGGCTCCGGATATGCGCGGGGCGCTGGATGGAGCATTGAACGAAGTTGCTTCATCGGTTTCAAACCAATTGAGCGTGGGTCCAAAAAATGCGGCGGAAAGGGCAGCAGCGCTGGGAGATCAACTGGCGGCAAAATTTGCGCAGACCGATTTCACCGAACAAAATGCGCGGGCCATTGTGCGCGCCTTGGCGGCGGATAGTAACCGAATTGCGGGCAACGGTGTTCATGCAGCGGAAGTGGCGACGATGTCACTTGACTCGCTTACAGCGGCAATTACCGGCAATTCCAAAGATGCGCAGCAAGCAATGGCGCCTCTGTACGATTACTTAGAGCATCCGTCGGCGTACACGCCGGCAGGATTCGCCGCACTCTTCCGCAAAGCTGCGGGAGCCGCAAACTAACGAGGAGCGGAAATGAAACTCCGCATCATACTGTTAGCCGCGGCGCTGATTGCCGCACACACTGGCTATGCCCAGCGGGCGCAGTTGCCGACCAAAGGTCGACGCGCTGAGAAGGGCATGCGGGTAAAGCGGACTGCGTTGCGCAAACTGCCTCGCAAGAAGCCACTGGGGCAGACTCCGAACTACGTTGTTCCGTTGGAGGAGTTCTTGGCCAAAGAGCGAGCCCGTTCTGTAGTTGAGCGAACGTTTGCGGATGACCGGTTGCGGCGATTGGTTCGCACAGCGCCGGAGTTGGCCCGTATCGCACCGTTAGTGAGATGGGACGAAAAGGCGATTAACATTTTGCCGCGCCCGGTTTATGTCGACACGCTGGCCGGATTGCTTCCGACCTTCGTAATGCCAGATGTGAGTAAAGAAGATGGAACTGTTCCGAATCGCTGGCGGATTGGATTCCCTGGTTGGCGACGTTACGAGAACAAGAAACTGGACGCGATGTATGCACGGGAGCGTTGGTACGATCCATTCAATCGCAATCAGTTGAAGGGTGACTATCCGATTTTTGGGCGCAAGAATTTCCTGAACTTCACTGGCGTTTCGGAGACGTTGACTGAGTTTCGACGAGTGCCGGTGCCAAGTGTGCAGAGTGCGGCGAGGGCCAATGATTATGGGTTCTTTGGCCAAGGCAATCAGATTGCTGTGCGGCAAAATTTCCGGCTGAACTTCGATTTGTTCCGTGGCAGTGCGGGGTTCAAGCCGGTAGATTACGAACTGCGTATTACGCCTGAGTTCAACATTAACTATTTGAACACCAGGGAGAATGGGTTGACACGGATCGACGTGCGGCAAGGGACAAATCGGACAGATACCAATGTGAGTTTGCAGGAAGCCTTCTTTGAGAAACGGTTGTTCACCAATTCGCTAAGCGCGTTTCGCAAGGCCAAGGACACTGATGATCACGGAAGCGCATACTACGATTTCACATCGTTACGCTTGGGCATTCAACGGTTCACTAGCGATTTCCGCGGCTTTGTGTTTTCCGATGAGCAGCCTGGGGTGAGGCTATTTGGAAATTTCCATAACAATATTTTTCAGTACAACCTGGCCTATTTCAACATGCTGGAAAAAGATACCAACAGCGGTTTGAACCGTTGGCGCTTGCGGAACCAGCGCGTCTACGCGGCTAACCTGTATTGGAGCGATGCTTTTACCAAAGGCTATACGATGAATTTCAGTTTGCTGTACAACAACGATCAGCCGACTTTCCACATCGACAAAAATGGTTTTCTGGTGCGGCCTGCGCCGATCGGCTTCCCTGTTGCTCATAAGGTGAGGGCCGGGTATGCGGGTATTTCCGGCGACGGCCACATTGGACGCATCAACATTTCTCATTCCTTCTATCAGGCCTTTGGACGGGACGACCTACATCCATTGCCTTCGCAGAAACAGGCGCAGCACATCAATGCGCAGTTGGCGGCACTTGAAGTGGCCTACGAATCGGATTGGAAGATTTTTCGCGCATCGGCTTTTTACACTTCCGGCGATAAGGACATAAACGATGGCCAGGCACGTGGTTTCGATGCCATCGTACCGAACCAACAATTCGCTGGTGGCGGATTCTTAGGCAATGCCAGCTTGGCGGATCGAGGGCTGATTAATAACGCTTTTGAAGGTGGCGGGACAAACTTTCTGAACCGGCAGGCGATCCCTTTGACGGGCACAGGCGTACTGTTGTTTGGACCGAATAGCCTGATTCCAAATCTGCGTGCTGGACTTTTTCAAGGGCAGGCAAATTTTATCAACCCTGGTATTTTCCTGGTGAATGTTGGGTTTGATGCGAAGATAACGCCAAAGCTGCGCGGGACGATTAATACGAACTACGCACGTTTCATGCGGACTGAGGTACTGGAAACGTTGCTATTTCAAAGCGGCATCAAGCATGGAATTGGAATAGATACAGGCTTTGGGGCACAGTACCGGCCGAAGCTGAACGACAACATTGTGGTGAATTCCGGCTTTGGCATTTTGGTGCCGCAGGCGGGGTTTAAGAATATTTATAACGGACGGACGCTGTATTCAAGCTTCGTCAATGTGCGGCTGGTGTTTTAATGCGCAAACTTATATTTTCGCTTTTGATTTGGACCGGGACTGCGATGGCGCAGGACCTTTTGCGGCAATCGCTTGACACGATGGCTCGTAAGAGTGAAGGCTGCCAGGCGGCGAAATGCCATGTGGGAACTGAGCCGATGCATGCGTCCCCGGCGGTGCATTTGGGATGTACGGATTGTCATGGCGGGAATGCTACGGTTGTGGACAAAAGGCAAGCGCATGTGGCGTCAAGGCTTGGTTGGGATAAATCGACTGCGAACCCGGTAAGATCCTATGCGCTGCTGAATAAAGAATCAACGGAATTTATTCGATTTGTGAATCCTGGTGATTTGCGAGTGGCGGAGGAAAGTTGTGGATCGGTGGGTTGCCATGCGACGACTGTCTATAAGGTTCAGCAGAGCATGATGACGCATGGGGCTTTTCTTTGGGGTGCGGCTTTGTACAATAACGGCGGATCGCCAGTGAAGAATTCCGTGTTTGGGGAAAGCTACGATTCGCACGGTGTTGCACGCAAGCTAATGACTATACCTGCACCCAGCTTGGAAGATACGAAATGGAAAGGCGTGCTGGCGATGTTGTTACCGCTCCCGAATTATGAAGCAGCACAACCGGCCAATACATTGCGCGTATTTGAACGCGGTGAGGACCGATTGAGCAATCGCGGGTTCGGCACATTGACGCGCACTGATCCAGTTGTGCAAGGTTTGCAGCGCACGCGGTTATTAGATCCGTTGCTTTCCTTTTCAGGTACCAATGATCAGGCTGGGGATTACCGTGGTTCAGGCTGCACTGGTTGCCATGTGGTTTATGCGAATGACAGGGACCCGGCGCATTCTGGTCCTTACGCGAAGAACGGCCATAGTGGACTGAGCTTCACTAACGATCCGACGATTCCGAAGAATGAATCGGGGCATCCCATTCAGCATCGGTTGACAAGGACGATTCCTTCCAGCCAATGCACGGTTTGCCATATGCATCCTGGCACTTCGTTCGCATTTCAATATTTGGGCTATATGTGGTGGGACAACGAGACTGATGGGGAACACATGTATCCGGACAAGACGAAGCAGTGGAAGCCGGAGGATGTTGCGCGGTCATTGGCGCGGAATCCGGAAGCGTCGTCATTGAAGGGCAAGTGGTCCGATCCGAAATTTCTGGCGAGCCTGACTGATTTGAATCCGAAGTTGAAGCAGACGCAATTTGCTGATTTCAACGGTCATGGTTGGGTGTACCGTGCAGTGTACAAGCACGACAAAAAGGGCACCTGGTTGGACAAGGAAGATCAACCGATTGAGTTCAACGATCCTGAAAAATTCAAGAAGGCAGTTCACTTGAAGGATATCCATCTTGAAAAAGGCATGCACTGTGTGGATTGTCATTTTGAACAGGATAGCCACGGGAACGGCAATTTATATGGCGAACCGCGAGCTGCCGTGGAAATTGAATGTGTGGATTGCCATGGATCGCTGACGAAGTATGCATCACTGAAAACATCGGGGCCAGCTGCGCCGACACCTCCTCATGATTTGTCAATTTTGCGAACACCATTTGGGGAGAGACGATTTGAATGGCTGGCTGGGAAATTGATTCAGCGATCGATGGTGGAAGAGGGCAAGAACTGGAATCTTTCGCAGGTGAAGGATTCGGTGGTGCCTGGAAGTTGGAACTATAACGAGAAGGCTCGTTTGGCGAAGACGATGCAGAAGGACGGGAAGACATGGGGATCGTCGAAGGCGGCAGATATGCTGGCGCACAGCGATGAGAAGATGTCGTGCTATGCTTGCCACACTTCGTGGATGACCAGTTGTTTTGGCTGCCATCTATCGATGAAGGCCAACGCCAACAGGCCTTCGCTGCACAATGAGGGTGATCCGAATACTCGCAATTTCACGACTTACAATTTCCAGGTTCTGCGCGACGATGTGTTTATGCTGGGGCTGGATAGCACAGTGAAGAAGAATAAGATTGCGCCAGTACGATCTTCAAGTGCAGTGCTGGTGGGTTCGCAAAATGCAAATCGCGAATGGCTGTATTCGCAACAGCAGACTGTTTCAACAGAAGGGTACAGCGGGCAGGCATTTAACCCGCACTTCCCGCATACGGTACGGACTCGTGAATCGAGAACGTGTACAGATTGCCATGCTTCAAAGGATGGCGACAACAATGCCTGGATGGCGCAGCTACTCTTGCAAGGCACCAACTTTGTGAATTTCCTGGGCCGCTATGTTTGGGTGGGAGAGGGCAAGCATGGGTTTGAAGGTGTGGTTGTAACAGAGCGTGATGAACCGCAGGCGGTGATTGGGAGCCACTTGCATAAGTTGGCTTATCCGGAGAATTTCGCGGCGCATCAAAAATCAAAGCAGGAGTTGAAGGAAGCGTACGAGCATCATGGGGACGTGGTGAGTATTCAGATGCGCGGCGAATACGTTTATACGGCGAAGGGACATGAGGGAGTGGAAGTTTACGACATCGCCAACATTGACAACAAGGCTTTTGCCGAGCGAATTACTAGCGCACCTGTTTCTCCGTTGGGGCAGAAGTTTTCGGTGAAGACGAAGGACGCGCAGTGGATTGCTTCGCCATCGACACTGGCTGTGGACCCGGCGCGCCGCAGGCTTCCTGAAAATGAAGAGCAGCCGATTCACATGTTGTACGCCTATCTTTACGTGGCTGATGCGGAAGAGGGATTGATCCTGATTAACGCGGCTGCGCTGCTGGATGGGGATCCGCGGAATAACTTCATTAAGCGCGAAGTGACGTTCAATCCTGGTGGGGCATTGAAAGGCGCGAGGCACGTCGTGATCGCGGGGAATTATGCCTACGTGAGTTGCGACAAGGGTTTGGTGATTGTGGATATCGACAAGCCTGCAACTCCGCGTATTGTGGGCACTCTGCCGTTGGAAGGTGCTAGTAACGCTGCCATTCAATTCCGGTACGCATTTGTGTGTACGAAGAACGGCCTGGAAATTGTGGACATCACGGATGTGGCTACTCCGCAGGCTGTGGCCGTTGTGCCAATGAAAGAAGCGAAGGATGTTTACCTTGCCAGAACCTACGCCTATGTGGCAGCAGGGCGCGAAGGGTTGGCGATCATTGATATTGAGAAAGTTGAAAAGCCAGGGGTGCCACGATACTTCAATGCTGGCGGTGCGTTGAACGATGCACATGCGGTGAAAGTTGGAATGACGAATGCAAGCTTGTTTGCTTATATCGCTGATGGAAAAAATGGATTGCGGGTGCTGCAATTGATGTCGCCAGACCGGTCAGCGGACTTGTGGGGATTTTCGCCCAAGCCTGAAGCGCAGTTAATTGCTACGTTCAAGACTAAGGGTGAGGCGTTGGCTTTATCGAAGGGGCTTGACCGCGACCGCGCAGTGGACGAGAGTGGGAATCAGGTGGCGGTGTTTGGACGGCGTGGATCGCGACCGTTCAACCTGGAAGAAATGCGCAAGCTTTATATTCGCAATGGGCAATTGTATACGGTGATTAATGGTGCGCCTGGACCTCCGGTGAGTGAGGGTGGTGCGAAATGAGAAGCGTAGTATTGATGGCTTTGTGCGCCTTCACTGCATTAGCTCAGCCGGTGTTACGCACTGAAATGCGCAACGGTATTGAGCGCGCTTCCTTGTTGCATGGCAAGAGCGGTGAACCCGTTACGGATGATTCGCCCGCGCTGCCCGGTGAGACTTTGATTGTTGAAGGCGAAGGATTGGTAGAGGGACTTACTGTTCTTGTTGGGGATGTTGCTTTGGCAGGCTCCTTCATGGATGACGGACACGTTTCGTTTGATCTTCCTGGTGATGTGAGTGGGAGTTTTGTGGAAGTGTCGTTGCAATCAGAAGAGGGTCGTAGCAATGTGGCGACGACTACTATTAGCGGTCCGGTTGACCCTGTACAATTGAGCGCTACGGAAGTGGATGGATTGGTGAAATCGGCAGCCGGGGCAGTTGATGCGGCTGGCCTTGTCGTTGCAGTTGTAGATCGCGCGGGTAATCCGTTGGCCATTTACAGGAGAGCAGCGGCAACAGCGGACGCGGTAGAAACCGCACTCTCTCTTGCGCGAACAGGTGCGTTCTTCAGTCATAACGAAGCGCCGCTTTCATCGCGGACTGTTCGCTTCATCAGCACCGAGAATTTTCCTGAAGGAATTCCCAATCAACCGGCAGCGGCTCTATTTGGCATTGAGAACACGAATCGTGGTTGCAACTTATCGGGTGATTTTTTACCAAATCAGACTGTGCCGGTTTCGAGAAATTCGTCCGGCACGGGGCCGGGCAAAGGGATCACTACAATTCCTGGTGGAGTGCCGCTTTATCGAAATGGGCTGACGTTGATCGGCGGGATTGGCGTGGCTGGGGTAGCGGCTAATACAGCGGAGTTCGCTGTTGTGGCGGCCACTTTTGGAACGCCGTTTTTCCGGCAATTGCCTTTGCCTTCTCCAGGTGCCGTGTTCATTGATGGATTCCGTCTGCCGTTTGTGAATCAGACGACGCGTCCGGCTGGAACCAATGCGGCACCTGCGCCTGGTGGAACTTATTTTGTCGGTCCTTTGGCCGGTCGCGCCGCTCCGGAAGGTTGGCTGGTTGGGCCGAAAGCATCGGCCACAATGACCGCAGAGGAAGTACGCGGCATCATTGATCGTGCGGTGGCTCGTGCAAATGTTACTCGTGCGCAAATCCGGTTGCCGTTGGGGCGTAGAACAAAAATGGTTATTTCTGTCGCCGATTTGGACGGAAACATTTTAGGCCTGTTCCGTATGCCTGATGCCACGGTGTTTTCTATTGATGTGGCGGCGACTAAGGCTCGGAACGTGGTGTACTTTTCCGGCACGACGCTGAATGTGCAGGACCTCCCAGGAGTCACAGCGGGAACCGCCGTCACCAATAGGACCATTGGATTTGGATCGCAGAGCTTTTTCCCATCCGGCATTTCCAACGCGCCTCCAGGACCTTTCCGTGAATTGTATCTTTTCGATTCAGCAAACCCCTGCACGCAGGGGCGGCAAGTGAAGAATGCCAATCAATCGGGCATCGTGTTCTTCCCTGGTTCTTCACCTCTTTATAAGGGCGGAAAATTGGTTGGTGGACTTGGCGTTTCAGGCGATGGAGTGGAGCAGGACGATTACGTCACAGCAGGCGGCGCGGCAGGATTTGAAGCCCCTGACACAACGCGTGCGGATCAGTTTTTTATCCGGCAGGTTCGTCTGCCTTATTGGAAATTCCCAAGAAATCCGGAGCAGTAAATGTTTAAACAAGCAGTGCTTTACCTTGCAGTATCCACCGTGCTGGTGGCGCAACAGACACCCAAGCCTAAGGAACGGGACTTGGAAATTGTCAGTACGGTTAAGCCGGCAACTGTGCAGAAATTCGCTGGGATTCCGCGCAGCTACGCCCTGGTCATCGGCGTTGGCAAGTATCCATATTTGAGAAAAGATCAGCAGTTGCCTTTTGCTGAGCCTGATGCTGAATCGATGTTCAATATTCTGATAAGCCGGGAAGGCGGGAATTTCAAATTTGAAAACGTGCATCGGTTGATTGGTGCCGATGCTAGTCTTGCAAACATCAGGAAAGAACTTGAAGTATGGCTGCCGTCGGTAGCTCAGGATGGGGATCGTGTGTTGGTCTACTTTGCGGGGCACGGATTTGTGGCGGATGGTAAAGGTTTTCTAGCTCCGGCAGATGTGCGGCCAAGTGAATTGAAGAAGACTGGTTACCCGATGGATCAGTTAGGCTCTGTTTTCGCGGGCCGGATCAAGGGGAAGTGGAAAGTGCTGTTGACGGATTCCTGTCATAGCGGGGCGATCACGCCATCAGAAATCGGCGCCATAAACAAGAGCATGATTGATCTGGATAAATCTTTGTTTGTGATGACTGCAAGCCGCGATCGCGAAGTGGCCAATGAAAGTGCTGATTTCGGGGGTGGCCATGGTGTGTTCACTTACTTCGTGGAACGTGGCATGGGCGGTGCTGCTGATGAAAATGGCGATGGTATTGTGACTGCGGATGAACTGGCGGAGTACGTCAGGACCAACGTCCGGAAAGCTACTGAGGGCAAGCAGAATCCAACCAGTGACAAAGGGAGTTTTGATCCGAACATGCTGCTGGCATACGTGCCAGCGCTAGTGAAACCGGACGCACCGCCTGCACCTAAGCAAGGCACCATGGTGCTTGAAGCGAACATGGATGACGTGGAAGTTTTTGTGGATGGACAGTCTGTTGGTGTTTTGAAAAAAGGAACGTCGTTGCGCTTACCTGGTTTGAAGCCAGGACCCCATACGGTGCGGGGGGTGAAGATGGGTTACGCCGATGATGGGCCTCGCGAGGAGACCATTTATCCGGGGCTTGAAAGCACGGTGACGGTGCGCATCCAATTCCGGAAGCAGCCGAAAAAGGCAGCGGTTGAGGAACTGGATCGCGGCTTGAAATATTATCGCGACGGCGGCGAGGCCAACTATAAGAAGGCAGTGGAAGCTTTTCGCAAAGCGTTGAAGCTGGATTCCGAATATAGTCAGGCGGCGATGTATCTGGGCTCGGCACTCAATGCACTTTACGATAACGAGGGTGCAGAAAAGGCGTTTAAGAAAGCAATTGATTTGCAACCGGACTATCTTGCGGCCCGCCTAGGATACGCAGGAATGCTGTTCGATATTGGCAATATGGATGAATCGGTGAACCAGTTGCGGGCGGTGTTGCAACGTGACAAAGACTCCGGGGAAGCTTACTACAAACTCTCGCGAGCCTACAGGATGAAGCAGGATTTTGAACAGGCGATGGTGGCAGCGCAAAAAGCCGTTCAACTGTTGCCGGCCAAGGCGGAGCCTCATTTCTATTTGGCTGAAAGTTTGCGATTCAAGCAGCGTTGGGATGACAGCAAGAAAGAGTATTTAGAGTATTTGCGGATGAGCGACTTTGATAGTAAGTTGGCTGGAAAACTGGATTTTTACGTGAAGGGCTTCTTGATTGGTGGCGGAAAGAAGCGCCGGCCTTCGCAGGACGACATCTGGCGTGAAATGCGCAGCGAGGCTTACTTTGGAATTTGCGAATCGGACCAGAAGATGAAACGGCTTGACGAAGCGATTTCTAATTGCCAGAAAGCAATCCGGTACGACCCCAAGGATCCGTTCACTAATCAGAAGCTGGGGATCACATACGCGAGGAAGTATGAGCAATCGGACCAGCCCGAAGACCTTGCCGCTGCTTCGAAATATTTGAAGACGATGATTCAATTAGGCCCCGATTTGGAAGACGCGGGGAAGGCCCGGACCATGATTACCAGTTTTGATCAAGAGCTACAAAAGGCAGCCGGTGCCAAATCTAAATAGCATGTGATACGCTCACAGGTATCATGGCTTTTGCATCACGCCTTCCTCTTCTCTTCCTTCTGATTTCACCCCTTGCGTTACCTGCTGTAATCCCAACCTTCTCAAAAGACGTTGCTCCACTGTTCTTCAAACACTGCGCGGGTTGTCATCGGCCGAATGACATTGCGCCTATGTCGTTACTGGATTACAAGACAGCACGTCCCTGGGCGAAGTCCATCAAGCAGGCCGTAGCAAGCCGGAAAATGCCGCCGTGGTTTGCGGATGCGAAGTTTGGGCATTTTTCCAATGACCCCAGCTTGACCGCTGCTGAAATTCAAACCATCACCGCTTGGGCGGATGCTGGTGCGCCGGAAGGAGATCCTGCAGCGTTGCCTGCGCGTCCGAAATTCGTCGAGGGCTGGCAGTTAGGCAAGCCCGACTTAATCGTTAATATGGGTGAGGATCACCAAATCAAAATGGGTGAGGATGCCTATGAACACTTCACGGTGAATACGAACTTCAAAGAAGGTAAATGGATTCGGGCTGCGGAGATAAAACCGGGCAATCGCCAAGTGGTGCATCATGTTCATGTGCTGCTGGTGCAGGACGATTTGAAATTGATGGAGGTGGCATCGACCACCAATTCACCGGCTCTTTCAAAGTATTTGGTGAAGGAAGACAAGCTAACGCGGATTCGTGCCGATGCTCCTGTAGTGAACGATGCATGCGCTGCCAATCTACCGGACTTGCCGTTTCTGACAGGCTCGCAAGAAGGCGCTTTGGC
This sequence comes from Bryobacterales bacterium, assembly GCA_043755435.1. GTDB lineage: Bacteria > Acidobacteriota > Terriglobia > Bryobacterales > Bryobacteraceae > JANXSF01. The sequence continues at coordinate 6,207 of JAYUSZ010000454.1, read as the reverse complement.
ATCTTTTCTGCCGGGCCGTCCACCTGACACGTTTCCAGCAGGAACAGCGAAATGGATTCCTGCTGGGTCCAAGCTTGAGTTTGTTGTGCACTATGCACGAACCACAGGCAAGCCGCAAACGGACCGTACCAGCGTAGGATTCTATCTTGCAGATGGGCCGCCTGATCAAGTGATGCGGCGCATGGATCTGCGTAACTTCTTCCTCAGCATTCCTGCTGGTGAAAGCAATCATACAGTTCGGCGTTGCTATGATTTCGATCAGGATAAGCTGCTGCTTTCCTTCACTCCGCACATGCACTACCGCGCTAAGGATGCCACCTATGAATTGACGCGGCCCAATGGGAAGAAGGAAGTTCTGTTAGCGGTTCCACGCTACGACTTCAACTGGCAGTTGGTGTATCGTCTGCAGAAGCCGGTGCTGGTGGAAAAGGGAAGTCGCTTGATGGTGACGGTGCATTATGACAATAGTGCCAATAACCGGGCGAATCCTGATCCGAAGCAGATTGTGCGTTGGGGCGATAAGAGCGAAGAGGAGATGATGACCAGTTGGATTGAGTATCTGGATGCCTCAGTTGCGGAGTCGAAGAACCGTAAATAGACTTTTCAGCCAAACGAACGGGACTAAAACCCCAAAGCGTGCGCCAAAAGTTCAGCCCTAAAATTTCGGAAAAAATATTACCGGTCGATGATCCCTTTTCTCTGCGGACTACGCATGTAGGGTTGAGGGGAGAACGCCAAAGTGATCCGGCAGTGTTTTCAGCAATTTGAACAAAGTCCGAGGAAGCAGGGGACCTTTATGGGTCTGCTTGGGGGTTGCCTCTTCGGCTCAAAGCGGGACAAGCCAGAATTCCAGGACGATGGCCTGCTAGTACATGGCCGATTGATTCAATGGGATCAAATTCACGCTTGGGACTGGGAGGAAGTTGGCACGGCATTGGTTCTAAATCTAGAAGTCAATCCCGGTGCCAACTTCACCAATCCAATACGACTCCAGGTTCAGCCATCGCAGCGTGAGGCAGTGGAGACGTTGCTTGTAGACTGCATTGTTTGCGTTCGGTTTGCTTCAACTAGGAGCTTGATCGTCGCTAGTCCAACAATTCATGGGCTTTCGTCTTAGTCTAAGGTTCTTCCATGTCGCGAGAGCCGTCTGCAGCTGCTTCACTAAAAGTGATTGCAGGCGACCCAACTGCCAGAGACACCTTCAGTCTTTGCTTGCGACCAGGTTGTTCAGGAGGCAAGATCTCCTCATTGAATCCTGTCGTGGTTACAGTTGAACGCGGTGTGGCGTTCGGATTGAAATCAAATTCAACTTGTTTTCCGCCGGGAAAGCGAATTTTGAAATTGCAAGGGTTGTGTGTAAGTTTAACAAGCAATTTCATGTCATTTGGTAAATCCACCTTGAAGTGGGGCATTGTGTTTCTCCTCAGAATAGAATTAATCGGACAAATCTTGGATCACTATGCAAGTTGGACGACAGCTCTCCGCAATAGTGAAGTTCGGTAATCAAATCTGGCGGCACATTTTCCAATAAGGCGAGTGCAGCTTCCACGTCCCGAATAGCATCGTATCCAAGAACTAAACGCTTGCATACAGTATGGGATGGCCTTTTCGCCAACCCCAGCGCTTCCTTTGCCATAGCGCGGGTTGCTGATTCTTCGTTTAGTTGGGCATGGTAATAGGCGGCCCAAGAAATTCTTTCCGCTTCCCTGCGATTGGCTCTTAGGCCCTCCAGCGTATGTTCTAGACCTTTCCTGAAAGTTGCAATCGCGTCCTGCTCCCGGCCAACACGGCGGTAAACCTTGGCCAGTCCAGCCCAAGTTTTGTAGTATCGCGCAAGGCGAGTAGCTTCCTGATAGGCAGCAATGGCTTCCTGATATCGGCCAGAGCGTTCCAGCCAATCTGCCTTAGTCTCCATCGCCGCGCGAGTCTTCTTAGTTTTTAGGCTTGCTTCGATGTAGGGCCACGCTTCGGATAGTCTTCCGGAATTCAGATAGAGGTCCGCCAGATTAGTCTGGGCCCGAGATTGGGTAGGGCTTAGACGGACGGCTTCCAGCCAATACTTTTCTGCCACTTTCCAATTTCGCTCTTCGTAATAGAAAAGCCCTGTATCCAGATAAGGCTTGTAGTAAGTAGGCTGAACTGCCACAGCTCGCAAAAACGCAGCTTCTGATTGCTGCGGTTCATTCAACATGTAATGCACATATCCGAGCGAAATGAAAGCTTCAGCGTCATTTGGCTCCAACTGAGTGGTGCGCCGAAATTCAAGCAACGCCCGTTCCCAAGAACCGCCAGCTGCCGCGAGACGTCCGGCCATGAAATGTACATGAGCAGAGTCAGGGTCAAGTTGTTCAGCCTTCGCCAAAGCAACAGCCGCTTTGGCTTCCATGGATTTGTCCCCAAGGGATACCCGGGCTCCAAAAAACGCTTCTGCCAAACCCGCATAGCCAAGTACGGAATCGGGTGCCTGAGAGATCACTTTTTCAAAAAGAGGAATAGCTTTGGCAGCATTCTCATAATCAATTCGGGTGAAATAAAGCCCTTGCAAGTACTCGGAGTAAACAGAAGAAGGCAGGTTGTGTACAGGTGACGCTTGCCTTAAATCAAACAGTGCGGCGGCTTGCGCCAAAACCTTCGATTGGAGTTCAAAAAGTACCGACCCCAAGTTCGAATGGTCGGCGCTCTCCGACCATCGTTGAAGTTCTTTCCCACTGGAACTTTCCAGTACTTTAACCACAATAACCGAGCGTCCATCGGTGATCTGGAATTCGGTAGAAAGCGAATGAGTAGCGGCAAAAGTGGTTTGCGCAGCATCGGCTGACTTGACACCTTCGCTGGAAGTGAGCGAAAGAGGAAAGACGACGAAGGGTCGATGGACTCCCCGGAGGGCCCTCAGCCGAGAGGAAACATCGTGGATAAAACCAAGTAAAAGAGCTGGCGTTTCTCCCGTCAACTTGTTTGTTGGTGGCGCAAGAATGGCCAGCCTTACAGCCGAGGAGGGCCAATAGCGATCCTTCAAAACCCCACCGGCTACGCCACTTGCGGCCAGTCCCATGACTCCAAACAACAGTCCGCGTCGGCTGGTTTTCCAAAGCGCCGCCTTGAGTTCCGCTGCACTTTGAAAACGCTTCCCAGCTTCCGGCTGCAGGCAGCGAATTAACGCTGAACGAACTGGCTCCCCGACTTTCGGCGGCGGCGGTAATTCAAAACGCTCCTTCCATACGGCGTTTTCCGCAAAGGGCTTGCATCCACAGGTCATTTCGTACAACAAAACACCAAGCGCATAGATATCCGACTGCACGGTGGCGGGTTGCCCTTTCCATAGCTCCGGAGCAAGATATGCTGGTGTCCCGCGAGCTTGACTGGTGAAAATATCGGAGCCTTGCGAAATACCGAAATCCATGATCACTGCACGAACCTTCCCCGTGCCTGCGCGGGTGAGCATCACGTTGCCAGGTTTCAGATCGCGATGAACAATTCCTTCGGCATGAATCGCCTGAAGGCCATCACAGAGCTGACGGGCGATTTCCGCGCCTTCTTCTGTGGCCAACCAATTTTTAGGTGCCTGCGGCAAGCAAACCGCCATGGTTTCGCCTTCCAGAAATTCCATGGTGAGGAAATCAATTTCACCCGTGTCAGTTTCCTCGGTGTGGATCTCAAATACACGGCACACATTGGGATGAGTCACCTGCAGGGATTTGCTGGCTTCCGGGGATAGCCGTTTACGAAACTCAAAGCGCGGAACCTTCAAGGCAATGCGGCGTCCCAGTTTTTCATCGAACGCTTCATAAACCACGCCCATGCCGCCTTCGCCAGCCAATCGCAAAATGCGGAAACGATGAAGGACAAGATCGCCCACTGCAAATGTGCGGTCAAATTTGTCGCGGCCGACAACTGGAGTTAGCAGGAATCCATTGAGGCGCGCTTCCCAGGCAACGCGGCGCTGCACATCTGCCAGTAAGGCGGAATCGGCGGCACAGGCTTCCTGGATGAAAGCACTACGCTCCGCTTCAGGGCGGGACATCGCTGCCACGAACAGGCTCATGATCAGCTCGTAGTTGTCGGATTGGCTGGGTTGGTGGGCTTCCACTGCTGTGCCTCCGCGCGTTCAAACAGCCATATGCGTGCATCCTGCCAACGGGCTTGCGTCGACCGTAAGGGCAAGCCGAGCACTTCCGCCGTTTCTTCGTCGGTCATCCCAAAGAAAAATTTCAATTCCACGATGGAGCACTCAACGGGCATGGATTCCCGCATAGTATCCAGCAGTTCGTCAATGGTTAATGCCAAATCCCGCTTGTCAGTATTGCTTGCCAGTAATTTTTCAGGCAACCCTTCCAGCGGAAAAATGGCTACGTTTGGACGGCGGCGGGCATAGTCGATTAGTTCTCTTCGCATGGCTCTAGCAGCTATAGCGAAAAAATGCGCCCGATCCCGCAAAGAAATATTTGAGCCAGCCAAACGGACATACATTCGGCTGACTAATTCGGTGCCTTGCAGGGTGTGGTTGGGCCGTTCCCCGTTAAGAAGGTGTTGGGCAAGCCGGCGCAGTTCAGGCATAACCAACTCATACAGCCGGTTCTCGGCTTCCTTGTCGCCACGGCGGGCGAGGTCCAGAAGTACCGTTAATTCCTGAGCTTGCCGCTCCATGAATGCCTCTTTAGAGAATCCATAAAGTATATACCAAGTACAATATGGCAAGGAGTCTTGATGCTTTACCGGCTATTTTGTTTGTGCTTACTATCCGCTACGGCGCTTATTGCTGGGCATGTGCCCACGGTGGATGAATTGATAAGAGTGAAGTCAGCTGGCGCTGCTGAAATTTCGCCTAACGGAAATTGGGTGGCCTATGTTGTTACTCAAGCTGATTTCGAACTGGACGCCTTTTCGACACAAGTGTGGTTGGCGGAAACCGCCACGGGTAAGAACATACAAATTACGCGCGGGCCGAAGAACTCCGCGAGCCCACAATGGTCGCCGGATGGTAAGTGGCTCGCGTTTATTAGTAACCGCGTCGGCGATAAAGATCAGATTTTTGCCATTCCACCGGATGGGGGTGAGGCTGTTCAACTTACTAAGTCAGAAACGGGTGTGAGTGGGTTTGCTTGGGCTCTGGATGGAAAGACCATTGCCTTTGTTGCGGCGGAAGATTCGGCGAAGGCAAAGAAAGCGCGCAAGGACTCACTGGGTGAGTTCGAAGTTGTTCGGAGGGAGTACAATCATCGCCATATTTTCACGATGGCTGTTGCCGATGGGATGAAGGAACCGCAGGCAGGCAAGCAGCGGACGAAGGGAAACAGTTTCAGTGTGGGGTCAATTGCATGGTCTCCAGACGGAACGCGAATTGCATTTAGTGGGACGAAGAACCCGGATTTAATTGAAGGCGGCAGTGGGGACATTTACGTGCTGGCTTTGGCTAGCGATGCGGTGGAACGGATCGTGAATACTCCGGGTCCTGATGCGAATCCTGTTTGGTCCCCTGATGGCCTTTCCATTGCGTTTGTTAGTGCCATGGGCAATCCGAAATTCTTTCACTCTAACCCACGCATTGCGATTGTTGCGGCGACAGGCGGTCAGCCGCGCTCTATTTCCAATGACTTTGACGAGCGGCCTTCGTTGGTAGATTGGAAGAGTGACGGCATTTATTTCAGCGGACAGCAACGAACGAATTCGCACCTGTTCAGAGCCGACTTGCAGTCAGGCAGGATTACAAGAGTGTCCGCGCCTAGTAATTTAATGGGCACTAGTTTCACATTGAGTAAGGACGGCGGCACTATCGCATTTATCGCTGCTTCCTCCACTTCACTACCCGAGGTATTCGTGGCAGAAAGGGCCGGCTTCTCACCCAAGGCAATCTCAAAGATGACGGACCAGATCAAAGATCTTCAACTCGGTTCGCGAGAAGTGATTTCCTGGAAGAGCAAGGATGGTGCGGAGATTGAAGGCATTTTGATTAAGCCTGCTGGATTTGACGCTTCTAAGAAATATCCGCTGCTCTGCATCCTACATGGTGGCCCAACTGGGATTGACCGTCCAACGCAACTGGATGCCCGTTACTATCCTACGGATATTTGGGCAGGAAGGGGAGCCCTGATCCTGAAGGTTAACTATCGTGGCAGTGCTGGATATGGAGAGAAGTTCCGCCAATTGAATGTTGGGAATCTTGGAGTTGGTGATGCGTGGGATGTGCTGTCTGGAATCGATTCGCTGGTG
>JAYUSZ010000453.1:0-18384 GCA_043755435.1 Bryobacterales bacterium | reverse complement strand
GTGCTTCGAACTCATATCGGAAGCCCATGTTCACCGTAAGCTTAGGTGTTATTTTCCAGGCATCCTGGATGAACCCGCCGTAGTACTTCGTCGTTTGTGCCAGAGCAGGAGCTGGTGTTACTGATCCTGAGGGAATGCCTAACAAGAATGTAGCAAGTCCCGATCCAGCGGTGGCGCTGGCTGCCGTCGCGTTCGGTCCTTGGGTCCAGGTGGGTGCAAATCCAAAGTTTGTTGCCGTGTCTCCTGTCTGTTGTCCGTTGAATTGAATCACCCGATATTCGCCGCCAAATTTCAACGTATGTTTGGTCAACGTCTTTGTCATGTTGGCCTGTGCCGCAGCTGTTGTGTTGCCGAACTTGATCAGATCGGTAGCCCCAATCAAACCGCCAACAATGATGTTGGGTACAGAACCGGTAATGCTGTAACCGTTGATTATGATGGCTGGAAACGAAAGCGGATCCACCATGCCTTGGCGCATGTAGGTTGGCAGACCGAGCTGAGTGATGTCGAAATTATCAGAATACGGTCGGCGGTTGTTAATCAGGCGGGTAATGGAAATGCGCGCTGTACCCAACAGCGACGGAGAAAATATGTGCGTGTCTTCGGCGACCGAATTCCAACGTGTGAAAACCTGCGGACCTGCGGTGGGTGCTACATTCTTGAATTGTTCGCCATAGACAGGTGCACGGTTGTATGGTGTGTTGTCGTAAGAATAGCGGCTAAACAGGCGATTTTTTTCGTTGAAGTTGTGATCAATGCGAGTGCTATGTGTATCCTTAGGCACGCGGTTGCCATCCGTTCGCGTATAGTTGATCACCCCCAATGCATTCACTCCAGCAATGTTCGGCCTAGGAAGAAACTTGATAACATTGCGCGCCACCGGATCGATGCGATTTCCTGGAATGATGTTGCCGGCAAATGGAGTGCGGATGAAACCGGCACCAGCCGGATTGGGTCGCGTGGTTGAGGGATCGTAAATAGTCACTGCCTGTCCATTTGCCAATCTGGCTTGGCTGAAGTCACCAGTCAGCATTGTGGGATCGGGCAAGTTAGCCGTGAATGTTATGCCTTGGATATAACGGGCAATTTCTGTGTTGAAAAAGAAGAATGTCTTGTTCTTGCCGTTGTAGACTCCAGGGATCACCACTGGTCCACCAATGGTTCCCCCAAATTGGTTGAACTTCAATGGCGCAATTTTAGTGCCGCTGCGATTCGCGAAAAAGTTATTGGCATTCAATTTGTCATTGCGGAAAAATTCATAGGCGCTGAAATGAAATTGGTTGGAACCGCTCTTGGTGACAACGTTGAAGACACCTCCGCTGGCCCGGCCATATTCGGCCGAAAAGTTATTGGTTTCAACTTTGAATTCCTGGACCATATCCGGGTTCGCGTTCACCACAGGTTGATTTTGTGCAGCTGCGGAGTTAGGTGCCCCGTCAATCAGGAATTCATTGGAAGTGGCACGCTGTCCATTGATCGAATAGGCGACGGTTGAAATTTGATCAATCACCAAATCGTTCACTCCTGCAGATGGACGGACTCCGGGAATTAACATCGCCAACGCGTACGAGTTCCGCCCCAGTAAAGGAAGTTCAGTAATTTGCTTATTACCGATCACTTGCCCCAGCGTTGAGTTTTCACTCTCCAGCATGAGTGCTTGGGCAGTGACTTCAATCCGTTCGGAAACGGCACCAACCTTCATCACAACGTCAAGGCGCGCCGCTTGTTGCACAACCAGCTCCAAACCAACCTGACGGATTACCACAAAGCCATCGCGCGTAATTTCCACGTCGTAACGCCCCGGCTGCAAGGACGGCAGTGCATAGTAACCATCTGCATTGGAAGCCGCAGTGGAGGCAATGCCACTTCCAGCGGAACGAACTACGATGCGAGCGTCTGGAATTACAGCTCCACTAGGATCTGTGATGCGGCCAGTAAGCGAGGCAGTTTGCGCCCACGTGGCGGAAACCAGGAACAAGGAAAGAGAGACCATCCGAAGTAGCATGCGTGAAATATATCATTTAACCACTCGGATTTGCTGAGCTACTTCGGGTTTTGCCAAGGTGTTCGGCCTGCCCGTTGAATGTGCAGCATCAAAGCTGCAATCAATTCGCGGTGCGTTTTCGGCTCCGCTTTAGCCAGATTGCGCTGCTCTTGGGGATCGACCGCCAGATTATATAGTTCGTAAGTTTCGAACGCTGAATTTTGTAGCAGCTTCCAATCCCCTCGCCGAAATGCATAGAACTCGCGCCCTGCATAGGGCATGCCACCTTCGCGCCGAACCCATACCAAATCTCGTTTGGCTGCTGCTTGCCCTTTTCCGCGCATGTCGGCCAATAGAGACACTCCGTCAATTCCATCTGGCACCTTTGCGCCCGCCGCTTCGCACACTGTGGCGAACAAGTCCATCGTCAATCCAACGCGCTCGCATTTTGAACTGGCAGGGATTTGCCCCGGCCAAGACACGCACATTGGAACACGGATCCCGCCTTCGTACATCTGCCCTTTCCAACCGCGCAGCGCTCCGCAACTCGCACTTGTACCTTGGTCACCACCGTTATCACTCACAAATACCACCAGCGTATTTTCCAATTGCCCATTCGCTTTCAAGGCTGCCATCACACGGCCTACGCCTGTATCCATGTGTTCGATCAACGCCACCAATTTCGCTCGCGCTTCGGTAATGCCAGTCTCCCGTTTCTTCACACGGTCCAACCATTCTTGTGGAGGTTGCACTGGAGCATGCGGGGCATTGTAGGGTAGATAAAGGAAGAAAGGCTGGGCCTGCCCCTTCCGGCCGTTCAGGTATTCAACAGCCCAGGTTGTGAATAAATCCGTGGCATGCCCTTGTGGATCAATTTCAGTTTCGTTCAACCGCATGTAGTTCCGGTTGTGACGCCGATGATGGTTATAATCATCCATCATGTCGCCCAGAAAGCCATGAAAGTGATCGAAGCCACGCTGGTTGGGGAGGTTCGGTGATTCCAATCCAAGATGCCACTTTCCCACAATCGCCGAATGATAGCCCACGCTGCGCAGGCGAACTGGCAGCAGCTCCGCTTTAGCCGACAAGTAACCCCAGCTATTTGCAGGATCGGTGCGGATCACTCCAGGCACTCCAGCAACATCTGGATACAGGCCAGTCAAAAGGGCCGATCGTGTCGGCGAGCATACCGGGGAGTTTGCATAGAATTGATCGAAGCGAACCCCGGAAGCAGCCAGGGCATCAATGTGAGGGGTCCGCAAATCGCTACCGTTCCATGACGACAGATCGCCAAAACCCAAATCATCGGCAAGAATCACAACTACATTCGGCTTTCTTTGCTGTGCATTTAGAGCCAACGAAGAAGCGCCTAATCCAGCTATGGTAGTGAATATCTGTCTACGGCTTATACTCTTTTCCGTGGAAATCATAACCATTAGCCCTCACAATCGGTCGCGTGACTCAAGCAGTCCTGGATTGTCAGAAATCCTAAGTAACTGGACGACGACGCCGGCTAAGGAACCAACCTACTAATCCACCCGCCACCAATCCGCCGCAACCCACATACAACAGCGCGGCCTTCGCCTCGTCCATCAAAGTGTTGGAAAAGACATTGGCTGACAAGTGAAGGTTCACAATCTTCCATTGGCCGTCCAACTTCGCTGCGGTTGCGCTCCAGTTAGAGTGCAGACGGAATGGGCCGCGTACAATCGGAAAGAATTCGTCCTCTGTCGTGCCATCAGCCACTGCCACCAACCCATTGCCGTAGAATCGGGCTCCAGCGCCCAGCTTTGCTGCGCTTGTGTACTTCGTAATAATGCGTTGATCACCTTTCACCATGCGGTGATAGTAGGCCTTAATCTCTGCGTGCCCGCGCGAAATTTCTCCATTCAACCAGGTGACAGTAGCCGCTGCATCCATCTGCGACACCATGTGGTCAATATCCTGCGAATTGATCCCTGCTTCCATTTCATGCAGGATCTTAAGCAGCGCCTTGCGGTCTTCGGCGTGAGGATCATCAGCAGCAATTGTGATCATTGAAACTAAGAATAACATTCTAGTTAAAGCTAAACTCATTGGCATCTCCCAGCTTTAGACATTGAACTCCTGTCAGATACATAAGTGTAGCGCCGCAAGCCGCACTACACTAGATTTGATGATCAGTGTTTATTCTCTGAAGCCAGCCTTTCAGGGTTTTCTACGTCCGATTGTAATCCGCCTAGCTGCCTGGGGTGTCACCGCAAATCAGGTTACTGTTCTTACTTGTGTTCTGTCGGTGCTGTTGGGTCTGGATCTCACTTTTGGAAACCAACAATGGATTCTGTTGCCCATTTTCCTGTTTCTCCGCATGGCGCTCAATGCTATTGACGGCATGTTAGCTCGTGAGCACCATCAGCAAACTCCTCTGGGTGCCTTGCTCAATGAATTAACGGACGTCATCGCCGATGCTGCACTTACTCTTCCCTTTGCTTACTTACCAGGCTGGAATGGGTTTTGGATGGGCTGTACAATTTTTCTGGCGGCACTAACAGAGATGACCGGAGTGCTTGCGCTCACCATTGGTGCAGGCCGCAGATACGATGGACCATTTGGCAAAAGTGACCGCGCGTTGGTTTTTGGCGTTTTGGGATTCTGGTTAGCCATGCGATGGCCGATGCCGGATAGTGCGGGTGTTTGGATTCCACCTATACTCGCATGCCTATGCTGCGTGACCATTCTGAATCGCGCTCGGGCTGCGCTTCAGAGTTCGCTTATATAGGATCATTGAACAATGCGCCAAGTGGAAGAATGCTGGTTTACCACCCATGATGGGGTGAAGCTGTTTTACCGGTACTGGCCAGGAACAGAGCCCCGGGCAATCGTTTTGCTGCACCGCGGTCACGAACATTCAGGCCGCATGGCTCATGTTGCTGAGGAACTGGAAATGCCCGAATACTCCATGTTCGCCTGGGATGCTCGAGCACACGGCCGGTCGGAAGGGGAACAAGACAGCAACACCACCATGGCCACGTTCGCTCAGGATCTGGACGAATTTGTCCGTCACATTCGTGCCGGGCATGACATTGCTGAAGAAGACATTTCCGTTGTAGCGCAGAGTGTGGGCGCAGTAATCGCTGCTGCCTGGGTGCACGATTATGCTCCAAAAATTCGATGCATGGTGTTGGCTTCTCCCGCGTTCAAAGTGAAACTTTACGTCCCCTTCGCGCGGCTGGGCCTAACGATTTGGCACACCATTGCCGGTGATTTTTTCGTCAACTCATACGTGAAGGCTTCTGCCTTGACTCACGACCCGCAACGGATCGCCAGTTACGCCACCGATCCTTTAATCAAACGTCCAATTTCGGCCCGGGTGCTGCTCGCTCTATACAAAACAGCGGAGCGTCTTTTAGACGATGCTGTTGCTATTCGCGTCCCCACCCAGTTATTACTTTCAGGCCGTGATTGGGTAGTGCACAACAAACCTCAGCAGATCTTCTTTGATCGATTAGGAACCAGCGAAAAAGAGATCCATACCTTTGCTGGTTTCTTCCATGACACGCTTGGTGAAAAGGACCGGCAGTTGCCACTTGCTAAGGCGCGCGCTTTCATTGAGCGGCAGTTCGCTGTGCCCGCGAAACGCGAAAGTTTGCTGGATGCCGATCTGCGCGGTTTCACAAAACTTGAGTATGATGCACTGCAGCGCCCCTTGCCTGCATGGTCACCCAAGGCCATATCATTCAGTCTCACTAAGTCATTCATGAAGACATTGGGGCGCTGTTCGGATGGAATCAAACTGGGCGGAGATACCGGCTTTGATTCCGGCAGTTCCCTCGATTACGTTTATCGCAGTCGCCCATCTGGATGGTCTCCATTGGGCAAGCTGGTTGATTGGTTTTACTTGAATTCGCCAGGCTGGACTGGCATTCGTATTCGCAAACAGTGTCTGGAAGATCTGATTTGCCAAGCTGTTCGGGCCACCGCAAAAACTGGCCGACCCGTGCGAATCGTGGACATCGCCGCTGGGCATGGGCGTTACGTTTTGGAAGCTATTGCCAAAAGCATTGAACCAGTGGATGACATACTCTTGCGTGATTTTCAAACAGAAAACGTTGCTCAGGGCAGGGCGTTGATCAGCAAGCTTGGAGTGAAGGCGCGTTTTGAACAAGGCGATGCGTTTGACCGGGCCTCGCTTGCCGCGTTGACTCCAAAGCCTACCATTGCGATCGCTTCTGGCCTGTTCGAATTGTTCCCGCAAAACTCTCTCCTTCGGGAATCGCTCGGGGGATTGGCAGATGCAATTCAGCCGGGGGGATATTTGATATATACGGGGCAGCCCTGGCATCCGCAATTGGAAATGATTGCCCGCACACTAACAAGCCACCGTGGCGGAGCAGCTTGGGTAATGCGTAGAAGAACACAAGAAGAATTGGACGAATTAGTGAACAGCGCAGGCTTCCGTAAAGTAGCGCAACGGATGGATCCCTGTGGTTTGTTCACGGTTTCGTTAGCCGTGCGCACGGAATGACTTCGCGTCCCTGGCTCTTATCGGCGGTATGGCTTGTTTTTCTTGGACCGTTCTTTTTTCTGACTTACACCCTTGCGAATTACTCTGCAAGTCAACGAGCATTTGTTCCTTCGATGGTTTTTGATTGGGAACGGCAGATTCCATTTCTGGCTTGGACTATATTGCCTTACTGGTCGTCAGACCTTCTCTATGCTTTATCGTTGCCTCTATGCCGCACCCGCGAAGAACTGAACTTGCACGGTCGCCGATTGCTGGCTGTGCAAATTGTTTCAGTGGTTTTCTTCATCTTGTTCCCCTTGCGTTTTTCCTTCCATCGGCCCGCTGCGGAAGGGTGGGCGGGGGAACTGTTCCGATTGTTGGCGACCTTTGATCAGCCCTTCAATCAGGCGCCTTCTTTGCATGTTAGCCTGGCAGTCATTTTGTGGCATCGCTACGGTGCACATACATCTGGCGTTTTGCGGGTCCTGCTAGGCGGTTGGTTCATTCTGATTGGCATCTCTGCCTTGACCACTTTCCAGCATCACTTCATTGACCTGCCAACAGGGCTCTGGCTTGGTCTGCTTATTATCGCCGCCCTGCCCGCTAACAGGACGTGGGATTGGCAACGCACAAAGTTAACCTTTAACTACTTACTTACCGCAAGCCTACTTACAACTGCCGCCTTTTGGTTCCAGAGTGTGGGCTGGCTCCTGCTTTGGCCGGGATTTTCTTTGTCCATGGTTGCGGCCGCGTATTGGACAGGCAACGTTGTATGGCTTGGGAAACGATCAGGCCGCATGCCGTTTTGGATGTGGCCGTATTCATTGGGCGCATGGTGCAATTCTAGAATTTGGACACGCAACGAAACTGCCAGAAACTTACTTGCTGATGACGTTTGGGTAGGCCGTGCACCAAATAGAAAGGAGCGCGAGGGAGTGCGTTCAGTTGTGGATTTGACCGCCGAGTTAACTTTAAAGAGTAATGCTTGGATTCCGATTCTGGACCTGACTGAACCAAGCGACACTCAATTGGATGCAGCAGTGCAGACCATTGAAATCACCGCCCGCCCCACCTTAGTCTGTTGCGCATTGGGCTATTCTCGCGCTGCAGCCGTAAGTGTCGCATGGCTGTTCGCCACTGGACGCGCGACCTCAGTTGACCAAGCGATTGCCATGGTGCAAACTGCTCGTCCGCAAGTTGTGGTTCACTCAAAACTTAGACTTCGTTTGCAACAATGGGCGGAGGGACGAAAATGAAATGCCTAGCAACAGCCAGCTTGTTACGAAGTGGTAGCACTTTGGTGTTGCCTGCCCACGTGGGAGCGTTGCTAGCCGGACTCCACATTCACTCACAAGCGCATGGTGTTTGGTTTTGTTTCGCTTCCTTGTTGTGTTGGTGCGTGGTTGTATACCTGGCCGTTCGGATCAAAATCGATGCTGGATTCTTTGAGATTCTGGCTGCGGATCCTGACCACGCGCCGGAACAACTCGACCATTTTCTGGACAACGCCGGTCTCAGAAAAGTAAGTAAGTCCCGAACTATTGACGAACGTTGCCGAGGGGCACTCGGTTTGTGGCGTAAGATGGTGGCGATGGTTGTTGTGCAACTGATTCTGCTTTTCGCGGCGGAGATCAAACTTCTTCAATGATCGCCGCGCTGCTGGAATGGATCATCCTGGGTGGTGTGCGATTCCTAACGGGTGCACAAGCACGTTGGCAAGGTTGCGCCCCCTCCGAGGATCAACGGATTTATTATGCAAACCATTCAAGCCATCTTGATTTCGTGCTGCTATCGTCCGCCTTGCCTGCCGCAGTCCGGCGCAAGACCCGTCCCGTGGCTGCATCGGAATATTGGACAGCAGGGCCGGTTCGCCGATACTTGGTAGAACACGTTTTCCGGGGCGTGCTTATTGAACGGGACCGGCACACCTTGAATCCCCTGGAGCCCCTTACGAACGCGCTTCGTCAGGGTGATTCATTGATTGTGTTTCCCGAAGGAACACGCGGTCCAGGGGAAAGCCTTCAGCCGTTGAAGGCTGGAATTGCTCACCTCGCCAAGTTGTATCCGAACGTGGACTTAGTGCCGGTTTGGATAGACAATTCGTATCGCATTATGCCGAAGGGCTTCCTGTTTCCGGTACCATTGCTTTGTTCTCTGACCTTTGGTGAACCGATACGCTGGGACGGCAGCCAATTGGATCCGGATCGATTTCTTGCGCGAGTAAAGTTGGCGCTTGAGCAACTATGCCCACGATGAAAGCGATTCCCGAGGCCTATTGGATTCTTGCCAGCCTGTTTGCTGCCCTACTTATTGCAAGTCTTGCCGGCTATGTTTTGGAGCGGCGTCAAGTAAATCCAATCGTCAGAAATTTGAACTCACGGATCCGCGCGTGGTGGGTGATGATCATCATCGCCGGTGGAACTTTACTCGCCGGACGCACTGCTGTAATTTCACTCTTTGCGTTGCTGTCCTTCCTTGCACTGCGCGAGTTCATTACCCAGACCCCGGTGCGGCGATCGGATCATACTGCGTTGTTCGCATGTTTCTTTATTGCCTTGCCGGTGCAGTATTTGTTGATCGGATTTGAGTGGTACGCTCTCTTCGCAATTTGGATTCCTGTATATGGATTCTTGACATTACCTATATTGGCGATGCTGTTCGGTGATTCAGAACGTTTTCTTGATCGGACTGCGGCCATCCATTGGGGACTGATGATTTGCGTCTACTGCATTTCCCATATCCCGGCACTGTTGACGTTGAAGATAGCTGGCTATGAAGATCGCAATGCATTGCTGGTTGTATTTTTGTTATTGGTTGCGCAGGTTAGTGACATCCTGCAATACATATGGGGCAGATTATTGGGTCGTCACAAAATTGCACCACAGCTATCTCCATCGAAAACGGTTGAAGGGTTAGTGGGAGGAATGAGCTGTGCCACGGTATTGGGTGCTGCTCTTTGGCCGATCACTCCCTTTACTCCTTTGCAAGCAGGCTTGATGGCATTGCTAATCACAACCATGGGATTTCTTGGTGGATTGGTTATGTCAGCAATCAAAAGAGACAGGGGAATAAAGGACTGGGGCCACTTGATTGAGGGGCATGGCGGCATGCTGGACCGGCTGGATTCCTTGTGCTTTTCCGCGCCGGTCTTTTTCCATCTGACACGATACTACTTCAGCAGCTCCTAAGTATTCACCGGCAAAACGGACTTGGCCGGCGGCGAATTCTTGAATGCCACGAGGCCGCCCCGGCCTTTGCCGGCTAGCTATCCCCAAAGCTCATTGATTGGCCCGTAAACATCCTGGCCAGATTCTGGAATATACTCGAACCCTTTGCCGAAGCGGTTGTCTTTCAGCAGCTTGGTCCAGTCAATTCCCAGAGCCGAATAGATGGTGGCTTCCACATCTTCGGTGCGGATTACACGGTCACGAGACCAGCCTGGATCGGCTGTTTGAGAACCGACTCCATCGGTTGCACCAATAGCTCGGCCCCCGCGAATTCCTGCTCCAGCGAACAGTGCGGCCTGTTGACCAAAGTGATCTCGACCGCGGTTTCCGTTCAAGTTTGGCGTTCGACCGAATTCTCCATGGGCGACGATCAAGGTTTCAGCTAGCAAGCCGTCGGCCTTGAGGTCTGTCAGCAATTGCGCCAGGCCGGAATCGAAAATTCCACCCATGGTGGTTAGGGTTGGATACAAATTTGCGTGATGATCCCAACTGCCGTAGGTGATCTGAATGAAGCGGGTGCCTAGGTTGGCGCGGAGCAAATTGCGAGCAGTTAGACAGGCATCGCCAAATCCGCTGAGACCATATTGGCTGCGGTCGCCATCTTCCAATTTGAAGATGCGATCCACCTGGCTGTTATACATGAGAAGTTGCGAACGCAGTTTCCATTCAGCAATTTCTTCGGGTCCAGCACCAAGATCGGCAGAGGGTGCGGAGGCGTTTTCGATTGTATCGAGCAATCCTTTGCGAGTGGCAAAACGCTGCGAGCCATCGGCGTGGGAAGTGTTTGGCAATCCGGCACCACCGGTGATCAGGAACGGAGCCGTGGACACTGGCAGAAATCCTGAAGAGGCACGTGGGGTTCCATTGAGAGCCATGAAGGTAGGAAGAATGCCGTCTTTTTTCGCAAGCTCAAGAGACGCAACCGAACCGAAATGGGGACTAATTTTGGCGAGTGGCGTTGTAGGATTTCGCCCCATTTGTACCCAGGTCTGCATTAGTCCATGCACATTGGCCCAAGCGCGCATGGAACGGACTAGAGCAATGTTATCGAATTGGGCGGCAAGCTTGGGCATTAAGCCCTGGGGGAACAGAACGCCATTATATTCTGTGGGATTGAACTGAGCCGTGGGCATGCCGTTGGCTGGTTTCAAATCGAAAGTATCGGTATGGCTGGGTGCGCCTTGCATCATGATGAAGATGCAATTTTTCGCGGTGCTCTTAGTTCTTGCCGCAGCCGAAGCAACGGTTTCCAAGGGTCTGCCGGGCAGCAGCATGTAGCCACCAACTGCTGAAGCAACATGCCGGAAAAACATTCTCCGTTCCAGTTGCGGCTTTTTCCAGAAAGGGGTGCCCTGTTGTTTTGTCCAATCAATTCCGAAACGGTCTTTCATACGCCCCCCAAATTAATAACTGATTAATAGCTGAACAGGAACTCGGTCTTGTTGATACACATCCATGCAAGATCCTCCACCGCACTGTTGCGGTCTGCGGCCTTGGCTAGAAAAGCCACACCTGCCGCACGTTCAACACTGCTGGGCATGCGGGAAAGAAAAGTTAAGTAGGCTTCGTCAATCAGGTCTTCCGGTTTTTCGATCTTCGCCAGAGCCTGCATTTTCGCTGATCGCGAGAGCTTCACGCGGTTACCAACAAAGCTATCGTTCATGAGAAAAAGCTGCTGCTGAATAGAACCGGATTGGCTGCGGCCTTGAGTATCGCGATCTCCGCGCAGGAAGGCGTTCAGGAAGTTGTTGACTGGAGCGTCGCCCGTTGGCTCCACTGTTTCAGGCAATTGCATTGCCCAACTAACACGATCCGATGACCCCTGAATTGCATAGTCACCGGGCATGGCAGTAGCCTTGGCGATGGCGTCATGCACTTCTTCAGCTTCCATTCTGCGGGCGTAGTGGCGGGCGAACAGAACCACGTAGTCTTCCTTCCATTCGCCATCGTAGCGTGAGCTCAATTGATAGGCAGTGGACTGTGCCATGGTTTTCAGAAAGGCTCGCAAGCTGAAGTTTTGCTTACCCAATTCGGCGGCCAATTTTTCGAGCAGCTCGGGGTGTGTGGCTTGAAGGGTCCATGGATCGGCGGGAGGATTGGCTGGGTCGAGACGCGCAGGGTCGAGGGAATCAACGGGATCGACCAGACCGAGGCCGAACATTTGCTTCCAGACACGGTTTGCCATGTTGCGGGCAAACATAGGATCGGCGACCATGGCCTCGGCGAAAGCTTCTCGCCAATTGCTGCTGGAAGGGCCGGACTCAGAGCCAAGGTAGATCGGTGTAACGGCACTGATAGAGCCCACTGGAGTGCGGTTGGGGCGATTGCCGGAATTGGTGTTCAGGTTATAAGAACCAGATGGGGCATCGACCACGTTGAAGCTTCGCGCGGGTGAGGCTGCCGCTGGAAACGACATGCGTGAAAAGTATGCCGCCATTTGCTGAGCACCTAAACGCGTCTGCGCGGTACCCCACAAGCTGACCTGATTCAAGTGTCCGCGACCGTTGTGGCAAAGCAAGCAATCATAGCTGCTGTTACCAAGGAAAGTGGCCGTAGTCTTGGCCAGCATAGTGTCGTAAGTATCCTGATCGGGGCCCATTGAAGTGCTGGCTCCCATTGGAAAATTTGCAGCGCCAGTGGAGGGGTCGAAGTTGTTTCCAGAAGCGGAGATCACTTCCACGGCAAGAGTCTTCAGCGATTTGTCTTTAGCAACGGATTCCTTGATGTAGGAATAAAACGCGTTTCGTCCTTGCGGCCCGCGATTGACGGTTGCAGCAGCAAGGGTAGCTGTATTTTGTAGAAGGTCACCCATCCACATGGTCCACCGATCCGTGAATTCGGGGGAGGCAAGGAGCCGATCAATCACAACATCGCGCTTGTCCTTGCTGGAATCGGCGATGAAGGCGCGAACTTCTTCGGAGTTGGGAATGCGACCGGTAAGATCAAGATTGATGCGGCGGAAGAAATCTTCGTCGGAGGAAAGCTGGGCAGCAGGAACGTTCAGCTTTTGCATTTTGCCGAGAATTTCCTGGTCAATGAAATTCCGTTGGGGCAGGGAATCGGCCGTAACGGTGGCTGCTTTTGAGCGGGACATTACCGCAGCGGAATTCCTGGAACGCTGGTAGATGTTATTACGCATGCGCGCCGAACGGTTAAGAAACTCGTCGGGATTGGCCACAAACTGGCAATCGGCGGCTGTTATTTTCTTTTCTTGTGCCTGGCTTGTGAATGGACAGAAAACTACTAACCCGATGAATATGGAAATACGACGACGCATTGCCCCCTCCTGACTGTCTCTATTTGAACCCATTTCCGGGGGGATTGACACGGAGAATTGTTAAATCTTCAATGTTCTCCGGTACTAGGGCGTCTTATTGGTATCACGGGAAACCAGAAGAATGCCAGGGACGGACAGCTTATGGCACGTGCCTGGCACACATCTAACGCTTCCGCTTTGCCAAAAATGCGGCGGCGGCTCCGACAACTAAGAGACTCAAAGTACCAGGCTCAGGCACATCGCTAACTGCTGCCAGCCCGGTGATTGTTTGGCCAGTGCCAATTCCTCCCACCAAGGTTGCTGCCCCAGTAAGGAGGTTAATTGTATACAAACTGGAAATGCCACCCGCGGTGGTGAGGGATGCGAAAGCGGTACCTGACCCGCCCAAAATGTCGAACCCAACCTGATTAGTGCTGAACACGCCGAGATTGCCTATGGTGATTAGCGTTCCATTATTGGGAGGGTTTTGAAGTGCAAGCACACCGCGAGCAACGTCGATGTTGTACAGTGTGGTGGACACAGCTCCGGCGAAACTATTCGTATAAGCTGAAGCCACGACACCCGGGGTTTGGCCAACGTTGACGTCACCGGCGGCATATGCCAATTGCGTATCCGTAGCGCTGAGTGTTCCGTCGTTTGGATTCAAGCGCAAGTTTTGCCCGGTGTTGCTGGTGACTCGAATCCTGTCGGGGACGGGGTTGAAGTCAATTCCGAAATTTGCGCCGCTCAAGGTAAACAGTCCGGCTGAGCCGATTTGAGTTGCTGCGCCGGTAGTCACATTCAAGGAGTAAACTCGGCTGGTGGAGCCGATTCCGTAAAGGACTCCATTGAACGGACGGAAATCGATACCAACTAGACTTTCGCCCGATTGAAGTCCTGTAATTCCAACAGAGGCTGCGATAACACCAGGGGTGGCGCTATCGATTCGCAGCAAGGAGTTCGCTGCGTTTGTTAAATAAATGGTGGCCCCAAACATGGTTGACGCTGAAAAAAGGGAAAATATTACTAAAACAGAGGATTTCCACATGACCTATTCCTACCAATATTGAAATAGCCGGAGGGTAAACCTCCGCTTAGATTTGAGTACGATTCCCTGGCACGTTTGGATTTAAGATTTGACCCGGAAAACCAGATGGTTTTTCCATTGGAGTTGAGTAAGGATTGGGTTCGTTTCGAATAATTGGCGAAGATACGGTATCCTCTTCAATTTCAATTGCTGGGCACTCGGCTTTGATCTTGCGGTACTCCGATAGGCATTTATGCAAAGACCGTTCGGCGCGGATCCGGAAAGTGGAGATGCGAGCGAAGGTGGGGTTGGCGCTGAGCAAGGGATCGACACCTTCGCTTATGGCGAGGGCGGATTCCAGACGGTTGGCGCGCTGGAGGTTCCATGTTGCCAGTACGATTTGGGCGAAGAATGTGTGCTCAATGGCCGTTTCGGGCAAGAGCTCGAGGTGGAAGGAATGCGCAAGAGCCTCGAATGCGGTGCGGTCTTCGTCGGTTAGCAGCACGGCTTGTTTAGCATAAAGGCCGAGTTTTGTAGAATTTGATGCTGAGCGGGCCTTGCCTACCATTGTTATGGGGCCAGTGGAGTGCTGGGCGTTGGCTATGTTAGCCGTGATTTGGGAGATAGTTGCCATGGAATTTTCCTCGTTGGAATTATCCCACGGGGAGGCTAAAGGGAAAGGTCTTCGACTAGGATAAAGCAATTGAAATGAATAGGTTCAGCGGCGAAAATGATGTGTGACCGCCCTCCTTGCCGCGTCCAATTGCCACTGATTGATGATTGACTCACCTTCAAACGCTGATGTCGGCGAATAGAGTTGCGTGGTCCGAGGCGGCTTCTGCGAGCTTTGTGATTTCCGGAAGGTGCGGAAAAAGCGTTCCATTGACTCCACCCCAAACTCCGCGCCGCTCGATTCCACCGCCAGTAACCAGTGCGGCCAAGGCGGGCGAGAGCAGGATATAGTCGAGTTTATCGGCGGCGTTCCCGTTGCCAAATGTCCCCGGACGCCCGTCGCTGGTGAACGCCGGATGCTGCATGATATCGATCAGGCCAGAGGCCGGCCCAAGCAGCGGATCGAGCGGGGCCGTATCCGGCTTGCCGTTCAGATCACCCAGTACAGCGATGAGTTGAGTGCCCTCGGCCAGCCGCTGATCGTAGATCTGGCGAACACGTGTGGCCTGGCGCAACCGCTTGGCGTCACTGGCAGCCCGAGGCGGGAGTTGGCTTTTGAAATGATTGACCAGCAACAAGAGCTTGTTTCCCAATGGCGTTTGGAATTCATACTCCACGCAATCGCGGCTGAAGATTTCCCCGGTTCCGTCCACGTCTTCGGCATGGCTGAGTGTCCGCGTTAGATTGAACGGGGCCTTATGCATCATGCCGACATCGATTCCGCGATCATCATTGCCGTCAATCAGCATGGCGTGCTCGTAGGGCGTGCCCGAAACTTGCGGCATCACCTGGGAATTGAAACGGCGGAGAGCCGTCCGGTTTTCAACTTCGACGACGCACAGGATGTCCGCGCCGACTAGATTAATGATCCGTCCCGTATTCATGATGGCGATGTCATTCAGGTCTTCCACCACCAATTCGAACCAGCCAACCCAGTCGGCGCGTCCGTTGACTTCGATCTGCGGTCCGGCGGCGCGACGCCGCACCAACTTGTTCTTTACTTCCTGAAGGCGGATGAAATCGCTCTTACCTTTCTCCAGCAAATTGGTCTGGGTGGCCATTGTGGTGAGAATCTGGGTTTTCACAGTGGCGGTATAGACCGGTTTGTTGATGAGATCATTCAACTTCCGCAGGGCCGTTATCGCAGGCGAGCCATCTGACCAGGCAGCCTGATTCATGGCGGCGGGCCTCCGGAACAGATTTTCTATATTGTAGGTCGCAAGGCGCATGGAAGTTTCTCCTTACCAATTCCTTTGGATTATTTGCGAGCTGGAGTTACCTGCTCCTCACCCGCAAGCGTTTTACGCTTAGGTTGTGTCCCATCCCTTTGTACGCTCTAGCCCATTGCCGAGGGTCATGGATGCCACTATTCTACCCTTACTGAGATAAGCGTATTTCAGTGAATAGAAGTGCCAGCAAAGGAAAAATATCCCGCAAATGCTGTTTGGGTGTGAATTTGCGCGATCGCCGGTGAACCTACCTATGCTGCACTAAACTAAATGGTGGAGCGCCCTTTCGTTCTCAATGTACCAGTGTGGTGCGGTTGTGAAAAATGGGCGAGCACGTGGCTGGCGAAAATCGGAGACGGCTGCAATTCCAGTGAAGATATTTTAGTTACGGAAGACGTGCAAGGGAATTAGAACCCGTTGCGAAATTTTAATGCGTCATGGCGTAAACAATATAGTTAATGCCAAAGTGGTAAGCCAGTGTAGTCATCTCCTCTGGATATGCTGGCAAGTCTGCGTGTTCCCAGGCGTCGCCCACATCGACATTGAAGTTAATGGCGATTATCAGGCGGCCATTATCATCGTGGACGCCGCGCCATGTGGGACTGGTTGCAGCCGGTGCAACCATAGTTATGCCTCCATTGCCACGTCGTAAATGGCGAAGTCCGGGGATGAAAACGCGCTCCTTGATTTGGTAGACCACATTCATTACAGGGTCGGCATCTTCAATGTCCAGGATGGGGCGTTCGGGGAAAAGGCGGTGCATGGTGCCGGCGAACACTTCCCATTCGGCGCCGTAAAAATCGTCGACAACCAGGAAGCCGCCGCGAAGCAGATACTCGCGTAAACGCGTGATTTCAAAATCTGTCAAATCCCAGTAAGCGACTTGAGTGGCATAGATCCATGGATGGTCGAAAATCCGTTCATCAGTAAGTGGCATGTGGCGTGGGTCGCCGATGTTCACTCTTGTCAAACGGTTGACACCTTGCGTGAAATGGACATCGGCTTCCGGCCAGTCTTGCCGCCACCAGCCGCGGGAATAACCGCGTCGCAATCCGGGCAGATCCTTGTATTCCATGCGGACGAAATAGTATTCAGCTTTAGCTGGAAACTGTGATGCTGGCTCTTGTGCAAGCATGGCAAGTGTGACCGCCAGCAGCAGAATTATGAGCCATCGCATAGCACTCATTATGCTCCTTTCCGGAGAGATGCTAATGCCACTTTGGCCGTTACCAATTACTTGCGACGAACTATTAATGCGTGCCACCCTTCAGAGCTTCGCGCCAGTTCAGCAATACCGTCATCTCCGTGGCACCACGATCCTCTTCGGCAGGTTGCAAGAGCAGGAATTTTTGGCCGCCGGGTGCGACGTCGAACATCCCGTAACTGAAAGGGAAGAGAGCAATGGGCGGATCGAACGTCAAGCCGCCGGCAGAAGGCTTAACCGTAACGGCCATTATCTGGCCTTCGGGCGAGGCGAAGAACAGCTCCTTGCCGTCACTTCGCCAAGCGGGTTTTTCTCCTCCGTTGGTGGAAACCTGCCAGCGGTTGCGCGGGTCTGGAAAGCTTTGGACGAAGACATCGCCTTTGCGTGATCCCGTGCTGCTTCGGAAGGCAAGCCATTTCCCGTCAGGGGAGAACGCAGGCCCCACGGCGGATTCATCCACCTTGGGATCGGGAAGGGCTGGATCGAAACTCTTGGCCCGCCCGTTACTGGCAACTGCGTACTTGCCGTCTAGCGACCAGGCAAGGGAAGTATCAATAGCTTTTGGGTTCCACACGGTTTGTCCAGGACCTGTCTCATCTATTTTCTTGCGAGCAACCACGCGGCTATCCGGATCCACGTATAAAATTTCCTGACCGTCGGAAGACCAGGACGCGCTTATTCCAGCAGAAGCAAGGGGACTCAATACGCCGCGCACAAAATCGAACAAGACGAGTTCAGAATTGCCCGCAGATGAGCGGCGCAAAGCGACGCGGGATCCGTCAGGAGAAAGCTGTAAACCAAGGAATGCGTCGATTGGTCCAGGGTTGCTGAGCTGCTTTCCCTGACGATCGACCCAGCTCATTTGGATGCGCGATCTTCCCTGCCGACCAACGACAATTGTTCCCACTTGGGACGATGAAAAATTTGCGTTGACGATGCTTGGGTTCAATCCAACGGGTGCAAGCGGAACGGATTCGCCGGTTGACGCCATCCGGTCAGGATCAAATGGTTGGGCGACCAGCAAATTATCTCGTACATAAAGCAGGTAGCCTGGACTGGCACCGGAGGCTGGAACAAATTCCCCTTTCGTAGGCAGGTCGACCAAGCGCACTTTCAATGCAGGGTTCTTCAACGACCCGTAGTATAACCCCGTTTTTTCTGGATTCTTGCTTCGAATGGTGTAGAGAAAGCGATCTCCGTCTGGCAGGAAGGCCGGCCAATAATGAGACCCCTCCCCGTCGGCCTGGCGGTCTGTTTTAATTATGGGTTGAGGTGAACCTCCGTCGGGGCGCGTTTGAAAAA
>JAYUSZ010000452.1:0-6959 GCA_043755435.1 Bryobacterales bacterium | reverse complement strand
CGCGAGGCTCCCCAATGGACATCGCATTGTTGTTTTCCGTAGAGCTGATCTTCATCTGCAAATGGAAAGAAGGTCCGCAACGCAGTCTTATCGACGCTAC
Organism: Bryobacterales bacterium; assembly: GCA_043755435.1. Taxonomy (GTDB): domain Bacteria; phylum Acidobacteriota; class Terriglobia; order Bryobacterales; family Bryobacteraceae; genus JANXSF01. Next base: position 6,859 of record JAYUSZ010000452.1, on the reverse strand, counting down.
GATTTCGCGAACAAATCGGGCTCGATTCTCAAGACTTCCACCATATTGATCGGTCCTGTCATTGATCCCGGAACTGAGAAATTGCGTAATCAGGTAACCATTGGAACCATGCAATTCTACGCCGTCCAACCCTGCGCGTTGCGCCCGTTCCGCCGCTTGCCCGAACTGCTGGACCACCTCGGAAATCTGCTGCTGCGTCATCGCCTTCGCCTCGAAGCCGTGCAAAGGATCGGGCTTCGAGGTGGAACTCTAGCTCTCTGGATATTCGACGCCGGCAATATCGCGTTGCCTCCCACCGTGGCTCAGTTGCAGGATGAACTTGCAATCATGATCCCGGACCCGCTCTCCCACTTCTCTCCAAAATGGGATTTTGTCATCTGAATCGATCATTGCGTAATTGGGCAGAATTCGGCCTCTCCCATGAACAGGCACAAAAGAAGAAATGATGGCACCAACTCCACCACGGGCGAATTTTGTTTCCCAGTTAATACGAGCCGGATTCCCCGACCCATCGTAGTTATCGAATCGCCCGGAAACATTGGAACGGATTAGCCGATTCTTGATCGTAAGATTCTTGAACGCAAGGGGTGTGAAAATTGAGTCTGCCATTTGAATTTGCCTCCAAGTCTCAAAATGTCCGAACGAATTCAATCAGAGCGCGCTTATCGGCATCGCTCAATTCTTTGCCATAGGTATGGCCGCGATCGACGACAAAATCCGGCGAAAGATTATTCTTCAACAGCACATCGCGCAGCAATCCCCGACCGATAAGTGCACCGATAAATCTCGTGAAAAAGTTATCATTCCTCAGCAACTGCAGATTTGGAGCGTTGATGTTGGCAAACAACTTCACTGGAGTACCCTTCGGTACTTTCAGTTTGTAGCCGCTTTCCAAGGGGAGTTCGCTATCTACTGATGTCGTCCACATGGATTTCACGCCAAGCCGTTTTTCCGGCCAGAGCAATTTCTCCATCCCATCGGAGAAAGCAGCCAAACGGCCCGTGATGCTTGGGTCGGAATTGAACAGGCCAAGCGAGTTGTTATGGAAATACGGAGCAGTGGCCCAAACGCCAGAAAGGGTTGGAACCCGATAATAGCCACGACCTCCAGCAGGTGGCTGAAATTCAATTGGACGATTCGGCCGAACGGGATTATACAAACCTGTCAACTTTCCGGCGGCGGGCTGATCCTTGTAAGTCTGCGAGGAAAACTCCTCCCACACATGCCCTTGAATTGCATTTGTCCCCATGGCCCGGCCGATGTTGGTGCCAAGTTCAGAAACCGGGTAACGTTTGTCGTCCGAAAGAAAATTATCATCCAGAAAATCGGATTTTTGTACAGCAGTTCTAAACCAGGTCTTTGCATCTTCGCCGGCAGGCGGCTGTTTGCTCGAATGGCACCGGGCACAGTTGTCAGCAAAAACCAAAGCACCACGGCGTAACAAATCAGCATCGCCAGTTACATATTCTTTCGGGAGCCGGGTTGGCTGAACGGTCAGTAAAAACTTTTCTGCATTCGCCATCCGTTTTTCAGTTGCGCTCCAATCCGGGCAGTCCTTGCGAGCGAGGTCCATCTTGAAAGGTTTTTGTTCAAACTTGGTGCCGGCGATTGGGTCATGTAGAGTTGTCCAGTAATCGGAACACATTCCAATGTTCACGTAAACCCGAAGCGAGGCAAATGCAATGCCGACCGAATCGGCACCATCTTTCAAAATATGATGCACGTTGCGTGTACTGCCGTCGGCCATCTTTTCTGTTTGGAAAGGCCTGCTGGCTAAGTGGGCAATTGAGTTAATGGCATTGGGATTAAAAATATGGTCAGTAGCAAAACGCGAAGTATCTGATGTCCCGGCTGGTTGAGTATTTGCGACATGCCACCGGAAATCTTTCTCAGTAAGTTTAAGTCCAAATAAAGTACCTTCCTTGAAGTACTGATTCCCATTCGCGGATAAAAAATTAGACCAACGGGGGTTCTCCGGATCCTTTGGGGGATTAAGTGGATTTAATCCTATGTGACAAAATCCACAAGTCATTCCGATTAGATACGGAGGTTCAACCGTAGCTGGATCGGCGACATACTTTTTTGCGTCCCAGACGAACTTATCGAACTTAGGATTCTTAAACTTTCGTAACCCAACAACACCGGAAGACTGACTGGGAATATCGGGGACATCCACTACTTTGCAGACATCCATCCATAGGCCATATTCATCGGGCTGGGTTGCCATGGTGCAATCTGGATCGTTCAATACACCCATTGTTTGAAAGCGTTTGGGGCGGTTCCGGGAGTCTACATACTGCAAAAGGTCAGTAACTCCGTGGGTGATTTGAGCTACCTGTCTCCAAAATTTTTCCCCACCGCCTGTCCAGAAATACCAGGTATTCCGTCCGGCTCTTTGTTCGGGAGTAAGATTGGCACCGCCGTAATCGTAAGTATCCGAATCCGGGTAGTTAGTCTGAGCTGAACCCTGGGGGGTGAAACTTAGCAAAATGAAAGCACAAGTTATGGTCCGCATAGTACAAAAGTGTATGCGATTTATAAGTCAGTGTAAAGGTACCTATCGACTTAGTCGTTCCCGGTAAGAAGTCATTAATCCGCCCCACCAAAGTCCGATCATGCGAATGAAGTCGGCACCTTCCAATCCATGTCGAGCGGGGTGCCCTGCCCTAATTCCGGACCAACCTCGATGACGAACTGTTACCCGGGTCCCTTTGCCGACCGGGGTGAAGAGTACTTCCACTTGGGTACATTCATTCTCGGAAAAATTGGCGGCTCTCCATTCAAACTCAAGGCGTGATGGCGGCTCCCAGGCGGTGATCTTGCCCATCACAACAACCCGTGGACCGGAGGTCGTTTCAAAAGATTCAAACAATCTGCCTCCCAGGCCAGATTCAAACAGTAACGTTCCGGGATTTCTACCAGACACCCGATATTGAAATCCATTGCGCCACCATAAATCCGTCTCTTCCGTAAAAACAGCAAATGCGGTTTGGGGATCAACGGCGACGATTACTTCCACGGTGACGAAGTCGCTCAACGCTTTCGTTTCTCTACATGCTTCTTGAAGGCAGCTAGTTCCGCATTCCAGAACGACTCAACTTCATCTACCCAGCGGCGCAATTCGTTGAATGGGGCTTGCTGCAATTGATAGATTCGGACCCGGGCATCCTGCTCAATTCCTTCTTCGGAAATCAACCCGCTACGACGCAAGATTCGCAAGTGCCGACTCATTGCAGCGGGGCTCATCGAAAGCTCAGCCGAAAGGTCTCCGGCGCGGCGGGGCCCTTTGCTGAGAAGCTCGACAACGGCCCGGCGTGTACCATCAGCCAGTGCAGCTATGGTGCCATCCAAATTAGAATTCATAAGTTACCGAATTCGCTGAGTGAACCACCACATATGTCCTTCAAGATCCAGGGCGCCATAGCTTCGATCGGCCCAGTAATCTTCGCCGTAATCGTGCACCGTTGGTTCATCTACGATTCGAGCACCAGCTTTTCGGGCATGGGCACAATGCTCATCGACGTTGTCGACAAACAGCATTACGTTTTGGGTATTGGCACCGCCGATGGAAAGGGGGCTAGCGCCTGGAGGTAGTAACGGCCGATTTGGCCTACCGCCACTTTGGGCCACCATTACCAAAGCTTCGCCGAAGGTTAGCTCGCTGTGCTCGATGCGGCCGGCTTCGCCTTCCACTTTTAATCGAACTTCAAAACCGAAAGCATGGCAAAGCCATTCAATAGCTTTGGCTGCGTTGTCATAATAAATTGCAGTTGAAAGGCGCGGCCATCCTGCAGGTGTAGGTTTCATACAATATATTTAACCGTTTTGAATACTATTGTCAATACGGTTAAGTTTTGTCTGATTCGTTGCGCAACCTTTGAACCAACTTGTAACCAACTCCGCGAACCGTTTGCAGATATTGGGGCTGTTGTGGATCGTCTTCAAGATACTTGCGCAATCGGACAATAAAGTTGTCGATAGCTCTGGTGTCTGTATCTTCTCGAACTCCCCAAACGGATTCCAAAATCTGCTTGCGGCTTACCGCCTTGCCTTCATGCCTAAGCAAGAACTGAAGTAAATTGGATTCCATCAGAGTCAAGGAAGCTTTCTTTTCCCCGGCGATGATTTGCTGGCCTTCAAAGTCAATGGTCTTGCCGTTGACTTCGACTGGGGTGCTGGTGTTGGCTGCGGCCTCAGACCAGCGTGAGCGGCGTAACAATCCATGGATGCGAGCCATGAGAATTTGCAGTTGAAAGGGCTTGGGAAGATAATCATCAGCACCGGCTTCGAAGCCTTCGAGAACATCATCGGCACGACCTCGGGCGGTGAGCATCAAGATGGGGATGTAACAGCCACCAGCGCGCAGTTGGCGAGCCGCAGTGAAACCGTCGATCCCTGGTAACATGACGTCCAACAAAAGGACATCGAACAGCTCTTTGTTTATAAGCAGCATTGTCAAAGCTGCTTCGGCGTTGTCGGTCAAGGAGACCTGAAAGTTTTCCGCTTCCAGGTTAAAGCGAAGACCTTCGGCCAGATGTTTTTCGTCTTCGACGATCAGAATGCGGTTCATTTTACGGGTAGTTCCATTGTGAAACTGGATCCCCTGCCTACGCCTTCGCTTTCAGCAAACACTCGGCCTCCATGTTTTTTCGCCACGGACTGTACAATGAACAAGCCTAGGCCTGTGCCTTTGACGCGCATTGCTACCGCTCCAGGAATTCGGTAGAACCGCTTGAAAACATGTTTCAACTCTTCGGGAGCAATGCCGACACCTTGGTCCCGAATTCGCACGGCAATGTGCCGTTCGCTGGGGCGAGTTAATTCCAATAGCACTCTTACTTGGCCACCTGAATATTTGATGGCGTTATCGAGGAGGTTGCTTACGGCCGCCTTGAGTTCATCGGTATCTCCGATAACTGTGGTCGATTCTCCGTTGGGGCATTTTTGTGCGAAGTTCAAACATTCGGGTGCTAGATGGTGACGAGTGCGTGCAAGAGCGAGACAATCCTGAACCAAGACGGCTAAATCGATGCGTGCTGTGTTGAGACTTGAACCTGGCTTTGAAGAGCTACCGGCACGCAGCACTTGTTCAATGGTTCCGTGCAAGCGATCAGTATCTTCGAGCATGATCTGATAAAACTCTTTGCGCTTGCCGTCTTCCAATTGGCGGGATTGCAGGGTTTCAAGGTATAGGCGGATGGAGGCGACGGGCGTTTTCAGTTCATGTGTTACGGCATTGAGAAAGGCATCGTGCTGTTCATTGCGACGGATTTCGCGCACTAAGAAAATTGTATTGAGAACGAGGCCAACAATGAAGATGGGAAAGAAAATGGCTCCAAGCACCAGCATTACGCCGGTGCGCCAGTTTGGGACCACCCATATAATGTTCAGCGTGATAGCCAGCAGGATGAGGCAAACGCCAAAGGCTATGAACATGAAGGTGGATCGCCGGTTTGTTGGGGCAATCATGTTGGGTACAAGTTGGCCGGGCCAACCTATACTTAATTTTTGCACGGATCAGGCCGCCTCGCGTTCGGCTTCGACCAGATCTAGGCGAGGATAACGGACTCGCTTGGCCAAGCCAATGCGCTCCATGAATTGAATGTGCAGCCAACTGATGTCGAGTTCGTACCACATGATTCCGTGACGGGCAGACGCCGGCATTGCGTGATGGTTGTTGTGCCAACCTTCCCCGAACGTCAACAAAGCCACCCACCAATTGTTGCGTGAATCATCGGTTGTTTCAAAGCGACGACGACCCCAAAGGTGCGTTGCAGAATTGACGAGCCAAGTGGCGTGTAATCCGGCGCAGACTCGCAGCGGACCGCCCCACAAAAACATAGGCCAACCGCCGATTAGGTAAAGCAAGATGCCGGAAACCGCCAGAGGCAACCAATGCCAGGTGGTGAGCCAAACATAGACTGGGTCCTTGGCCAGATCGGGGGCAAAGCGTCCCATGGCTTGGGCATCATCATGCTTCGATTCTCCGGAAACAATCCAACCCATGTGAGACCACCAGACACCTTCGCGAGGAGAATGCGGGTCGCCGTGTTTATCGGATTTTTGATGATGGATGCGGTGCGTGGCCACCCAGAAGATTGGGCCACCTTCGAGGGTCATGGTGCCGCAGAAGGCGAAGAAATATTCGAGCCATTTAGGAACGATGTAGGAGCGATGGGTGTGGAGGCGATGGTATCCCAAGCCAATACCCCAGCAGATGCAGCAATAGTAAAGAACCAGGCCGGTTAGAACAGCGGCTTTGGTGATGTAGAAAAATGCCGCGATGGCACCGATGTGAAGAGCGGAAAGAACCAGGATATTTACCCAGTTGGGTTTGCGGTTATGGAAATCGATCTCGACGACGGAAGCTTTGCTCATTAGGTTCCTATCGTCAGGCTAACAGCCAGTAAGTGGGGCTGGTTGTAATAGTTATGTAATTCCCCAAGAAAACAGACTAATTGGGATGGGTGGGAGTACGGATTGAGGATTTGAAAAAAGGAAGAAATGGGGACGGGCCGGTCTGGCCGCTCGCATAGGGTATTCCATCTCAGAGATTGCAGCTCTGGTGCTTGGGCAGACAAGCCAGTCCCAGTTTTTTCGCCTTGCCCAGAGAGGAACGGTGAGGCACTATTCGATTTTCAAAGAGCTTACGAATCAGGGTTGGACTGCTTCTCTCGAGGAACACGCGCAAAACGGAGGTCCAGCGGCGAGGGGCGTTCGTGTTCCTTTAACATTGGTGGCCCGCCGCCGGGCCCTTTACTCTTATCGCGCCCGGTGAGCGCTCCCGCTTTTCGCCGGTTTGATTTCTTAGGTGAAGGGTTTGGTTGGCTGTGCGTTTGGTGATGTGATGGCTGGGACT
>JAYUSZ010000451.1:0-2798 GCA_043755435.1 Bryobacterales bacterium | reverse complement strand
GACTACTTCTACCAAAAGGCTTTCGATCTTGTCTCATCGCAAGCTGCGCGCAAGGCCTTCAACCTTGACGAAGAACCCGTCAAATTGCGCGATGCCTACGGACGCAACTCCGCCGGACAAGGCGCGTTGTTAGCTCGCCGCTTAGTGGAATCAGGCGTTCGCCTAGCTGCAATTTTTCATGGCGGCTACGACACTCATTCCGATAACGACAAGACCAGCAAGACCCTGTTCCCAGTATTCGATCAAGCCTTCGCCACCTTGCTTGAAGACCTGGAACAGCGCGGTATGTTGTCCACCACGCTGGTGCTTGCCATAGGGGAGTTCGGCCGCACGCCAAACATAAATCACTCAGCTGGCCGCGATCACTGGCCCGGCGTATTCTCAATTGCAGCCGCTGGTGCGGGCATTCCAGGCGGCCAGATAATTGGCAGCAGCGATGCACAAGGCGGCGCACCAAGAGATCGGCCAATTTCTGTCGAAGATCTTGGAGCTACATTTTATAAGAAACTCGGGATCGATTACACCAAGGAGTACCGCACAATAGGCAGGCCTGTACGAATCAATAGTGACGGTACGCCGGTGCGAGAGTTGTTTGGATAAGCAGTAACCATGCGCTTCGCACCATATCTAATAGTCTCCCTAGCGTTAAGCCTTCCTGCCGAAACGCCAAAGGCCGCAACCCCATGGTTAAATCGCGTGTCGCCACTTGGTGGTCAAGCAGGGACGATAGTAACGATTGAACTAACGGGATCACATTTGCAAGGATCCACCGGAGCGTTATTTGACAGTGCAGACCTCAGTTGGATTGAGACTATAGAAGCCAAAGAAGGAAAGGTTCAAGGCAAGCTGAAGATTGCATCGGATGCTGCCCTCGGACCTCACCTGCTTCACCTCATTAGCGAAAAGGGGCCATCGAACACACTGCTGTTCAACGTGACCCAGTTTCCAGGTGTGATGGAGATTGAGCCTAACAATACAGCCGTAACAGCACAAACAATTCCACTCCGTTCGCAAGTAGTCTACGGTTATATGCAAGGGCTGGCGGATTCGGACATGTTCTCATTCCAGGCCCGCGCAGGGGAGCGTTGGCTGTTCGATCTTCAATCCATCGAACGGGGTGGGTTCCTAGAATGTTCCCTGACACTCTACGATGAGCAAGGCCGCGAAGTGGCCTTCAACGAAGATCAGGATGAGTACCTGGAAACACCTCGTCTTGAATTCATCTTTCCAAAGTCAGGAAGATATGCAATCAAGGTGGATCAATACCGTGGACCTCAAGGCGTTTCCTGTGATCAGAATTGCAGTTACTTGCTCCAAATTTCGCAGTTGCCTCTTGTGATCAGCGCGAACCCTCTTGGAGGACGAGTAGGATCAACAGTTCGCATCGATTTGCAAGGTCATGCATTAAACACTGTCCAGCAGGTCTATCTAACTCCAGTTCGAAGCGCCGAATATTACCGGCTGACGTTCCCATTTTCCATTCCGTTGCGGTTCGATAAGGCGACCGTTGGATCGCAGCAAATAAGAATTCCCGGGCACATCTTGCAGACAACACCTGACAACGTATCCGCGGATTTCAAGATTCCACCAGATGCGCCAACGGGACTTTGGCGCATTTGGGTGGTTAGCACTGCGGGCAAGTCCGAAGGCATCAATATCGAGATAAGTAACCACGCCGAGTACACCGAAAAAACTTCAGTAGAAGCTAATTGGCTGAAAGGCGAAGTTGTTATCAATGGTGCATTGAAAAAGACCAGTGGAGAGAATTCCTACAATATCGAATTAAAAGCCGGTGTCCCATTCCACGCGTGGACACTAGCCGCGCAACTCGGCCTGCCCTGCATCGATACCGTGTTGGAACTCTTTGACACAAATGGAAAACGTCTAGCCGAGCACGATGACTTAATGACTGGACAAGGCACTGTGATCGGCAATCCAGACAGCAGCTTATACTTCACTCCGAAGTCCTCCGGTCCGGCGAAACTGGTGGTGCGCGATCGCACAGGAAGAGGTGGCAGTGGCTATTCCTACCGGCTACATCTGGCATCGCAAACACCTTCATTCAGCATATTGACAGCACCAGAGGAGTTCACAATCTCACCAGGAAATGAAGCAGATTTAGAAGCGCTGCTGATTAGGGAGCCCGGCTTCGAGCAAGCAGTGGATATTTGGATTGAAGGCTTACCCAACGGTGCGACGGCAACTCGTGGAGGCTTTCGCGCGGATCAGGCCTTCGGACCTTCCGGCGATGGCGACAACATCAACATCCCTTCCACGTTTTTGAAGATTCAGATGCCAGCGAATGTTCCGGTTGGAAAATACCCAATTCGCGTTCTTGGTCGCGCAACCAATGGGGGAGCAACAATCGAAGGGTTCACCACACTTTGGATTGGGCCGAAGGGAAAGCGCAACGATACGCGCAGGCCCCTGCCGCAGATCCTAATTCACGTTGCACAGTGAACTTGCAAAACGAAGCCCAATTTGGCGGTTACTTTGAAGCTCTCTCAAGCAATTCCAAATTCTTGAACCATACATCCAACTTCTGACGAGCATTGATCTGCAAAGCGAGCAATCCATTCAACACGCCCTCAGTATCATTACGGTCAATAATCTTCTGCCCATTCACCGAGATCACCAAACGATGCCCATAGGCTGAAATTACCATTTCATTCCATTGGTCCTTCTTGAAAACGGCATTGTGAATTTCCAAATCCACATGCTGCACCCAACCTCGACGGCCGATTTCTTGCAGTCCCCCAACATCGCGCGTCGGGTCGATCTCAACCTCATATCCCTTA
>JAYUSZ010000450.1:0-6987 GCA_043755435.1 Bryobacterales bacterium | reverse complement strand
TTTTTGACCAGCCTGCTTGCAGGACTGATTTGGTCAATGCTCTGGCATTGGGGGATGAGTGTTGGTCTTTGGAAAACATTTTCCCCATTAGTTCCCCGGCTAATGCCTCAGCCGGCTACTTGGTTCGCCTTTTTCATGTTTGGGTTATGTTTGTCCAGATCTCCACAAAGGGCCCGAAACATTGCACTTCATGCTATCGATCGTCCCGTGGAAGTACTCCCACCGCCTTTGCCTTCTCAAGCGATTAGCGAAGAACTGGAAAGTTCCTCTTCCTAAGATCAAAAAGTGTGCAAAAATTAAAGACCGTCCTGCCAGGGACCATCTGTTTTATTTCAATCCGCGTTCAGGTTGTAAACAGATGGTCAGTCTAAATTGTTAAGAGACCTTGGTATGGGGTAAAATATGGGGAACCACCCGGCTTTTTTGTAGGTGTCTTGTAGGTGCAATTGTGGATGGCCTGCAGGTTGTTAACCGGCTAAGAATTTGTGAACTACCAATAGATTGGTAACCAGTTAAAGACTTCATGCGTCCAAAGCAAAGTCGCAGAGTGGAAAGGAATTCGCGTTTCATGAGATTTTCCAGGCCTTTATGCCTGAACCCGATAGCTGTCTGTCTGTTCGCAATTCTTCCTGCTCTTTTTTCACCCCCAAAGGCGATTGGAGCTCAGGCTGTGCCAACCCCGCAGACCCCTGCTCCGAAGCCCCAAACAGGCAATCCTTTTGAGACTGTACCTCAATCTCAAGAGGCCAAGCCGGAAGCCCCTAAGCCAGTTCCAGGTGCCAAGCCTGTCCTGGAAAATCCGAAACCCGTCGAGGCTGACGCCACCCCGAAAGTTGTGGAAGATGTGATAGAGGCGATCGAATTCCGCGGATCGCGGCGTGTGCCTCAAGACACTCTTCGCGCAATGATCATTTCAAAGAAGGGCGACAAGATTGACGAAGATACCCTACACAGAGACTTCATGTCGCTCTGGAATACTGGTCGCTTCGACGATATTGTTCTTGAAAAGGAACCCGCTCGTACCGGTTGGCTTATCCGTTTTGTAGTCACAGAACGGCGTACAGTTCGTTCCATCAAATATGATGGCGCAAAATCGGTTACAGTGTCGGAAATCCTTGACCGCTTCAAAGAACGGAAGGTCGGCTTAACCGTTGAACAGCAATACGATCCCAATAGAGTGCAACGGGCGGCGATTGTCCTGAAGGAATTCCTTGCTGAGCGCGGACGTCAGTATGCGACGGTGGAACCCGAAGTTCGTCAAATTCCTCCTTCTTCTCTGGAAGTCAATTTCATAGTGAAGGAAGGTCCAAAAGTAAAGGTTGGCAACATTGATATTGTTGGCAACAAAGCCTTCAAGGATCGCATTGTCATCCGGGCAATGAAGAATTCTCATCCCATTGGCATTCCTAACTCCATCTTTCTCGAAAACATGTTTTCCAAAACTTTCGACTCAACCAAGCTTGAGCAGGACAAAGACATGATTCGAAATTTCTATCAGGAAAAGGGTTACTTTACCACTCGTGTCAATGAACACAAAGTGGATATTGTAGAAGTTGGAGGAGGCAAGTTCCGTATTCCTCTGATCTATCCGAATAAGGTCGGCAAGGCGGCCAACATCACCGTAAATGTGGAAGAAAGCAAACTCTACAATTTGAATAAAATTGGGTTCACAGGTGTTAAGTTGTTCCGCACTCCTGAAACCCTGATGAAGCCCTTGTTTCAAATGCAAGAGGGTGATACGTTCACAACAGCGAAACTCCGTAAGGGTTTGGAGAACATGCGCAAACTCTACGGCGAATTCGGCTACATTGACATGGTTCCAGAACCTGACATTCAACCTGTTGCCGGCACTGACAAAATTGATTTCAGCCTAAGCGTGGATGAAGGCAAACAGTTCTTCGTTCGTCGTGTGGACTTTGTTGGTAATTCAACCACACGTGACAAGGTTATCCGCCGTGAACTACTTATTGACGAAGGTGACATGTTCAACTCCCGCCTTTGGGAACTGAGCATTCTACGCCTCAACCAACTCGGTTATTTTGAAGCGTTGAAAGAATCGGAATCTGCAACTATCACACGCGACACTCGAAATAACACAGTCGACATTGCTCTTAAAGTAAAAGAACGCGGCAAGAACTCAGTCTCCTTATCTGGCGGCGTGTCGGGCATTTCTGGAAGTTTCGTTAGCATGGGTTATTCCACTAACAACTTCCTCGGTTTAGGTGAAACGCTTGGCATCAGTTCTCAGTTAGGCGACCGCACAAGAGACATTACGTTTAGCTTCACTGAACCCTACCTTCTTGATCGTCCCATTCAGTCCGGTTTTACCATCTTCATGAACCGGTTCAATTACGACCAGGGAAGGGAAGTATCGTTGCTATCCGGGCGTAATCTATCGCCCATCTACAATGCCCTTGGCAAAGAGAACCTGCTTAATTATGTTTCCAACGGGTACGGGTTCACTGCCTTTGCATCCACCCGCTTGCGGCGAACGTTTGCCAGCGTGTCCTTAAGCTATGGTTACGATAAATCCAGCATCACAACCTTAACCACGGCTTCGCAACAATACTTCAACTACATCAACTTTCAAGGCGTCAGCGGACCTAACTCTTTGCAAGGGATCGAAACCAGCAAAGTTGTTCCTTCTTACTCCTACAACACGGTTGATCATCCTGTTACCCCAACTCGTGGAAAGAGCCTTTACGTTTCCAGCATCTTCGCTGGCTCTGTTTTAGGTGGAAATGTCAATATGATTGCCCCAAGCGTCACTGGGACTTATTTCCGGGCAGGCTTAAAGAAGGGCCATGTAATCGGCATGCGCGGTTTGGGTCGGTTCATAACTGGTTTTAGCGGTAAAGTTGCTCCGCCGTTTCAACGTTTTTATATGGGTGGAGAAAATGATATTCGCGGCTTTGAGATTTACGGCGTCAGCCCGATCGCTTATGTTGCCAGCTCCGCCAACGTTCCGGTTTTGAACAACGACGGTTCAGCCCGCCAACAGAAGGTCTTGTCCGGTGGTGTTGAATCGCTCTCCCCTGTCACCATGCAGGTGCCAATCTATCAGTTGGTCTTCCCTGGTGGTGATACCAACGTTATTGGCAACTTTGAATACCGCATCCCGATTTTTGGACCTTTGGTGCTGGCTGCTTTCTTCGACGCTGGTGCCAATCGGCTTACCCGAACTTCCCAATTGACCATGAATCCAGGTAGAGTAGACGAGCTTAACAGCTTATTTCCGCAAGCTGGTTTTGACGGCAAGATCCGGGTGGTTCCCAATACCGAAAGAATGCGAACCTCAACTGGCTTGGAACTGCAAATTATGATGCCGGTGGTTAACGCACCATTCCGGCTTTACTGGGCTTACAATCCAACCACTGTTAACCAGTTCATTCAGCCACCAATCGTGCTTGACCGGTCGTTCTTTCCGAACCAGGCGACTTTTATCAATTCACTTGCTTCCTTCGGGCAAGCAACCCCATTTACGGAAAAAAGAAGTACTTTCCGCTTTACGATTTCGAGAACGTTTTAATACTGCAGGAAATTTTTGAGGAGTTTGAATCACATGAAATCCAGTTTGCGACTAACGGGGCTTAGCTTCGTGGCCATGGCCGCCAGTGCCCTTGCACAGACAGCGCCGACCAAAGTCGGCATCATCCACATCCAGAATGCGATTGTGGCAACCCAGGACGGCCAAAAGGCGATCAAAGCACTTGAGGAAAAATCAGCCCCTCGCCGCAAGGATCTTGAAGCCAAGCAAGCTGGCATCACCCAATTGCAAACCCAATTGCGGACCTCTGCCAACACCGCTTCAGAAGAAATGAAGAAGAAGCTTGCAATGGATATTGATGCAAAAACCAAGTCGTTCAACCGCGATGTGGAAGATGCCCAGGCTGAAGCAGAATCAGATCAGAACAAGTTGCTGAATGAGATTGGTGGCAAGCTGATGGCTGTAATCGACAAATATGCCACCGACAACAGTTACGCCCTGATCATTGACGTCAGTGCCCAACAGAGCCCAGTGCTTTACGCATCAAACTCAGTGGATATCACCAGAGACATTGTGGGTCTCTATGATAAGAACGCTCCAGTTGCCGCAGGTGCTGTTAAGCCCGCCGCGCCGGCAGCGCCACCGGCAAAGAAAACAGCTCCAGCAAAATAGTTCCGGATAAAGAAATTACCGCTCGTCTGCGCACTCCCCGGTTGCTTATTAGGCAATTTGAAGTTTGTTGCAGGTGGGCGGTTTTTGCTGCTTGAAAACGTCATAATGAAACTATGCGGATTATCGCCTTTGACCTCGGCAAACGCCGTATTGGCCTTGCGCTGTCAGACCCTCTCCGCATAACTGCACAGGGTATAGACACCTTCGAGCGTACAAACATCCGCCAAGATATCTCTCGTCTAACTGAAATTCTTCACTCCAACAGCGTTTCCATGATGCTGTTTGGCAACCCCTTACACATGAGCGGTCGCGAAAGCCGGCAAACAGAATACGTCCGTGAATTTGCCGATAGGCTTTCTGAAGCCACCGGCATTCCCTACGACATGTGGGACGAACGCTGGACCAGTGTTGAAGCGGAACGCATTCTCCGCCAAGGTGGGATTGGCCAGAGGCGAGACCGAAAAGGAATTGTGGATAAGCTCTCCGCCGTCATCTTGTTGAGCAGCTATCTCGACTCGTTGCCATGAAACGTTTCCCTCTTTCCGTCATCTTTCTGGGTTTATGTTGTTTCGGCGCCGTATACTTTTTTGCCCATCAGCCCAATGAGGCTTTTCAAGGGCAGACATCAATTCAATTCAGCCGAGGCACCAGCACCCGCGAATTGGCTGCCAAGCTGGCCAAGGCTGGGGTCGTCCGTAGCCAGTGGCACTTCCTGGCGGCCCGTCTTCTTCATCCGCGGTCCCGTATTATGGCAGGGGATTATGGCTTCGATAAACCGGCCACACCCGATCAAATTATTGGCCGGTTGATCCGAGGGGAAGTCTACTTTTATCCCCTGATTGTTCCCGAAGGTTTCAACATGTTCGACATCGGAAAGGCCGCAGAAGCGCAAGGATTATTTTCAGCAGATGCCTTCGTCGAGCAAGCTCAAAAGCCCGCCATGATCCGTGATTTTGCACCTGCTGCTACATCTCTTGAAGGATTCCTTTTTCCCTCAACGTATCACCTCACCTATCACAGTAGTCCAGAACAGGTCTGCCGCATGATGACTACTGAATTCCGCAAACAATGGAAAGAACTGGGTTCCCCCGCCGATCCTCTTCGCCTGGTTACCCTCGCATCTTTGGTGGAAAAAGAAGCCGCACTCAAGGAAGAACGTCCACATGTTGCCGCCGTCTTCGAAAATCGTTTGGAACGCGGCATAAAGCTCGATTGCGATCCCACCACTGCCTACGCCGCTTTGCTGTTAGGCGTTTGGAAAGGCAAAATCTATCGCTCCGACTTGAATCGCCAACATCCGTACAACACTTACAAAGTGGCGGGCCTGCCTCCAGGTCCAATTGCCAATCCAGGACTCGCCTCGTTGAATGCCGCACTCAAACCAGCCCATTCGAAGAACCTGTACTTCGTGGCCAAGGCCGACGGTTCAGGGGGCCACAATTTTTCGGAAACACTAACATTGCACAACAAGGCCGTTACAGAGTATCGCCGTGCCGTTAAGAAGTCAAAATAGGCCGACTAAGAAACAAGCTTTAGAGGAGTGGCTAACCTCCCATCCGGATCCCGTCTCAATTCTCGATTGGCAGGATCTGCTGTTGCTGCTTTCACCAATCTCGAATATTTACCTTCGGAGGCTTCTGCGAAATAGCCAGCACCCATTGCACCCATTGGTGGAAGGTGTGCGCCAGGATTCAATGGAATCGTTAGAAAGAACCTTGCTAGCTCTTGAAGGCATCTATTCAGAAGCCGATGAAACAGTTAGAAAACAATGTCGAGCCGTAATAATAGAAGCGAAGCTGCACGCCTCATTCGCGATAAAACGGGCTTCCTCGCCGGATCAATCGAAGCGAAAGGAAATGATCGAGTGGATGCGGGTCTGGTTGGAAAATCCAGGTGTGTTCCCTGTTTGGGTCCAGATCCGCAAACAGAACTACTGAAATTCGATAGTGTCCACCTGAATCACTTCACCCTGAAGTTTTCCGGTGATCTTCGCTTTAAGATTCTTTTCCCGGTTAAGTTTCTTCAACATAGTGAGCGTCTTGGCATTCCCCGTTTCGTTCAATTTCACGAATTTGCCGTCACCCAACACCAAGCCATACCCGCCCTTGGCACAAGTGACCGCGCATTCCCGGGTATGAGAGGCTAAGTCTTTGCCTTTGCACATTACATCCACAATGGTTCCCGTCCAGCTGTCAGCCATCGCCGTTGCTGCAAAGAGAATCAATCCGGCCAGAATTGGAAATCGCATTATATGGGTTGTTGCTCCTCCGGCCATTGTACCGAAATGACTGGATCTATTAAAGCATCCCTTTCATTCCGTCGATGGATTGAATTCAATTGGCTACGAACAGATAGGAGCGATGCTGATTCTAAATGATTTATACGCGAGACTTGCCTAAAGAATCCATCCCGGCTTATACTCACTTTTTGGTCCGCTGACAATGATCTCAAGAGACGTCCAAGATCCGCTGGCACCGCAAAGGGAAGCAGCCCTGTTTTACGGGCTATTTCTGCGCGGACACTCCATCGATAGCATTCGCAAGGATATTGACGTCCCTTCTACCCTGGCTCGCAAGTGGATGCGCGGCAGACAATATGAAGATGCATTCAAAGACAATCTCAAACGGTTATATCAATACCGCAAACAGGTCTTAGCCATCTTCAACGAACTTGTTCACAACGAACGTGGCCGAGCTAAACTTCAATAGCTGCCTAGTCTTTTTTCTCATTTGTTCCAACAATGAAAATCCCTATCTTCCAAATCGACGCCTTTGCATCTGTTCTTTTCGCAGGGAATTCCGCTGCTGTGTGCCCACTGGAAAGTTGGC
>JAYUSZ010000449.1:0-6997 GCA_043755435.1 Bryobacterales bacterium | reverse complement strand
CCATTCTCTGGCCCCCCGGTCTGGATTGGTTTGCAGCTTTCATGGTTTTACTGCGCTCAAATGCTTGGCGATTGGAATCTTGTTTTGTGCTTATCCGCGTTCATCAGCGTGCATCCGCGGCCATACTTTTTGTAAATGAAAGTTTTTAGAGGGTCCTTAGGAAAAAGCGTTGAAACCGCTGATGAGCGCTGGTAACAAGGCAGCTTCATCTGTCTAGTTATTTGTTGGACACTGCACTAGTTTTTGAAGTCTTGGAGAAAAAATGCCAACCGAATGGTCCCCTTGGTTCCGCTTGTTGTTAGCAGTGTTGGCGACTTGGAGAATCGCTCACTTAATCGCCAATGAGGATGGACCCTTCGATCTAATCGTTCGCCTGAGAACACTAGCCGGCATTGGAATGTTCGGCAGGCTGATGGATTGTCCCTACTGTCTCAGCTTGTGGTTTGCTGCTCCTGCCGCATTCGCACTTGCAAGCAGTCTGATTGCTTGGATATTTGCGTGGCTTGCAATCTCCGGCGGATCGTGTTTCATAGAAAAAATAACAGAACCACGGAGTGAGACTCCAAAAGGGGAATAAAAAGATGTCTTGTTGTGGACAGAAACGCGCTGCTTTAAACACTCAACAGCGATCCTGGAATCGTGCAGCGGCGCCTATTGCTTCAGCGCCAAGGAAAGAAAGCGATGGCTTGGTACCACTTCGATACTTGGGTGCTGAACCCTTATCACTCAGTGGTCCATACTCTGGCAGAATCTACTCAGTTGGCCAGGCTGGATCAGCCATCTCAGCGGATCCGCTCGATGTGCAAGTGCTACTCTCCACCCTCTTATTTACTCGAGACGTTTCTGAAGTGCCCGATGGCGCACAAACAGTGCGGCCAAGCCAGTCAGCCCAAGCAGAAGACTAGACGGTTCGGGCGTAGTTACATTAGGATCGAACTGGATGTTTGATCCATCGAAAGACACAGGTGAGGTTGGACTGGAACCTAAAGGCGGCACAAACAACCCATAAACAGTATTCGAACCTGCTCCAATTGCAAAGGTACTGTTCGGTAACACAGTTGATTCGCCAGGGTCCGCAGCATTTCCCCCAGTCGACAATCCAATCAACATTGTGGTCGAAATCGAATCGGTACCCAAAGTCTCATAACCGAATACGATTTGACCCGAATTGTATAAAAGAGCTTGAAACAAAACTGGCGCTAAAAAAGATTGATCGACTCCTTCCCAAGTAAACGAAACCCCATTCAAAATGGCATTCATATAGACGGATGAAACTAGATCTGCCCACGCCGGTGAGATCCTAGGATTTCCGCTCAAAAGTGCGCTGACATCACCGCTGCAGCACCCAGCTCCGTTCAGCAAGTCATTCGCTCCTAACGTCAAAAATCCATTAGTGGAAACACTACCTTCGGAATACGTGATACCGCCAAAAGTGAAGTTCGAAGTCAGAGTGAAGCTTGCCACGGTATCGTCCTCCTGAAAAACAAGAAGTGTTCCAGTTGCATAATTAGGATCCCAAATGGAAGGGACAACGCCCGCCATACAAACCGACGACATCACCAAAGCCAGGCCACAAACTTGCGCTAGAAAACGTGAAAACAAGGAAATCCCTCCAAGGAATTCCATCGGTATTCGTTGCCGAAAGCTTCGCTCTTGTTCTCAAAAGAATCACGTTCAAATCGCAAATTGAACCTAAAGGACTAGAGTCTCAGTACAAACTGCGCAGTACTTAAGTTCCAAGCTGCTGCTAAATTGGCTAAGTGATAACCCTAGAACAGGAACCCTTCCTTTCCGTTCGTTCCTTATCGGCAGGCTATCGAAGTAGCCACGTCATTGCCCCCCACTCGCACGATTGGCATCAACTCCTGTTCGCTTCAACAGGTGCAATGACCGTCCACGCCAGCCATTTTTCCTGGATGATTCCTCCCGGCAAATGTGTCCTCATCCCCGCCGGTTGTCCGCATTCCATTCGAATGTGGGGCAAGGTTGACATGCGCACTCTGTACCTCAAACCTGACTGTACTCCCCCATCTCTGGCCGCCGAACATTGCCGCGTTCTATCCGTATCAGGCCTTCTTCGCGAATTGATTTTGCACATCCTTAAAATGGATGCGCTCGATTCCCGCATCCCACATCACAAGAATCTCTCTGCAGTTCTTTTCGCCGAAATCCAACAAGCTCCCGAAATGCCGTTTCTTCTTCCGCTGCCCAAAAGTAAGCCCGCTCGATCAGTAGCACTCCACCTCCTTGAACATCCGACTTCCCCGGAAACGCTAGACCAGTTGGCCAATCAATTCGGCGCGGCCAAACGAACGCTGGAACGACAATTCCAAAGCGAAACCGGAATCAGCTTCGGGTTGTGGCGTCAGAAGGCTCGCTTGCTCCTTGCAATTCGACTACTTGCCCATGACACTTCGGTCACCAACACTGCCCTCGATTGCGGCTATACCAGCGTCAGCGCTTTCATCACCGCCTTCAAGAAAACCTTCGGATATACACCCAGCCAATTTCGATAGAATTCTGAGTGCATGTCCTCACTCGCCAAAGTTTCCCGCCGTAGCTTTTTTTCTGTTTTGCCAGCCCTCGCCGCGTCACGCTTGAATATCCGCAAGCTCACAACTCGCAAACATTCCATCGGCAATCGCGACTACCTTTTTCTGGAATTGGAAACAGACGGAGGCATTACAGGTGTTGGCGAAGGTTCTGTTTCCGGTCGCGTGGAAATTGTGGAACAAGCCATCCAATGGTTCGCTCCCTATCTGATAGGCAAACCGGCGGGCGGCATCGAAGACCATTGGAATCGCGCCTACTATCAGCTCTCCCGATATCGCAATGGACCCATCTTGATGACCGCCCTGGCAGCCCTCGACATTGCTCTTTGGGACATTGAAGCCCAGCGTTTAGGCGAACCCATTTGGCGTCTTCTTGGTGCAACCGAAGCCAAACCTATGCGCGTCTATTACAGCCATTGGAGTCACGGACTGGAACCCAGAACTCCTGATAGGTTAGCCGAACTTGCCGCCAAAGCCAGAAAAGAAGGTTGGACCTGCATCAAATGGGTACTTCCCAAAGGTGGCTCCGAGCCCGAGCGTCTTCGCACCCTGATAGCCGAAGTGGAAGCCGTAAGACGTGGCGGCGGTCCCGATCTTGAAATCGGCCTGGAAATGTGGGAGACCTTTAGCGTTCGCTCCGCCATTGAATTCGCCAAAGCCGTAGCTCCATTCCGACCTATGTTCATTGAAGAGCCCACTTGGCGCGAAACGCCGCAAGCCCTCGGCGAAATTGCCGCCAAAAGCCCAGTGCCCTTAGCCGGTGGCGAAGGCCTAATTTCCCGCTATGAATTTAAACAACTGCTCGATGCCAAAGGCGCTCAAATCCTGCAGCCCGATGTCATCCATTGCGGCGGCATTACTGAGATCCGCAAAATCGCTTCCCTGGCTGAAGTCTATGGCGCCGAAATATCACCCCACATGTACTACGGCCCGGTCGCGCATGTCGCCTCGCTCCATTCCATGTCGGGCGTTCGTAACTTTTTGATGCAGGAATGGGACGCCGCAATGGAATCCACTTTCACCGCCGTCACGAAAGGAACCTTCCCGCTAGTCAAACAAAGCACCGTCACGCTGTCCGATTCCCCTGGGCTCGGCTTGAAAATGGATTGGGCAGAATGGGATCGCCGCCACCCCTATAAATCCCAAAGCCTTCGCCCGCCGGGTGGAAAGTAACCCCCGTTGCTTTAAGCGAGTTTCGCTATCATCAGGTATAGTCATGAACACCCGTCGTTTCTATCTCGCCTTTTTCGCTTTATCCTTCGCATTTGCGCAAAAACCCGTGACGCTGGATGCCGTCACCTCAAACAGAACGCGCGACACTGGCGGATCCATCACTTGGACACCCAATGGAAAAGCCTTCGCCTATACCGAAGGTAAGGGCCTAATGCTTTACGATGCAGCCACCGGCAAGAAATCGGAACTCGCCAATCTTGAGGCGATCGAAGAACTTGCGGTGCAGGCCAAAGGCAAGCAGCCATTCGATTGGGAAAACCGTCGCGTGCGCGAAGATCAATTGCAGTGGGCTTCCGATGGCCGCCGCTTTCTTTATTCTTACGAAGGCGACATTTTCCTATGGGATCAGGGCTGGCAACAGTTGACCGCTACTCCCGCCCAGGAACGCGATGCCCGCCTTTCTCCTGATGGTAAGAGTGTTGCTTTCCGGCGTGACAACGACTTGTTCGTCATTACTATCGACAACAAACAGGAAAAGAAAATCACCAGCGGCGGTTCCGACCTGCTCCGCAATGGCCGCTTGGATTGGGTCTACCCTGAAGAGTTAAATCTTACCCGCGCCTTTTGGTGGTCGCCCGATTCGGCTAACATCGCTTACCTTCAATTCGATGTCAGCAAGCAAATGATCCATCCGCATGTCGATTTCGTTTCTGCCAATCGCGCTGTGTATGAACCGGAACGCTATCCCAAAGCCGGTTCCCCAAATGCATCTGTAAAGTTGGGTGTGGTTAGCGCCAGTGGAGGGGAAACGCGTTGGATGAGCGTCGCCGGTTCCACAGATACGCTGTTAGCCCGTATTGATTGGACTCCCGATAGCAAACAGCTCTTCGTTCAAAAATTGCCTCGCGTTCAGAATCGCCTGGAACTCGTTGCCGTCAACCTGGCCGATGGCTCAGCCAAAACAATTCTCGAAGAAAAAGATTGGGCCTGGATCAACGTCAATTCCATGCTTCGCTTCCTGCCCAAGTCCAACCAGTTTCTTTGGGCCAGCGAACGTTCTGGCTTTCGCCATCTGTATCTCTATTCCGCAAAAGGCGAATTGCAGAAACAACTCACCAGTGGCGAATGGGAAGTGTCCGACCTGGCCGCCGTCGATGAGTCTGGACGCGCCGTTTACTTCACTTCCACCGCAGTCAGCCCGTTGGAACGTCACCTCTATAAGATCAGCCTCGATGGCGGCGAGCCTAAGCGGATGACCCCCAGTGCCGGCACCCACACAATTTCCATGAGCCCCACCGCGTCTTTCTACATGGATACTCATTCCAGTTTCACCGAACCGTCCCGCCGCACTTTGCACGAATCCGGTGGAAAAAAGTTGGCCGTTTATCGGGAACAGGACCGGAAGGTTCTCACCGAATACCAGCTTCTTCCGGCAGAAATCGTCCCAGTGAAAAGCGAGTTTGGCGACACCATGTATGCCCGGTTAATCAAACCAATCAACTTCGATGCCTCCAAGAAATATCCAGCCATCGTGATGATTTACGGTGGACCGGGAGCCCAGACAATTCGTGATTCTTTCACCGGATTAAGTTGGGAACAGGCCTTGGCCCACAAAGGCTTTGTGATCTGGCAAATGGACAACCACGGCTCAGCGGGAAGAGGCCATAAATGGGAATCCAGAGTGTTTCGCCGGTTGGGCGAACAGGAGCTTTCCGATCAAAGAGTTGGCCTGGATCATTTGGTCTCCATGGGTTTTGTCGATTCCAAACGCGTTGGAATGTACGGCTGGAGCTACGGCGGATTCATGACTCTTTACACACTGCTGAACGCACCAAAACTTATCAAAGCTGGAATAGCCGGTGCACCAGTTACGGACTGGCGTCATTACGATACTATTTACACCGAACGTTACATGGATACGCCGCAGCAAAATCCGGCCGGCTACAAGTACAGCTCCCCTGTGCAGCAAGCCCCAAATCTGGAAGGCAACCTTTTGATCGTGCACAACATTCAAGATGACAACGTGCTGTTCCAAAACTCCATGCAAATGATTGATGCGCTGCAGCAGGCCAACAAGCCGTTTGAAACCATGCTGTATCCGCAGAAGGCCCATGGAGTCAGTGGCCCGGCCCGAAAGCACATGCTGCAGATGATGACCAGTTTCTTTGAACGGAATCTAAAGCCGTAACCTCCAGAAACGCTCTTTCCCTATGGCGCTGTCCCCCCCAAAGGGGGGATTTCCTCATAGTTTTCAAACCTTTATTCCAATCTCCGAAACAAGTTTACGTAAAGTTGTTCTAATTTTCATTAGATTGTAAGCAAACTTACCGTATGGTGTAAGCAGAAGGAGTTGGCCATGAACCTCCCCTACATGGTGCAGCAACGTATCTGCACGCTTGATTTCTTGATGATGCACAAAGTCCACCAGTGGAGCGCCCCCCGTTGGGTTCGCCTCTGGATGTTGTCAGCCACCCGCGGAGGAGATGGTTGGCTTTGGTACGCAATGGCGATGTGGGTTGTGCTGTTTGGCGGTAATGCTAAATGGCAAACCCTCGGCTCCATGGCCTCTTCCATATCTGTTGGCATTGCACTTTTTATCTGGCTGAAGAAAGCAACGGGACGCCGGCGGCCGTGCCACATTGAGCCGCACTGCTGGTCAACCTTGCTGCCTCCAGACCAATTCTCGTTCCCCTCTGGGCACACAATTACCGCCTTTGCAGCCATCGTTCCCCTAAGTTCATTCCATCCAGTATTGTTTTTGGGACTTCTGTTCTGCGCCCTCAGCGTCGCCCTTTCCCGTATACTTTTGGGGATGCATTTCTTCAGCGACGTTATTGCAGGTGGCCTCATTGGCGGAATACTTGGATGGGTTTCAGTGCTAGCTTGGCAAGTCACCCCTTGACATTCTACCGGAGGGTCGATATTCTTCCATAGAATGTCTACCGGTGACCCTCGACTTGAACTGCTGCAAGGTACCCTCGATCTATTAATTCTGCGCACTCTCCTTTCTGGTGCAGCTCACGGCCACGCCATCGCCCATGCCATTGAAAACGCCTCAGACGAAGTATTGCAGGTGGAACATGGTTCGCTCTATCCTGCTCTGCATCGTCTGGTGAAGCAAGGGCTGATTGCTGCTGAAGACGGGCTGTCAGAGAATAATCGCAAAGCCAAGTTCTACAAACTCACAGTCAAAGGAAAGAAGCGTCTGGTGGAAGAGACCTCCAAGTGGGACCGTCTGGCTGCTGCCATCGGACGCATCCTGAGGCCGGGGC
>JAYUSZ010000448.1:0-2814 GCA_043755435.1 Bryobacterales bacterium | reverse complement strand
TCGCCGCCATCAGCACTTTGGGCATCGGCTTCTACGCTCCTTGCATGACGCTGGTCGGCCTGCTGGGAATGAATCCAACTGCCGCATTTCCCATCATGATGGGCTCCTCTGCGTTTCTTATGCCAGTGGCAAGTTCCCGTTTCGTCCTGCAGGATGCCTACGTGCCCAGTGTCGCTTTAGGCTTGGCAATTGGCGGTATGTTTGGCGTTCCACTGGCAGCGTTCGTAGTGAAATCAATGCCGCTGACAGCCGCCAGATGGCTAGTGATGGCGGTCATCCTTTATGCCGCTGTAATGATGCTACGTTCGGCTCGCAGGACGACCTAAGTATACTGAATATTGCTTCTATGAAAATCACAGGCATCAGGGTATATCAAGTAGACCTTCCGCTCCACGAAGGCACCTATAAATGGTCCGGCGGAAACTCAGTCACAGTGTTTGATTCAACGGTTGTTGCGGTGGAAACCGATGCGGGCATTACTGGCTTTGGCGAAGTATGTCCGCTCGGTTCTGCCTATTTGGCTGCCTATGCAAATGGTGCGCGCACCGGTTTGGCAGAACTTGCACCCGGCTTGCTTGGACTGGATCCAACGGAATTGGGCAACCTGAACCGCCGCATGGATCAGTTGATGCGCGGACACCCTTACGTGAAGTCCGCCATTGATATGGCTTGTTGGGACATTCTTGGCAAGTCCGTGAATCTGCCCGTGGTGACATTGTTAGGTGGCCGCAATGGTGATGATTTCCCCCTGTATCGAGCCATCTCGCAAGACACTCCGGCCCGCATGGCAGCAAATGTCGCCGGGTATCGTGCTGAAGGATACACCAAGTTTCAATTGAAAGTGGGTGGCCAGCCTGACGTGGATATTGAGCGCATCCATGCAGTCGCTGCCCAAATGCAGCAAGGCGATGTGCTGGTTGCCGATGCCAACACAGGTTGGCGGCAACATGAAGCAGTGCGCATTGCCCATGCGGTGCGCGATGTGAATGTCTACATTGAACAGCCCTGTTTATCGTATGAAGAATGCTTGGCGGTAAGGCGGCACACCGATCGGCCTTTTGTTCTGGATGAAGTGATCGACGATCTGGCTATGGTATTGCGCGGAGTTTCCGATCAGGCGATGGATGTGATCAATCTGAAAATTTCAAAGGTGGGCGGCTTAACCAAGGCCCGGCAGATCCGCGACCTGTGCGTTTCGTTGGGCATTGCCATGACCATCGAGGACACGTGGGGTGGCGACATCATAACTGCTGCGATAGCTCATTTGGCACACAGCACTCCGCCCGATTTTCTTTTCACCGCGACTGACTTCAATAGCTATGTCACAGTGAGTAACGCAGAAGGTGCACCGCAACGCAAGAACGGGCGATTAGCCGCGTCCACCGCACCAGGCCTTGGTGTTTCACCGCGATTCGAAGTGTTGGGTAAAGCTGTGTTCCAGGTTTAGAACTACTTCGCAGCCGTCTTCAAATCGTCCATCACAAACCGTACCATTGATTCGAGCAATGCTCCGCGCGGAAAGCGAGTCTTATCCATGCCCCCGCGGATCGCCTTGTCGGGCGACTTATCAAATGGCAATGCCACTGCAAAATGATCTCCCTTAGCCGACCCAAGAAACTTGCTGCCCGGGATGGTTGCGTCCTGCTTGGTCAACTGGCCATCAATCAAGGTGTCGTACCCAGCCAGCATGGTCCATGTCTGCATTAACGATTTCGATGTGTTCTCTTTTCCTGAGAAAGCGATCATCGAATACGTCGGCACAATCGGATTCGGATAGGCTCCTAAGAACGCTTGCCGCACACCGCGCTGAAGACTCTTGAACCCTTCTGCCAAGTCACCTTTGCAGTTCTGCATTTTGAAATACTGCTTAATGTACTGATCGGCCATGCCAGGAATTGTTTCGGCGATTGGCGACCCGCCGCTGGCTCCTGCCACGCTGATAAACGCTGCCACATACTGCTGGATGCCTGCTTCTTTTGCCAACATTACCTGCAGATCCGGCGTGCCCTTGCTGTAGCCAACAAGGATGAATTTCTTCTTGTCTTTAGGTCCTTCCGTACGCAAATATTCGGCCATTTCCTTGGCGTTATCTTCGCTCTTGTTATTGGGGACAGGATAAAGCGCAACATTGAAGCCATACTTCTTCAGTGCTTCTTGCCCTTCTTGAAATGCCGGACTTTCGGGGAAACAGCTGCTCATGAAACCCGGGACAATTAGCACACGGTAATCGGGTGCAAGTGTGGGCAGAGGTAAATCGGTCTTGCCGGCTTCGGAAAGAAACTGCGAGCAGGCACCCCAATCTCCACCATCAGGATTCTTCTGCAATACGCTGCAGAAATAATCTCCGAAGCTGCGTGAAGAGTCGGTGTTGTCGGGGGTGAAGTATAGAACATTGGTGTTGCCATCGGAATGGAAGGATCCGCCGTGCGCAGTTTTGGCATCCTTTACTGGATCGGTGAATGTAACCGTTTCCTTCAAGGCCACTAATCCGCTTTCCATGAAACTATTGCTGATGTACTCGCGTTCCAAATCTGTATTCGGATCAATCTTGTGAGTGATTCCGTTGTTGCGTTGATCCCTGTCAAAACCGATATCGTGTGTCCCAGCGCCAACCCAAACCGTGGTTCCTCCTAACTGGAACGGGGCTTTCCAAATACGGAAATGATGGCGGCTGGCTATCACTTTCAACGGATCGCCTTGAGCGTACCCATAGTCTTGTCCGCGGCCGAACATCATCAACTCGCTCATCGGCAAGGTGACATAAGCTTGCTTAGACAGGCTCACAAGAATGGCCCGAAACACTGCATCTTTGTT
>JAYUSZ010000447.1:0-7014 GCA_043755435.1 Bryobacterales bacterium | reverse complement strand
AGGAGTTCGGGCCAACGTTCACTGGAAGCGAATCGTAAACTCTTTCTATTCCTTCAGGCTGAACGCTTCGGAATTTGGGGATTACAACGGAGACTTTTTCGCCTTTACGGGCTAGGGCGGCAGGTAAAGATCCAAGCACATCAGCCAAGCCGCCAGTCTTCACGTAAGGAGCGGCTTCAGAGGCCACCATCAGGATATTCGCCATGTTCCAGGAACTATGATACGGCAGGTTGATCTGCCATTGTGAGTTGAAGATGCGCCCGCTCGGGAAAGATAACCAGCTGACGCGCTAAGGCGTTCGGTTCAAGCATTTCTGATTGGCCCTACGGCTACGTTTCAATGTTAGCCTGCCATCTGATCGCCAATGGAACGCACGATAATCGCTTTTGCGGAAACTCCGATAAGCTTGTCCCAAAAGTATTCTTGATAATTCCTAGGCTGACGCAATTGCCACCGGGAACTTATAATATTTGCGTCCATTCCACTGACGGCGATTACATTGACCCTTGTAGTTGGGGAGTCACCGCGCCCACAGTCACTGTGGCAGGGAGTCAGCAACTGAACGGTTTGAGATACAGTCTGGTCCGCGGAGTGAGGATTAAAACCAGGATCGATGATCCCGCCGGACACTTACAGAAAAAAGCCGCCGACCCTGGACCCCAACACGTCCTTGTGGGCGTGGTTTCCACAAGAGGCAATCTGGTTCCGATGGGAGTTACCAAGTCCAACTCTGCCGGCGTTGATCACGAAATGGTAGTTCCCGTTGCGGTGGCGTTGAAATTGGCGATCTTTAGCAAGGGCGTCGACTTGGAGGACGACAAGAAACAGGCAGTCCCCGCTGGAGGTTTGCTCCTCGATATTACTCAACCCACAGTACCTGCCCAGGGCCCGGGCTTCACTTTCTCCGTGAAGGGACGGAAATTATAGGCGGAACTATTCAACTAAAAAGGCACCTGTTGGCTGGGGCCAAATAGTTGTAGATAGCCCAGCACTTGGATTGACACTTCTCCTCAAACAGTGACTTTACCCACTTCTCAAGACTCGGCGTCACAAACCATTTCGCTAGGAATCTAAAGCACTTAACCATAACGCCCGCCAACCCCGTCTGCTATCCTGTAACCGCATGAGAACAGATGACAAACACAAACAAACCTCGCGCCTCAACCCGTTGAAATCCTCGGGCCTAAACCGAAGGCTAACGCCGCTCTACCTTCAACTCCGTTACCCACGCCGCTCACGCCAGAAACCTAATCTCCCAGGCGAGGCATCAATTATTCCAGCAATCCCAAACTGCCCGACCTAAGCCTGGAAATGCATAACCTGGAAACAATGCCTGTTGAAGCGAAGCTAACCAAAAATGGCGAAACAAAGCCTGTTGAGACGAAGCTATTCAAGGATAGTGAAACAATGCCTGTTGAAGCGAAGCTAACTAACGATGGCGCAACCATACCCGTTGAATCGAAGCTATCCACCTCAGTGGCAACTACATTCGCCGTCCCCACTGTGAGGATCGCACCATCAGAATATTCGCCATCTTCCAGAAGTCCACGGCACAGGAAGGCCACGTTTATTCAATTGTCACGAAAAGTTCGTCAACTGTTAGTTAAACCGTCACATTTCACACCTATTCTTGGATGGACTTCTTTCTTAAAGT
The DNA here is from genome assembly GCA_043755435.1 of Bryobacterales bacterium. Lineage (GTDB taxonomy): Bacteria > Acidobacteriota > Terriglobia > Bryobacterales > Bryobacteraceae > JANXSF01. The sequence continues at coordinate 5,360 of JAYUSZ010000447.1, read as the reverse complement.
CAATTTCCCAGGGAGATATACATGATCTTTCGTAGTTACACTTGCGCCTTGATTGCGGCCATTGCCGTCACAGTACCTCTTGTTGCTCAAAGCACCGGTACGCCAAGCGTTCGCATCGTATTGAATGAACGGACACGCCTACTGCAAGGCCAGTTGTTCGACCTTGTTTTGGAAGTACGCAACGCTAAAGCCGTCAGCAATTTGAAGGTGACGGCCGGTGCAGTTGACCTTACCTCGAAATTTGCAGCGGCCAAAGCCGCTGATTTGGATTGCGACGCTTCAACCGATTGGGTGCTGCGCGCTGATCTGACATCGCTCGATGTACCCGGCGACATTCCCATCAATGTTTCTTTAACTGCCGATACCACTTCGCTGACCACCAACCGCACTGTTGAGGTGCGCGAATTCAGTATTGCTTCAGCGCAACGCCGCAACATCGTTTTGTTCATCGGTGATGCGTTGGGAACTGCATACCGCGATGCTGCGCGCTTGGTTTCGCGCTCGATTGTGGACGCAAACGGCAAGAACTCCTTCCGCGAAGGTTTCTTTGACAATCTCCTTGAAATGGACAAAATGCCTGTCAGCGGCATGTCAATGACTTACGGAACCGATTCCATTGTTCCAGACTCAGCCAATACGGGCACCGCCTGGGCAACGGGCAATAAGAGCTTCCTGAACGCTGTAAATGTAATGGCGGATGGGACCGACTGTAAGTGGCGTTTCAATGGGCAGCAGAATGCCGCCAATATAGGCTTCATTACTGATAACCCACGAATCGAAAACCTTTGGCAGTATCTAAAACGCCGCTACAATTACCGGACAGGAATTGTTTCCACTGCGGCAATTACGGATGCAACGCCTGCGGTGCAAGGTGCCTATGTTGGCTTCCGCGCGGCGCGTCTGGAAATCGCCCGGCAATACCTGGAGAACCCAATGCTGGCTAACCGTCCTGCGTTTGACGTCATCCTTGGTGGCGGAACGGATCCGTTCACTTCTGCCGGGCGCACCGACAAGAGGAACTTAATCGGTGAGTTTCAAGCACAAGGTTACCGCTATGTAACAAACGCCACCGACCTCAAAGCACTTACTTACGGTCAGCCAACAGTCGGCCTGTTCAAAGGCAGCACCGCACCGGCTCCCGCAGCCAATGGCATTACTACCGCCTCAGACGTGAACATGGACGTGGCCTATGACAAGTTGCGGCTGCAGCGCCCGGCTTCAGAACCACTGGCTTCATTGGGCGCATTTACTGATCAACCAATGTTGGAATTGATGACCCAAAAAGCCATTGAGATTCTTAGTTCCAGCTTCAGCAGTGCGCCGTTCATCCTCATGGTTGAAGCTGCTTCCATCGACAAGCAGTCGCACCCCAACCAGGCCGCTGGACAGATTTGGGACACCATTGAATTCGACAAAGCTGTTGGAGTTGCTCGGGCTTGGGCGTCAAAGCGCTCTACAAAAGATACTCTGATTGTTGTTACTGCTGACCACGACCAATCGATGAGTATCATTGGCGTGAACAATAGCCCTGATGCTGAATACTTCGACCGTACGAAGTCGACGAAGATCCCAATCAAGACGGCGGCAGGCGATCAGGATTTTACAGTGTACGGCGATTCGTTATCCAATGCACGCGCTGGTCTTCCCTTTATCAACGCCAGCACCGGCGCATCGAACAATAGCGGTACATCCGGTGCTCCTGCAACCTGGGCTGGCACCACTAGCGCGTCGGACCCGGCAAGCAGTTCTTACTCCACCTACTTTGGAGCACCTGCTTATAAAATGGATGCGGTCACTGGGTATCCCATCAATTCTGGAGCAGGAATTAGACGGCTGTCTGTTGGCTACCGCACTGGGGATCATACCGGCTCCAGCGTTCCAATAACAGCAGAAGGACCAGGTGCACTGTTCTTCACAGGCTACATGGACCAGACCGATATCTTCTTCAAGATGGCAGCTGCCTTATCCAACGACACAACGGACGCGGATAAAATGGTCGATTTTCTCCAAAGTGCAAAGTTCCCAAAATCAATCGGAAAGTAATCAAAAACTGATGACGAGAGTGAAGGTTTTAACTTTTTTGATGGCGCTGCATTTTGCAGCGCCGCTTTTTTCTGAAGAAGATGAAATGGCTCGCATTTTGTTGGCAGATACTAAGCAGAAAATCCTGAAACTGTATGGGCCTCCGAAAGCTGCTGTTGAATTCGGGAACGATTTTCAATCGTGGCAGTATCAGATTGGAGAAGGAGATCACGACGATTTCTCTCACCATGTTGTATTCCGCAAATCGACCGGCGCGTTGGTGAGTTTTACTCGCAATTACGAGAGCCCGCGAAAGGTAGGGGCCTTTTTTCCCACTGCCAAATCGAAAGCATACGCGTTTCAAGAAGTAGGAAGGCCCGATTATCCTATGTTGGTGCGGAGCTTGCCGGATGGGCGTTTGCTGCTTGCCATCGGGATATCAAAACCGCAACAAACGACCACCCAATTGATTGTGATGCGCCAATCGGAGATACGGTACTTCTACCCTTGGCTGGAAAGACAATTGACGGAAAACAAGGAACCGGTTGCGGGTGCTCGCTAGGTGTTAAGATTTGTCAGTGAATCTGAATCGGCGAAGTTTTCTTAAAACAGCAGGCTTGGCTCCTGCGCTTTTGGCGGCTGAGACTCGGCCCAATATTCTTTGGATCATCGGGGACGACCTTGGTCCTCAACTAGGTTGCTACGGCGACACGCTGGTAAAGACACCGAATATTGACCGCTTGGCGAACGAAGGTGTGCGCTTCACGCATTGCTTCACAACGGCTCCTGTTTGTTCGGCCAGCCGGTCGGGCTTCAATGTTGGGCGGTATCAAATCGCCACCGGAACCCACAACCATCGCAGCCATCGCAAAGACGATTACGCGCTGCCTGGAGATGCGCGATTGATCATGGATCGTATGCGCGAGGCAGGGTATTTTGCGGCCAACATTCTGGATATCGCTCCAGGTGTCCGCGGCACAGGGAAGACAGATTTCAATTTTAAGACCGCCAAAAAACCATTCGACGGCACTCATTGGAATCAACGTAAGAAGGATCAGCCTTTTTTCGCGCAGATCAATTTTCAGGCTCCTCACAAGGGTCCGGCATTCGTGGCCGCGCGTAAGCAGAAGTTGTTGGTGGATCCGAAGACGGTCCCATTGCCCCCTTACTATCCTGATCATCCAGTGGTGCGCGATGAAGTAGCAAATTACTACGACGCTGTGCAGTTGCTGGATTATCAAGTGGGCGTAACGCTGGAGAATTTGCAGAAAGACGGCCTGCTGGACAATACAGTAATCTTCTTTTTTGGCGATAATGGCCGCTGTCTGTTGCGCGGTAAGCAGTGGTTGTATGACGCCGGGACCCATATTCCATTGATTGTTCGCTATCCCGGCGTGTTGCCAAAAGGAGCGGTGCGGAGAGACCCGGTGGTTTCTCTGGACCTAAACGCGCAGTCGCTGGCGTATGCGGGGATTACGGTTCCAAAGTCGTATCATGGACAGCCGCTATTCGGGAGCAAGCCGCGTGAAGTTGTATTTACTGCACGCGATCGATGCGATATGACAGTGGATCGTATTCGTGCTGTTCGGAGTACGCAGTATAAGTTGATTCGTAACTTCATGCCGGAGAAGCCTTATACGCAATACAACGAGTACATTAAGACTTCGTATCCTACGTTGACGGTGTTACGCGATTTCCATGCGCAAGGAAAGTTGAATGCGGTGCAACAGCAATTCATGGCGGCAAGGAAGCCTGATGTTGAATTCTATGACTTAGCTGCTGATCCCCATGAAGTGAATAACCTGGCGAAATCGCCCAAGCATAGTAAGTTGGTGAAGGAATATTCGAGTAAGTTGGATGCATGGTTGAAGGCGATGGATGATAGGGGAGCGACGCCGGAATCGCGGGAGACGATTGAGGCGGAGGAGCCACGGGCTAAAGACGCTGCAGCCAAAGATTGAGGCCTTGGCAGGTTACTTCACCCAATCCGTAGTTCCACCTGCATGCGGCCGGGGTGCCTTATGGGCTTTCTTCAATATCCGCTCCATCCTCTCAACAACCACGGGTGATTGGGCAGCTAAGTCCGTTTTCTCAGATGGATCCTTCGACAAATCGAAAAGCTCCAACGCCCCATTTTCCTGATTCCGAACTGCTTTCCAATCACCCGCGCGTGCGGCTTGCTTCATGGACCCCTTTCGCAATCCGCCTTCCTTTTGATTCCAATTGTGGATTTCCCAATAGTGATACTCCCGCTGAACTTGCTTCCCCTTCCCAGTCAAAATCGGCAGCACCGTGACTCCATCAATGCCTTGCACTGGCGGCGCACCAGCGATCTGCAGCAAAGTCGGAAGTAAGTCAGCAAAGTCCACCACCTGAGTGCTGGTTGACCCCGCTTTTACATGTTCTGGCCATCGGACAATCATCGGGACCCGAATGCCTCCCTCATAAAATCCACCCTTTTCGCCACGTAAGTCAGCATTACTGCGGAATAGTTCAAAGCCTTTGTCTTCGCGACCGCCCTTGGGGCCACCGTTGTCACTGGTAACAAACACCACAGTGTTGCGCTCCAGGTTCAATTCAGCGAGTAGCTGCATGATACGACCAATGTGGCCATCCGCCTTGGTAACCATGGCTGCATAGTTTTTGGCGCCCTGCGACCAAGGTTCATTCGTGTACGGTGCGTCGCTGGGTAACTTAAACTCCGCATGGGGCAGCGTGTAAGTGGCATACAGGAAGAACGGCGCACCTTGAGCTTTACGGATAAAGTCGAAGGACCGCTCCGCGATCAGATCCGCGCTATACTGCTGCTTTTTGCCCGCAGCGTTTCCAGGCAGTTCCCAGCGCTTACCGTTGTCCCACAAGAAGTCCGGATAATAAGAATGAGCATGAATTTGATGATAGTAACCTACAAATTCATCGAAGCCATGCTTCATTGGATCACCAGTGGTTCCCTTGTCGCCAAGACCCCACTTACCAAAACCACCTGTGCGATATCCGGCCTTTTGAAGGCGAGTGGCAAGAGTAACATCACTTGCCTCAATTGGAGCAGTGCCTGCGTTGGCGCGAATCGCAGCGTGGCCGTTATGCAGTCCAGTCATCAGCACACATCGCGATGGGGCACATACGGTTCCGCCAGCATAGCAGTTAGTAAAGCGCATGCCTTCCGTGGCGATGCGGTCGGTGTGCGTAGTCTTGATTTTGGTCTGCCCGTAGCAACCGAAGTCACCATAACCAAGATCATCCAACATTATGAAGACTATATTGGGGCGTGCTGCTCTCGTTTGTGCAGCCAAAGTTGTGGCGATTGTTTGAAGCAAAGTTCGGCGCGTGATAGTGGG
>JAYUSZ010000446.1:0-46820 GCA_043755435.1 Bryobacterales bacterium | reverse complement strand
TAATTGGCTTTGCTTGGAGAGAAATGTTCGGTGCCACCTGGATGACTCCATTCATACAAGGAATGTACGTTCAGGGCAATCGGGATGAACAGAATTGCTCCAACGGGCAAGGACATCATTAGAGATTCCATAAACCGTCGAACTGTCACACTCCAAACTGAATTCGTCAAATGCTGAATCATGACAAACAGCATTCCGCCTAGCGCCATGAAAATAGTTGCCAGAAAAGCTACCAAATAGGAACGTAAGAATTCGTCCTGATTCTGAAAATAGCCGCCAAGGCAAGCTCCCCAGCCAACAAGTCCCGCAGCTACTAGAACGTTGCGGACCTTCGTCCAAGTTGCAGCTGGGAGCCGAAAGCTGTCGACCGGGTTGTCGTTATGATGATCGTGAGCCATCTGTTCTCGAATCCTTTTCCTTTCCGCTTCTTTTAGCGCAGACCTGATTGCAATTCAGAAGGTACATCGGCAAGCGGAGCGGCGCTAGCCCGCTGCAACGCCCGAACATAAGCCACAATGGCCCATCTATCCCGATCACCAATTTGATTTCGATATCCGTTCATTTGGCGACGGCCTTCACTGGCCACTGAATAAAGTTCCCCATCTGGGTATTCCTTCACTCTTGGATCGTGTAGATTGCCCACCTGCCATAAGCTTCGCTGTGCGACAATACCCTTTCCATCTCCGGTTTGTCCGTGGCATGGTGAGCAGTACACATTGAACTTGCGTTGTCCGTATACCACAAGCTCTTTCGTCATCTTCTCCGGGTTCCGACCAATGTACTTGCCATCCACAACGCCTAGATGATAAGAGTCATCCTCAAAAAGCTTGCCCTGCGCGACGCTGCCTTCGACCGGTTTCCGGCTTGCGCTCTGATCATTCTTGAAGAACGGATTTTCCATCTGCGCCTTCCACTTTTGCTGATGATCCATATCTGGGATGATCTCAAAGGGAGTCAAACGGGCCGTTGAACATGCCATTAGGGAGCACAGAGCCAGAACTGCGGAGATTTTCAAGAACAACGTTTTCATTATTCCTCCACCGTCTCCACGCAATGCCCACCGATGGAGGTGAGAAATTGTGTGGCTCTCTGGGAATTGAACTTAGGATCAGCCGATTCGATTACCAACACGAAACTATCGTCTGAGATTTTCGGAAAGCGGGAATAGTTGAACATCGCATGGTACAACTGCGGCAATCGGTTCAAATGAAACATCCCAAACACAGCGGCAAAAGCAGAAAACAGAATCGTTAACTCGAAGATAATCGGAAGCGTAAATTCAACGGCCCACAGGGGTTTCCCACCGATAACCAAGGGGTACGCAACGGTTCCCACCCACCAGGTCAACGCCACAGCAGTCGCAGTTCCGCAAAGCCCGATAAGGATGACAATGTACCCAAGAACGGAAGGTGGGTTGCCTAAAGCCTCATCCATTCCGTGAATTGGGAACGGTGTAAAAGTTTCAAGCTTGGTGTACCCTTCAGCTCGGGTTCTGATCACAGCGGCCATTAACTCTTCAACTGAGGCAAAATCAGCGGCGACACCAAAGGTGCCTGTCTTAGGAGCGAGGAGCTTGTCAATGAAAGGTTTGATCATTGTTTTCCCCTTTAATGTCTTTCCGATTCAATTGTCGCTTTTACTTCCTGGACGGCAATCATCGGCAGGAATCTCAAAAACAACAGGAAAAGGGTTATGAATAAGCCAAACGTTCCGAAGAACGTCAAAATGTCGACTATGGTTGGAGTGAAATAGCCCCAGCTGGATGGTAAAAAATCCCGGTGCAAACTGGTGGCGATGATGACGAAGCGTTCGAACCACATTCCGATGTTGACTATGATTGAGACAACAAACATGACTGGAATCGAGGTGCGCATCTTTTTGAACCAGAACACTTGGGGTGAGAGCACGTTGCAGCTGATCATAGTCCAATAGGCCCAGGCATAGGGTCCGGTAGCACGATTCACGAAAGCGAATACTTCGTATTGGTTACCCGAATACCAAGCTATGAAAAATTCCGTAGCGTAGGCATAACCCACGATAGTTCCGGTTGCTACCATCACTTTGCACATATTTTCCATGTGCTTCATGGTGATAATATGCTCAACCTTGAAGACCCAGCGAGCGACGACCATTAATGTAACCACCATCGCGAAACCGGAGAAAATCGCACCGGCAACGAAATACGGCGGGAAGATTGTAGTGTGCCAACCAGGAATGATAGAGACAGCGAAGTCAAAGGAAACGATGGTGTGTACCGAAAGTACAAGCGGCGTCGAAATACCGGCCAAGATGGTATATGCTTTTTCGTAATTCTTCCAATGCGTTGAGGAACTCCGCCAGCCTAGACTTAGGACACCATAAACAACTTGCCGGAATTTAGTTGTGGCACGGTCGCGAAGAATGGCCAAATCTGGAATTAATCCAACAAACCAGAACAGAAGTGAAACCGTAGCATAGGTGGACACTGCAAACACGTCCCACTCGAGCGGACTGCGGAAGTTTTGCCACATTCCGTGATCTGCGATTGGGATGGGAAACAACCAATAAGCTCGCCATGGACGACCGACGTGGAAGGCTGGATAAATACCAGCGCAAGCGACTGCGAACAGTGTCATCGCTTCGGCGAAACGATTAATCGACGTTCGCCACTTTTGGCGAAAGAGAAACAAGATGGCAGATATCAATGTTCCGGCATGGCCGATACCGATCCAGAACACGAAATTGGTGATGTCCCAACCCCATCCAACCGGTGCGTTATTACCCCATACGCCAATACCAGTCCAAACAAGGTACCCTAGCATTGCTCCTAAAAGGCCAGTAATACCTCCGGTGATAGCCAAGGCCATCCACCAGATTTTCGCCGTACGAACTTCGACGATCTGGCTGACTACGCGTGTGACGTCAGCATAGCTCGGATTGCCAAGAATCAGAGGCTGATTCATTTGTTCCAGCGCTAAGCGATCTTTCTCGTGAAGTTCCGGCGTCAGTTGTTGAACCATGTTATGCGAGCTCCGGATTCGGATTGCGCAACTTGGCCAAGTAGCTGGTGCGCGGCTTCAGATTGAGTTCCTTTAGCAGTCCATAATTCAAGTCTTTTTTCTTTAACTTGGAAACGGCACTGTTAGGATCGTTGATATTACCAAACGTGATGGCCTCGGCTGGACAAGTTTGCTGGCAAGCGGTTTGGATTTCCCCATCCAGCAATTCACGGCGTCCTTCCACCTTGGCTTGAATTTTCTTTTCCTGCACACGCTGAACACAATATGTGCATTTTTCCATAATGCCGCGCATGCGCACTGTGACATTCGGATTGAAAACCATTTTCGTGGTCTCTTCAATGTCCTTGTGCCAGTTGAGATAGTTAAATCGCCGAACTTTGAATGGGCAATTGTTGGCGCAGTATCGAGTGCCGACACAGCGATTGTAAGCCATGTCATTCAAGCCTTCCGGTGAATGCACTGTTGCTGCTACAGGGCAAACGGATTCGCACGGCGCAGTTTCACATTGCTGACATGCCATCGGCTGGTAGACCACTTGCGGATCGTCAACAGCGATGTGGTTGGCGTCTTCGCTCTCAGTAGAGAAGTAACGATCAAGTCGAATCCAGTGCATTTCCCTGCCCTTGCCTACTTGATCTTTACCAACAATTGGAATATTGTTTTCGGCTTGACAAGCTGTGATGCACGCATTGCAGCCAACGCATGAATTCAGATCGACAACCAGACCCCACTGATTGCCCTTGTTGTATTCGTGATAGCCGTAGATTGAGTACTCTTCAGTATGCTCATCCTCGTGCGTCGCAAAATTCTTGTGGTGATCGTAGTCCTCCACCTTTGCTTCGCGAACAATGGGACGCGCTTCCATCGAAAAATGTTCTTGAGTAGTTACAAGTTTGTGGGTCCCAGAGCCCTTGGCTATTTGCGCCTCGGAGAAACCCATTCCTGAGGCAGTGCGTATAGGATAGACGTTGACACCAACTTCTTTGCCAACGCGACCAACTTCCTTTCGCCCATATCCCAAACTGACAGAAACTGTGTTTTCAGCATGACCCGGCAAAATCATTGCAGGAACGCTCACTGACTTGCCGGCTACGGTGATCGCAATCATTTCACCGGTTTCGACGTTTAACGTTTTCGCTGTTTTCGGCGAAACAATTCCAGCGTTGTCCCAGACCAGCTTTGTCATGGGCTCGGGTGCTTCCTGCAACCAGCCATTGTTCGCAAAGCGGCCGTCATATGAAGTGGCTGATGGGAAGAAGGCGACTTCCATTCCTGAAGAGGGTTTCGGTGCAGCATTTACAGCTGCCTCCACGCGCTTGGCGTCGGCACCCACTTTTACGAAGTCTGTCTTGATGGTTTCAATTAGGCCGTCATGCAATGCCCTGCGCCAAGATTTTTCATCCAGTTTCCATTGGGCCTTCACTGCATCATGCGCTTTGCCCGTATGACCGAGAAGCATCGAGACTAATTCAATTGCGGATTTTGTCCCGAATAAAGGTTCGATTAAAGGCTGTTGAACCGATGCCGACCCATCGGCAAAAGCGTCACCCCAGCTTTCGAGAAAATGGGATTGGGGTAGATGCCAGGTGGAAGCTTGAGCCGTCTCATTGGTTTCAGCGCCCAGGTGGATTACCGTGCCAGCTTTCTTTACATTTTCAGCAAAGGTTGTATTTGCAGGAGCATCATAGGCGGGGTTGCCACCTAAAATCAAAAGGGTCTTCACTGCTCCGGTACCCAGTTCTGAAGCAAGTTTGGAAATACTTGCTACCATCGCCGGACGGTCCTGTTTCACATAATTAACGGTGGTACCGATGGCACCCAACGTTTGGTTCAGCAACGCAGCCAGTGCATGAACAGCGGCCGGTTGGCGATCCCCTGCTACCACTAAAGCCGAACCCTTATGTTCGGTCAGGTCCTTGGCCACGGCCTTGGTCCATTTTCCAAATTTCCCGTCCTGGCCGAGAATTTTGAGACCCTGAGGCAATGCTCCTGCTTCCCGCGCCAAATCCGCGGCGAAAGCTAATACTTCCGAGGGCTTCAAGCGTAACCGATGATCGGCTTGAGCTCCGGTAATGGAATAGTTGGACTCGGCAACGTAAAGACGACTCAATCCTTCTGAATCCCGACGGCCCCGAGCGAAACCGCGGGTCACTTCAAGCCCAGGAGAATCATGCAGAAGAAAATCACTGTCCAAGGACAAGATGACTTTTGCCTTGTCCATACTATATACAGGTCGCACCCTCTGACCAAAGGCAAGTTCGGTACCTGCTAATGCGGAATCTTCATTGATGGCTTCGTATTCCGTCCAGGACGCTTGTGGATACTTAGCCAATAGTTCGCCACGCAGCGCAGCAAGAGTGGGAGAGGTAACGGCTTGACTTAGAACTCGTAAACCAGATCCATCCCCCCAAGTTTGAGCTTTGGCGAATTCCGCAAACTTTTCCCAACTTGAATTTTTCCCACCTGATAAAACAGTTTGCGAACGGTCCGGATCGTACAAACTAAGCACTGAGGCCTGTGCGAAACCTGAAGCTGCACCCAAAGAATTGGGCTGCTTTTTATTACCCTCAATTTTCGTTGGCCGACCGTCGCTCGATTCAACAACCAATCCTTGAACTCGAGTTCCTAGCGTGAAAATAGAAGCATATTGGAGCGGAACTCCAGGGATTTGTTCCTCGACACTCTTAGCATAAGGAAGGATGTGCTCCACTGGTCGGCGGCAAGCGGTTAGCCCAGCCAATCCCATGGAAGCGGCCATGATATTGAGAAATCGGCGACGGGAGTTTCCGTCTTCCATATCCATCGAGCTAGCCGGAAACTCTTTGCCAACCCAATCGCGAAACTGGGTAGTGTCGGCCAATTCTTCCAAACTGCGCCAATACTTCTTTCCGGTCTTCTTGATTCCTTGAATCTGAACAATCATCGATGGCACCCCGAACAGTTCACTGGCGGATTAATATGTTTTTGGGCTACCAGTTCGCGACCGATATCGACAGCATCGCGACCTTCTGGCTTCCAATCCAGTTTTGTCACAAGCTCTACCGGACGCACATTTGGTGCCGGGTTCCGATGGCACTCCAGACACCAACTCATGGATAGATTGGCGAATTGCTTCACTTCTACCATTTGGTCAATCCTGCCATGGCAGCTTACGCAGCTTACCCCAGCCGTAACGTGGGACTTGTGATTGAAATAAACGTAATCAGGAAGTTTGTGAACTTTCAACCATTTCACTGGCTGGCCGGTCTCGTAACTTTCTTTCAGCGGCCGAATATATTCGCTATCCTTCTTCACCTGCTTGTGACAATTCATGCAGGTTTGAGTTGCCGGAACAGCAGCGAAGGAGGATTTATCAACGGTGCTGTGACAGTAAAGACAGTCCAACCCAAGGTTTCCAGCATGCAGCTTGTGACTATATGGCACAGGTTGCTCTGGCATATATCCAGGTTCAAGTACGTCCGGGTGCGTTAGAATCAACGCTCCACCGATTCCAGCCAGAGCGCCGACACCAAGCAGCGGCACCACAGAGCGTATTATTGCGTCCAAATACTTAGGAAATATCAGTGCCATGCCAATCCTTGCTCAAACTCTGCGACTACCTCAATTACTTCTTTTGGAAAATCACATGCCATATATTGAGTACCAGCCCCTAGTACCGACACGAACTGTTAATAACTACCACTATCATAACAACAACTTTTGGACAAATGGAAGAAAAATTCTTCTTTCACAAGAATTTCGTTTACTTCTGTTTCAAAGTACTATCCGTACCTGCATTCCCTCTTCGGACGGAATAAACAATTCTTGAACAAAACTCTATCCTTACCTTCTCTTAATGCTTAAGCGTTCTTCCAGAAGGACTACGAAGGATATAATAGGGCTCGATGACCCTGCCGCCGAAAGTCCAAAGTGCAATCCGCGGTTTGCGATTTCGGCTTACGATCAGCTATTTCGCGATCTTCGCCGGCCTTCTGATCGCGATTGGCCTGTATTTCCGCGGCAACCTTAAAGACACTTTAGATTATCGTACTCGGGAGGTTGTCGTGGAGGAGTGGTCAGCGGTTCGTGGATATCTAAGAATTGAAAATGGCCATGCAGTTTGGTATTTTGATCCGAAAGATCCTGAAGAAAGCTCTTTTGTGGAGCGGCTTAGAGAAATCATTCTAATCACCGATCCTTCAGGGCAAGTGCTGGAAGCCTCCAACGGATATCGAGCTCTGGGTTTGGAGCAACAAAAAATACTCCAAAGCCGATTTGCCATGGGTTCAGTGAGTTCTCGAGAGTTCGTGGTTCGCTCTGATTCTAAAGGCGATAGAGTCTTAGTATGTTCCGGAGTAGTCCGCCAGGCAAACATGCAATACTACCTTGCCATTGGTCGGCGATTAGCAGATAACTCATTGATTCCAGAACGATTCACGTGGGACTACTTTACTGCCGTCCCAGTAATGCTGATCTTAACCGGACTTGCTGGGTGGCTAATCGCAGGAAAGGCACTGAGTCCTGTAAACGACGTGGCGCAAGCCGCCCAACGAATCAGCGGCGCAAACTTAAGTATCCGCATTCCTAGCAGGGGCTCAGGCGACGAACTGGACAATCTCATTGAAACCTTCAACCGAATGATGGATCGTTTGAAGATAAACTTCGAGCAGATGAAGCAGTTCTCCACCGACGCCTCGCATGAGTTACGTACTCCGATTACTGCAATTCGAGGGCAGTTGGAGGTGGCAATGTTTACAGCTACGACTACCGAACAGTTCAAAGACGCGATTGCAAATTCCTTGCAAGACGTTGAACAGCTTAGCAATATCGTCCGAGCATTACTGATGCTATCGCAGGCAGAAACCGGCCAACTTGCGCTTCAAAAAGCGCCCCTCCGTTTGGCTGAAGTGCTGGAAGACATCGCGGACCAATTCCAGATTCCAGCAGAAGAGGCGAGAGTTCAGCTGTCAGTTGAAGCAGATCGCGAGGTGACTATTCCGGTTGATAAGTTGCAGTTCGGACGACTCGTTTCCAATCTACTTTCAAATGCTGTGAAATACACTCCTCCAGGAGGTAAGATACTGGCGACCCTAAAGGTCGCGGCCAACAAGCAGACCGTGGACCTAATCGTACAGGACACTGGTCAAGGGATCGCAGAATCGCATCTACCCCATATTTTTGAACGCTTTTACAAAGTACCTGATGCAAATCCTGAAAAGGGGCTAGGGCTGGGGTTAAGCTTTGTGGCTTGGATTGTCAAGGCTCACGAAGGAACGATCCGAGTAAAGAGCGAACTTGGAAAAGGCACTCGGTTTGAAGTAAGTTTTCCGGTTCCGGCACCTAAAGTTGAGACCAAAGCTACAAAGTCTTCAACTGCAATGACAAAGTGAGGAGGGTGGTGGCGTTAGGGATGAGGGAGAAAACGCCACCACCTTTTATTGAGGAGGACAGGAAAAGAGAAATCTTGTTGCCTTGGGGACCTTGTCGACTTATTCTTTCCTACGCTTTTAATTTTGCACTGAAATAGCCTGTTTGAGTGTCAAGATTTGTCGCGGATTGTCCGATGTCTTAGAAGACGTGTCTTGCCTTCTAGTTATAGACGATGACCGCGAGATGGTTGAACTTCTCGCAGAATACCTCAAGCCTGAGGGCTTCCATGTGGACGCAGCATTTACAGCCGAACAGGGTTTAGAACAAATTACCAAGGAAACCTACGATTTGGTCCTTCTAGATGTTATGCTTCCTGGCATTAATGGCTTTGAAGCACTTCGACGCCTTCGGCGATTCTCCCAGGTCCCGGTATTGATGCTCACGGCCCGGGGGGAGGAAACCGACCGTATTGTAGGTCTTGAAATCGGGGCAGATGACTACCTTTCAAAGCCATTTAACCTGAGAGAGCTTTCAGCCCGCATTCAAGCAATCTTGAGGCGGACCAAACAAAACGCTCCAACGCTGAGTGATAGATCAAAAGCCCAGAAAGTGTCTGTTGGCGGCGTTACCCTCGATCCTCAGTCCAGACAAGTAGAATGCGATGGGACGCTGACCGATTTAACTACAGCGGAGTTTGATCTTTTGTCTGCTCTTCTAACCGCTCCAGGCATCATTCATGACCGGGAAAAGCTTTTCGAGCGGGCACTAGGTCGGCCCTACAACGTCTTTGATCGAAGTATTGATAATCATATTTCAAGCCTCCGCAGGAAACTTGGCGCATATTCCAATGGGAATGAGCGGATCAAGAGCATTCGAGGGATAGGCTATCTTTATGCAATTCAGCCGCACTAGTTCGATGCGCAGTCTTCGGGACATTGTTTTTCGCTGGTTTCTTGGCGGTGTCCTGCTGCTATTCACCACGTTCGCAGCCATAACTATTTGGACAGGTCAAGACCTACTGGTTGTCCTATGGAGGGAACGAGCAGGACCCTTTGTGCGGTACGTTGCTGAGAATTTGGTTAAGACCTATGAGGACGGTGGGCGGCAGGGCCTACAAACGTTGGACCACCAAACTTCACTTCCAGCTGGAATTCAAACATTCTTGTTATCCCCGCAAGGCACAGAACTGCGAGGCCAGTCGGTTGATCCAACTCTTGCTTTGCTGATTTCAAAGTTGAAGCCAGAAAAATACTTAGGGGAAGATGTGCTGTTTCGGTTGACTCCTGAAGGTACATTCGCTGCCATCTTGGTAAAGACAAGACAGGGGCAATTATATCGAGTTGGGCTCATCATTCCAGGTACTCCGATCACAGAGCTTCCACTGCCTGTTGGTGCAATTCTTTTGCGCGTCGGCTTAGGACTCTGTATAGCTGCAGCGGCCTGCTATTGGTTGGCTTACCATTTAACGCACCCGCTTACCCTGCTTCGTGAAGCGGCAAGAAAGTTCGCCGACGGCGACTTACGAGCCCGCGGAGGCATGGAGCCCACACTCCATAAAGTGGCGGAAATCCACGCATTGGCTACGGATTTCGATGACATGGCCGTCAGGATTGAGTCTCTAATGGAAGGGCAGCGGAGGTTGCTGCTGGACGTGTCCCACGAATTGCGCACGCCACTTACCCGCATGACACTTACTCTTGGGATCGCGCGCCGTAGCGCCACACCAGAGATTATTCCCTCGCTCGAAAGAATGGAAAGGGAAGCTGAAAAACTAAACCAGTTAGTTACCCGGGTAATCGCTGTCAACAGAATGGAAACAAGCGGAGAACCAATGGTTCGTCAGAAAATAGATCTTGCCGGACTTGTAAATCAAGTCGTCGAAGATGCTCGAATCGAAGCAAATGCCCATCAAAAATCCGTTCAACTATTGGACCAAGTTGGGTGCACCGTAGATGGTGACCCAGATCTGCTTTCCAGTGCCATTGAGAACATAGTTCGAAATGCAATTCGACACACAGCTACTGGAACCGGTGTGGATGTCCGCTTGTGCCTGGAAGGAAGTTCCGTTCATTTGTCGATTGCCGATCATGGCCCCGGGGTATCAGAAGAACACATTTCGCGAATTTTCGATCCTTTCTTTCGAGTGCAAAAGGGCCGGGAAACGCAATCTGGTGGAATTGGATTGGGGTTAACCATCGCAGCTCGCGCTGTGAAATTGCACGGGGGTAAGATCCTGCCGCGAAATCGTCCTCAGGGAGGGCTGGAAATGGAAATTCTGTTACCCCAGGCAACTTGAGAAATGCAGACTTCACGCAAATCCCTGCGGTCCTTGAATGTAAAGTGTGGAATATGGGCTGCATTGACGTCCACATGCTTGTATTTTGCAGTTACGGATTGGCCACCCGATTTCTTCTTAATAGGGTTCTTAATCATTAATCTATGGGGAACGTTCGACGCTGTTCAGGATATTCGCAGCGCAAAGCGATCCGCTGTCTCTTCTTGACATCTCGCCTGACTGTAAACTATAGTTAACTACTAGAGTGTAACAGTGATTACAGGCAGGTCGACTTCCCTTTCCGAAGTCCACAATACCGTCCCCACATCTCACACCGGCTTCTGGCGGCGACTTTTCGCCTTCGCTGGTCCTGCCTATCTAGTCAGCGTTGGTTACATGGATCCAGGTAACTGGGCTACGGATCTGGAAGGTGGCGCTCGCTTTGGATACCAACTCCTGTGGGTTCTCGTGCTCTCCAACGCCATGGCCATCCTACTGCAAACTCTAAGCGCAAGATTGGGTATTGCAGCAGGACGGGACTTGGCCCAGGCATGCCGGGAAAATTATCCGCGTCCGGTATCCATGTGTCTATGGGTTCTTTGCGAAATTGCCATTGCGGCCTGCGATCTTGCTGAAGTAATTGGCGCCGCCATCGCACTTCAATTGCTGTTCGGCCTTCCTTTGTTAATTGGTGTGGTGATCACTGCCCTCGATACTTTACTGGTGCTTTGGTTCACGCGCATGGGAATTCGCGTATTCGAGGCTATGATCCTGGTTCTAGTCGGCTCCATTGGAATCTGCTTTGCCATTGAAATCTTTTACGCGAAGCCGGATATGGGGCAAGTTGCTCTGGGTCTGTTTCCCCGCCTCACAAAAGAGAGTCTCTACGTGGCAATTGGAATCCTTGGTGCAACCGTAATGCCTCACAACCTGTACTTGCATTCCGCCTTGGTTCAGACGCGCCAGTTTGGAAGTTCACTCGCGGATAAGCGCAATGCGGCAAAATTCAACCTGATCGATTCCGCAGTGGCCCTAAACGGTGCACTATTCGTCAATGCCGCGATTCTAATTGTCTCAGCCTCAGTTTTTTTCAAGAACGGAGTTGAGGTTACGCAGATTCAACAGGCCCATCAACTGCTGTCTCCAATGCTTGGCGCAACTTTGGCCAGCACTTTGTTTGCGGTTGCCTTACTGATTTCCGGGCAATCCTCCACACTCACGGGAACGATGGCCGGACAAATCGTAATGGAAGGCTTTCTAAACTTCCGAATGCGGCCGTGGCTGCGCCGCCTCATCACGCGTTTGCTTGCTGTGATTCCCGCAGTGGCCGTGATCTATTTCGCCGGCGACAATTCCGCGTACAAACTGCTGATTCTGAGCCAGGTTATTCTCAGCCTGCAATTGCCATTCGCGGTAATTCCATTGATTCACTTCACTAGTGACTCGAAACGAATGGGCGCAATGGCTAACGCTCTGTGGGTGAAGATCCTTGCTTGGAGTGCCGCAACTATCATCCTTGGCTTAAACGTCTGGCTGGTGATCTCAACTCTTTCGGACTGGCTGCAAAATACTGGTCCAAATCGCTTTTATGTAGAAGCGTTTCTCTTTCCTCTTCTTGCAGGAATTAGTCTATTGTTGGCTTATATTTTATTTGCCCCTTTGCTCCCTTCTGGCCTTCGCAGTATTGGTCAAACAACACCAGCAATGCCGGAAAGCACAGTAGTACCAATAACTCCAAGCTTGTACCGCAAGATTCTAGTTCCGCTCGATCACTCAGAAAAAGATCGAAGGGCCATTGCCCACGCGGTGGCTTTTGCAACTCAGCACGATTCTCAAATTCTGCTCATGCATGTTGAGGAGGACGTTACAAGCCAGCTATATGGCACCTTGGCGTCAACCTCTGAAGTGGAGGCGGGGTCGCTCTATCTGAGCCAAATAGCTAAGGAACTCGCGGGAAAATCCATCGCCTCTGAAATTCTGATTCGGCACTCAAAAAATCCAGCGGAAGAAATCATCTCCGTAGCAAAGCAGCAAAGGCCTGACCTGATCATAATGGGGTCGCATGGCCATAAACTCCTCGGTGATCTCGTGCGCGGTCACACTATCAACCATGTCCGTCATGCCTTAGACATTCCACTCTTAATTGTGAAGTGAACGGTACCTGCTTTCTTCTGCCTTATTATTCAGCTATCTTAATTTAATCGGGCTACCGCCCCTTGGAGATCTGTTTTGAAAACCACTTGGATTCTATTCCTATGCCTTGCTTCCCTTAACACAATGGCGCAAGATCCACCTACCGAAGAGAAAGCAACGGCGCCAGCCAAGCCAACACCCGGCGGCCCAGCGCGCACCGCCGAACCAGAAATCAAACCCTATGACAAGGTAATCACCAAAGACGCAAAATCCACAGCTGGCATTTTTCAGGTGCATCGGATTAAGGACAAAATCTACTTCGAGATCCCCAAGAGTGAACTTAGCAAAGACTTTCTGCTGGTGGTGCAAATGGCAAAAGTGGCTCCTGGAACAGGATTCGGCGGAACAAGCCTGGGAAATCATGTCATTCGATGGGAGCGGCGTGACAAGCGAATCTTTTTACGAACGGTCAATTTTGACATTACTGCAGACCCGAAAACTCCCATCGCGCAAGCAGTTACCAATGCGAACACCGACACAATTATTGCGGCTTTCAACATTGAAGCCGAAGGAAAAGAGGAAACCGCTGTTATCGACGTCACTAAGCTTTATGCAACCGAGACTCCTGAACTTACAGCGCGGAGACGTTTAGGAGCACGAGGATTTGACGCCACCCGATCCTTTATCGATCGTGTTGCCTCCTATCCATTAAACATAGAAGTAGACGCGACGCATACTTATACCGCCTCATTGGATGCACCAACAGGACCGGGTTCCACCCCTAATCCACAGTTCTTTGGAGGATCCATGCGAGGAACTTCTGCAACAGTCGGCATGCATTTCAGCATGGTGAAACTGCCAGACAATCCTATGATGCCTCGACTAATGGATCAACGGGTTGGCTACTTTTCCTTAACCAAAACAGACTATGGCACCTCAGAACATAAGGCGGCCAAACGTTCCTATATTACTCGGTGGCGTCTTGAAAAGAAGAACCCTTCCGCCGCCGTTTCCGAACCCGTGAAGGCTATCGTTTACTATGTGGACCCCGCGACACCAAAGGCTTGGGTTCCATTTGTGAAACGTGGAATTGAATCCTGGCAGAAGGCCTTTGAGGCTGCCGGGTTCTTGAATGCAATTCAAGCAAAAGAGGCTCCAACGAAAGAAGAGGAACCGAATTGGAGTCCCGAAGATGCCCGCTATTCAGTAGTTCGTTGGGCTCCATCGACGGTGGAAAACGCGGTTGGCCCTCACGTTCATGATCCCCGCACTGGTGAGATTCTGGAAGCCGACATTTTGATGTTTCATAACGTGATGGCTTTGGCTGAGAATTGGTATTTCACACAAGTTGCTCCTCTTGATCCAAGAGCGAAAACATTGCCCCTTCCAGAGCCTTTAATGGGTCGGCTAATTGAATATGTAGTTGCACATGAAGTAGGCCATACCCTTGGCTTTCAGCACAATATGAAAGCGAGTTCCATGTATCCCGCCGAAAAAGTACGAGATCGCGAGTGGGTGAAAAAGATGGGCCATACTCCCTCCATCATGGATTACTCGCGCTTCAACTACGTTGCGCAGCCTGAGGATAGGATTGACGTTGAAGACTTAATTCCATCGATTGGACCTTACGATGTTTGGGCCACCGTTTGGGGTTACAAGGAAATCCCTGGGGTCGATTCTCCTGAAGGCGAGAAGCCGACTTTGGACAAATGGGCAAGAGAGCAGGACAAGACTCCGTGGTTCCGTTTCAATGCGTCTCGTTCGAATGGTGCTGATCCGGGCGAACTCACCGAAGCCGTTGGTGATGCTGACGCCATTGGTTCCACCAGACTAGGGCTGAAGAATCTGGAGCGCGTTGCAGCCATGTTGATTCCAGCAACTGAAAAGCCAGGGGAAAACTATAATCAGTTGGAAGAATTATATGGACGAATACTAGGTCAATGGACACGCGAGATGGGCCACGTCGCAGTTATCGTGGGTGGTGTGAATTCGCAACAAAAAGCAGGTGGACAGCCGGGGGTTGCGTACACCGTCATCGCAAAAGAAAAACAGAAAGCGGCACTGGATTTTCTTCAAACCAATGCGTTTCAAATTCCAAAATTCTTAATCATGCCTGAAGTGTTCCGTCGCATAGAAGCAGATGGTGCAATGGCAAGGTTGCGCTCAGCACAGCAATCTCCTCTGAATATGTTGCTCGCTAATTCGCGCATCAGCAGGATGGTGGAGCAAGAAGCAATCGAAGGCGAGAAGGCTTATAAGGCTTCCGATTTTTTGAGTGATCTTCGCAAAGGGCTGTTTCGCGAACTCAATGATGTGGCAGTAAGCAGCGATGCGTTCCGCCAAAGTCTGCAACAGGCCTATGTGCAAACCACCGGAGATCGTGTGAATTCTCCCTCTGCAGAACCAGCTGTCCGTTCCCTCATGCGCGCAGAGCTGAAGAACCTTTCGGCTGACTTACTGCGAGCACAGGCGAAACAAGCAACCGCATCGGTTAAAGCCCATATGGAAGATCTGCGAGACCATATTGCTAAGATTCTAGACCCGAAATTTCAGCCGGCAGTAACGTCCACACCTGGACTTCTGCAGGTACGAAGAGAATTTTGGGATCCAACTATCGATCCGGAAATGTGTTGGATTGACCTGGACAATCGCTAGAAAGTTTATAAAAAGCGGTACAATAAAGCCTTGCCTATGACGTTTTTCCGATGCGCTTCCGCTCTAGTAGTCTGTCTTTGCTTTACACAGGCGTGTACTAAGAGATCCGCGTCGCCAGATATCGCAGCGACTGTTAACGGACGCCCCATTACCTATGCCGAGTTAAATAAGCAGATCGCCATTCAGTTCCCGCAGCCGGCTGATAAGCCCAGTGAGGATCAGCTGATGATTCAAAAGCTGGAAGTTCTGCGTAGTATGGTGGATCAGGAGATCATGCTGCAGCGCGCTGAGAAGCTGGGGCTGATGGCGGTTGATGCCGACGTCGACACCAAGTTTGCTGAGTACAAATCGCCCTACACTCAGGAAGAATTTCAGAAACAGTTGACCGCTAAAAAGATGACGGGCGATGATCTGAAAACCCGCATTCGACGTGACCTGTCCATTGAAAAATTGATCAACAAGGAAATTTCTTCTCAGATCAATATTCTGGATAAAGACGTCACAGATTTCTTCGAAGCCAACAAGGGATCTTTTAATCTGGCGGAACCGCAGATCCGTCTGGCCACAATTTTGGTGACCCCGAATCCCGACGCCAATGTCCGCAATTTAAAAAACGACAAGGCGCAGAACCCAGAGTCAGCCCAACGAAAGATAGTGGACATTGAAAAACGGATTCGTGCAGGTGAAGATTTTGCCATGCTCGCTCAAAACTATTCAGAGGATCCTGGTTCAGCGCCTAACGGTGGCGATCTTGGATTCACTCAATTGTCAGCTCTGGACAAGACCAGTCCTGATCTGAAAAGGCTCTTGATGCAAATGGCCCCTGGTCAGGTTTCTCCAGTAATTCCGACGCCTGAAGGCTATCGAATTCTTAAAGTGATCTCAAGGGAGCCGGCCGGACAAAGGGATTTGAAGGATCCAAAAGTACAGCAGACCATTCGGCAAACTTTGGTGGATCGCAAGGATCAGCTTCGACGCCAAGCCTATTATGAACTGGTCCGCAATGAAGCCAAAGTGGAAAATAACCTTGCCAATTCCATTGTGGAAGCGGGCACAAAGAAGTAAGTTTAAAATTTCCAAGCACCGTCAAAAAGACCGGCCAGTATTAGTTCGCCAACTTCAACTCCATCTTTTGATTTCATGACTGCGTAATCGCCGAGCCTTGGCATGCCATAGTCACCACGATATTCGCGATCTTCAATTGTCAAACCGGAATTGATCACCACGTAGCGCCTCTGGTTCAAAGGATTGGGATAGATCAGTACCGGAAAGTGCTTGGAGGCTGGGAAGGAACGCCCGTTCATAGTTAGCTGATCGTTTGTCCACTCCAAGGGGAGCTTCCCCAATAGTTTTGAGATCCACGAGTTGCTGCCAGGATCACCAAACAACACAATATGATATTTGGCAATATCTGCAGGTCTCAAATCTTTGTCTTCAACAATCCGTGGATGTGCGCGGAAGAACCGCGCATATAGCCTGTCGAAGCGTTCCATCGTGCGCAGAGATTGATCGTTCACAGCCTTATTCCAAGGAACACCTGTTGGCTTCACCAAAATGAATGGATCAAGAAATGCATCGTCAATAGGCCCTTGCAAGGCGTGAGTTTTGCGCAAGGCTTTGTTTGAAGTTTGTGGCGCAATCATCCAACCCGCAGTGGATTTTTCAAGGACGATGGCAGTACTTGGTTTCACGTTCAGTTTTTGGCCATCGATTTCAATCATGTTAGTGCGATTGGTTCCCTGCAAAGTCAGTACTTTCAAATTCCGAGTAGTGATATTCAGTTTGCTGCGATTCACGGATCGAATGGCATCCACTTCAGCTCGCTCATAGAGGGATTCCAATTGGTCCACCGTCACCCAATAGTCTTTGTTGTATCTGGGTGTGTAGGTAACGAAACGAATGTGATCGGGCTCTACCCTGCCCCGGTCACCCCACTCCTTCAAGAAGCGATCTAAACGTTCACGCACCAAAAGACTGGTCCCATGGCCGGTGTTGCGCGAAATCAGGAACTGGGCGTGAGTACCTTTCACCTTCAAATAATCAGCATCGCCCTCCAGGGCGAAACCCTCTTTGGATAACTGATCACGCACACGAAGGGACGATTCTAATTGCCCGCGATGCGGGACGCCTTGCGCATACCCGGGCAAAACCGCCGTCTGCGTGTCAGTATCACCATCGTGACCTGCCAATGGGAGATTGAAGACGTTTAGCGCCCACTCATGCATGTTTTCCCAAATCTTCAAAACAGCTTGTTGATAGTTTGGCAGCCCAGGAGTCTCAGCACGGCGGGACCAAGTGCCAGCCCCAATTTCCGCAGCGGCGAAGCGATCGGGATGGTGCAAAGCAATATGCCAGGCGCCTTCACCTCCCATTGAAAAGCCCCGAAGTAGAATGCGATTCGGGTCAATCTTATAACGTTTCTGAACCGCTGCTATGGCTTCAAACACTTCAGTCTCTCCAGCGAAATGCCATCCTGCTCCATTCCATCGCCCATAGACGTCCAATTGAATTTGCCCCGCGTCAGCAACCGGTGGTCGTCCCGGGCCTTGCTTTGTGAATGAATAAATAAACTCCGATTCAGTTAGACGTTGTGCGCGCCCGTGCATCCAAACATACAAACGCGCCGGCTTATTGCCATCATAAGAGGCTGGTATGGTCACACCGTAAGGTTGCAGCGAACCATCCAGTTCGGATCGAAACGCATGGATGCGCTTTGGCCCGGAATTCCATGGTGCCTTTCCGCCAGAAAGAGCTTGGGACCGAATGAGGCCTTCATCCAGTACAGAAATCGCCCTGGTGATTCCTTCCGCTGTTCCGAATTCATCAGGAAACTCAAGCAACATGCGGCCAGCTTTTTCGTACACTTCAACATCGGCAACCAAGTCGGGAGCCGCAGTTTTGATTTGTTTCACAATCGCCCCAATCGCATCCGTCTTCTGCTGAACTTGTCTCAACTGCTCAGTAGTAGGTTGAATAGGAGGCGGAATTGGAGGCCGAACCGCAGGAGTCTGAGTGAAGCAGGGAGATAGGAGAAAGGGAATTAGCCAACACGGATTGTGACGCATAGGGAATTTAGCAGCATATCAAAAGCAAGGAGACCCCGGAATATCAGAGAATCTTTAATAGCCACCTAAATGGAAGTTCCTTTCGCACAACCACGACAACCGGGCCGTATCGGTAAGGCATTTGGAAACCTGAAGGTCCGTCTGAAATTGATTGTCCTGCATAACTTTCTTTTTCTACTTTTGGCGCTGGCCACCTACTTCACTCTGATTCCCTTATTTGAACAAAGAGTTGCGGGAGCTCGAACCCGGGAAGGTAGCTTGGTTACTCAGATTTTCCAGTCGGACACTCCGCTTCCAAATTTGCCACAACTTTCCATTTATTCTTTTCAGGAAGCATCTCCAGAAACTCTAGGCATCCCCAAGGAAGCACTCAAATGGCTTGACGCCAACCCAGGGAGGATATGGGGAGATGCCGACAAGTCCGATTATCTACTTCGCAAAACGCCTACTGGTTCGTACCGCATACTGCACTTACCACATTCCTTTTACGTAGACGCGGTAAGGCGCGCAAAATACGCTTTGTTTTTGGTGTTAGGAGCAATCTATCTATTCACGGTTTTGCTGCTCGAATTGGCTATCCTGCCTTTGTACGTTTATCGTCCGCTCCAAGTGATGTTGGCTGCTGATGAGGCTACTCGTGAAGGCGATCATGCCAACGAACTGATTGACGAAGAAGAAATATCGGACGACGAAATTGGGCAGATAATGACCTCACGCAATGAGACCGTTAGGCAGTTGCGGAGGCACGAACAGCAGTTGGAAGAAAATAACAGACTGCTGGAATCCGCCAAGCGCCGCCTGGAGCAGCAGGATAGATTGGTAAGCTTGGGCCTACTGAGTGCCAGCGTCGCCCACGAAATGAACACTCCTGTTTCTGTTCTGCAAGGTTCGATTGAGTTACTTCAAGAGCGTGTAACAGACCCAGCGATTAAGGACAGACTTACGCGGATGAGTCGAGTCGCAGGACGGCTGAAGACTATAAGCGAGAGCCTTCTGGACTTCGCTCGTGTAAGAAAAAAGGAGACTGAAAACTTCGGCCTTCGTCAGTTGGTGAATGATTCCTGGGAACTAGTGGCAATTGATGAAAGGGCCAAGTGCATGGAGTTTCAAAATCGAATTGAAGAATCGATGGTGGTGCGCGGCAATGCCGATAGGCTGGCGCAGGTGTTTGTGAACTTGTTGCGCAATTCACTAAACGCCCTATCTAAGGGTGGCCGCATTGAAGTAACAGCGGAAATGGCGGAGGATGCGCGCGGACGTTGGGCTTTAGTTCGAGTCGATGATAACGGTCCTGGAATTCCAGAAGATGTGTTGCCGGAAATATTCGAAGCCTTCATTACAACTCGATTGGACGCAAGAGGAACTGGACTTGGTCTGGCAGTGGCTGAAGGAATTGTGCATCAACACGGCGGCATTATTGAAGCAAGCAACCTTCCAGGTGGAGGGGCAAGGTTAGAGTTGACTCTGCCCAGCCTCTAAATTATGGCAATTGGCAAGCGGCGCTTTCTAGTTCCTGAAGTTGTACAAACATCTGGCATGGACTGCGGGCCCGCCGCCCTAAAGTCTCTGTTGAATGGGTTTGGAGTTAACGCGAGCTATGGCCGCTTGCGCGAAGCCTGCCAGACCACTGTGGATGGAACCTCCATCGACGCGATGGAAGACATTGCCAGGCAGCTTGGATTGGACGCTGAACAGGTGCTGGTTCCTGTGGATCACCTGGTACTTGAGACTGAAAATTGGCCAAGCCTAGTGGTAGTGCAACTACCAGGTGGCGCGGCTCATTTCGTAGTTTTGTGGAGTGTTCAAAATGGCTTTGTCCAATTGATGGACCCATCCACCGGCCGGCGCTGGCAACGAAAGCGAGCCTTTGTTGAGCAACTATTTCGGCATACCCAATTAGTGCCTATGGCCGATTGGCGGGAGTGGGCCGGTACTGCGGAATTCACGAAATCCTTGTCGTCAAGAATCCGGGATTTGGGTTCTAAAGCAGAACTGCTGTTGCACTCAGCGCTGGCCGACCTGGAGTGGACTGGCCTTGCAAGGTTGGACGCTGCCGTGCGACTTGTGAGTTCTCTTTCACGATCAGGTGCGATAAGCAGAGGTCCTGAAGCAACTAGACTCATTGCAGAATTGGCAAGCAGTGAGACATTCATACCTGCATCCTATTGGTCTGTAAGAAAAGCCGATTCAGAGGGAAATCTCTTATTTCGTGGTGCCGTATTAGTCCGCGTAAAGGAACCGCTGCACAATCATCGACCAGCTAAATTGCCGCCTGAGCTGAAAGCTGCGTTGGAGGAAACACCGGATCGACCACTACTGGAAATTTGGAAGACTTTGTGGACGGATAGCAAGTTTGCTCTCATATACCTTGCACCGGCAATAATATGTGCCGCTGCCGGAGCCTTATGGGAGGCAGTGCTGCTGCGTCGCCTTTTGGAGAACGGAAATCAGGTAACAACTGTGCTTCTGTTCATCGGGGCAATGTTGCTGTTAGAGGTGCCTATTGCCGCAACGGTTTTAGTTGCTGGACGGAAACTGGAAAACAAGCTACGACTCAAGTTCGCCTTGAAAATTCCTCTGTTAAACGACCGGTACTTTCAAAGCCGATTGGCAAGTGATATGGCTCAGCGTGCCCACACAGCTGAGCAACTTCGAGACATTCCAGAAATGGGTGCACAACTACTGCGACTTTGCTTCGAACTTTTCTTTACAGTAGCTGCTATAGCTTGGCTATATCCGAGTGTAGTTGTTCAGGCCTTGATAGCTGGATTGGTGGCATTTATCGTCCCATTATTGGGCCAGCAGTTGATGCGCGAAGCCGACTTTCGCTGGCGGAATCAGGGTGCTGCCATCAGCAGGTTTTTCTTGGATGCCTTGCTTGGGTTGATTGCCATTCGAGCCCACGGAGCGCAACGTGCAGTGCGGCGAGAGCAGAGCAATCACGTCAAAGCCTGGACAAAGACTGGAGTGTACTTACAAGCAATCGTTATGAGCCTTGAAGGTTTGCAGGCGCTGCTGGGGATACTCCTGTGCGGTTGGATTTTGCATAGTTATTTGTCGGCGGTGCAAATCTCGAATGAACGAGCAGGAATTCTATTGCTGCTGTACTGGGCGTTACGCATCCCTGCATTGGGCCAGGAAATTGGATCGTTGTCATGGCGATATCCGGCAATGCGAAATACCATGCTGCGATTGATGGAACCCTTGTCCGCCCTATCCGAAGATCGACATGTGTCCTCGTGGTCAGACCAAGCACCTGCTTCTAGTGCGGCGAGGCTCACCTTCGACAATGTAAGCGTTGTCGCGGCTGGGCACTCCATATTAGAGAGTATTTCGCTTGATGTGAAGCCTGGCGAACACATCGCTATTGTTGGCCAGTCAGGGGCAGGAAAGTCCAGCCTAGTGGGATTACTCCTTGGTTGGCACAAACCCGCCACCGGCACCGTGCTTGTAGATGGTGAAGCATTGACTGCAGCACGAATAGACCAATTACGTCGCGAACTTGTCTGGGTGGATCCGCAGGTTCAAATTTGGAATCAATCGTTAATGGACAACTTGTTCTATGGCGCCGAAGGAACGGCCGCAAGTCGATTAGCTCAGACAATCGAAAAGGCACAGCTCAAAGGTCTGTTGAATAGAATGGCCGGCGAAATGGAAACATGCCTTGGCGAAGGAGGGGCGTTGGTTTCAGGAGG
Source organism: Bryobacterales bacterium (assembly GCA_043755435.1). GTDB lineage: Bacteria > Acidobacteriota > Terriglobia > Bryobacterales > Bryobacteraceae > JANXSF01. The sequence goes on along the minus strand of JAYUSZ010000446.1, from coordinate 24,649 downwards.
GGAAGGTCAGCGAGTACGCATGGGTCGCGGAATGGGCAAGACCAGTGTCCGGCTAGTTATATTGGACGAGCCCGCACGGGGACTTGACGCAACTCAGCGGAGAGTGATGATCGCATCGGCCCGTGAGTTGTGGAAGGATGCAACGCTGTTGTGCATCACCCATGATGTAGGCGACACATTGTCGTTTGACCGAGTGTTGGTTTTGGAAAGCGGAACGATTGTGGAAGATGCGAATCCCAAGCAACTGTTCAATTTGGAAACTTCCCGTTACAAAGGATTGCACGACGCCGCTGAAACTCTCAAAACTGAACTTTGGGGAATGAGCCGCTGGCGCAAGCTTCAAATGGAACAAGGGAAGCTTCGATGAAAGGCATTCCATCAGGAGCGTTTTGGCCTACCGCCGAACTCAGTACTTTGATTGGAGCACTTAGCCGGGCCGCAAGGCTTATAAAGAAGGATGTGGAATTGCCCTGCCTGCCAAGCAACGTCGAGGGAGCGCGGCTCTCCGAGTGGATCATGGCATCCGCGCGATTCCTAAATGTTGAAGCAGAGCCGTACCGATTAGATGGGGCGTCATTACTTGAACTACTAAAGGAAGCTGCACCGGCGATTGTGCAAACTCCTGACGGATACTTGGGCTTGTTGCAAACCAGCGGTCGGAAAGTAAGATTGTTGACTTTCTCAAGAACCCGCATAGATCTTTCTTTGAATTCCCTCCGAGACGCGATCGCCGCACCAGTCGAAACACCCCTGCGTCCCGAGTTGGAAGAGTTGTTGAGCCGCTGCGGAGTTGTGGCTGCACGGCGCGAACAGGCGATGAAAGAACTATTGCAGGAGCGACTGGCTACTCGCAATTTGGGTTCGTTATGGAAATTGCAAACACCCATAAGAGCAACTGCCTTGACGTGGCATGTGGTAATTTTTATTGCTTCACATGCGGCGCAATACTGCTTGTTCATTGGCAGTTGGTACTTGATTGGCCGGGCCGCTCTGGCTGGAAGCCTGGACAATCGGTTGCTGACTGTTTGGGGTTTGCTGATGTTGACCACAATTCCTCTCCGAATGCTCAGCATATGGGCTCAAGGTCAAACCGCTTTAGAATTGGGCAGTATCCTGAAGCGCAAGCTTTTGTTGGGTGCGCTGCGCCTGGATCCTACCTTATTAAGAACCGAAGGTGCTGGACAGTTACTGGGTAGGACGCTGGAATCCGATCGTGTAGAGGCCCTAGCTTTGAGCGGAGGTTTGGGAACATTGCTATCTGGAGTCGATTTGCTGATGGCACTATGGATCATCAGCAACGGTGCGGCGGCACTTACCTGCGGTGGTCTCCTTCTTGTTTGGATCTCTGGCCTATTTTTTCTTGCCAACAACTACAGGCAACGCCGATTGGAATGGACATCCGTGCGGCTGAAGATGACGTACGAACTAGTTGAAAAGATGACAGGACATAGGACTCGCTTGACGCAACAAGCTCCTGAAGATTGGCACACGACGGAAATAGAGGATTTGGAAAACTATTCCCAATTCGCAAGCAGAATGGATAGGCATAAAATGTTGTTAACTGGGCTTGTTCCGCGAATGTGGTTGATTGCGGGATTAGTGATGCTAATGCCAATTGCAACTTCTTCCTCACTCCCCAAGGTGGCTATCGCGATTGCCGGAATCTTATCGGGCTATCAAGCACTAAGGAGATTGTCGCAGGGGTTGGTGCAACTTACCGGTACAGAGATTAGCTGGAGGCAGTTGAGACCACTCTTCGAGGCGGCAGAGGAGCGGGAAGCTAGTGGATCGCTGATAGCTTTCGAGCAGATACGAACTGCGCCAGTGCTGCAATCCAACGATCTAGCATTTGCTTCGACTATCCGGGACGTCAACCTGCGAATTGAAGAGGGGGATGCAATTTTGCTGGAAGGCGAATCGGGATCGGGTAAGTCCACTTTGGTTTCGCTGTTATGCGGCCTGCGTCCGAGTTCGTCGGGGAAACTGCTCTCTAGGGGAATCGACCAATCATCACTCGGCATTCTTGCGTGGAGAAAACGAATTGCGTGCGCTCCTCAATATCATGAAAATCACATCTTATCCGCACCTCTATTGTTCAATCTATTAATGGGGAAAACGTGGCCTCCCACAAGTGAAGATGTTCAGGAGGCACAGGAGGTTTGTGAAGAGCTTGGCCTAGGCCCATTGATTGAAAAGATGCCTGCGGGGCTATCGCAACTGGTTGGCGAAACAGGCTGGCAACTTTCGCAAGGTGAGCGCAGCAGAGTGTTTCTAGCACGTGCATTGTTGCAAGGCGGCGAGCTTGTTGTCTTAGACGAAAGCTTTGCGGCACTTGATCCGGAGACAATGAAATCGGCACTGGAATGCACCTTGCGCCGGGCAAAAACTCTGTTAGTTGTTGCGCATCCTTAAGCCTCAAAAAACGCACTACGGCATCGCGAACTGAAAAACGCAAATTTCAATTCAACTGGCGTTCCTCATTTCACCTTCTAAACTGCCAACCACTAGCAGCTTGCCTATTACGGCTTGCATTCACGGTGCTCAGCCGCGTTTGCAATTCAGATTTCACTTAGAACGCCAGAGGATTTAATCGCCTCGAGGACTCAATTTTTCAAGAAGTTGCTGGCCAGCAATTTGTCTTCCTGAATAAAGAGTCTCACAGGTTTTCAAAGCATAGCCTGCTGAGTTTTTCAAGCGGATGAAAAGAGGGCAGATTTAGCTGACCGAGTGCTGTGATGGCCATTTTTCGTGATTGCAAAAATGGGCGAATTGGCTTTGTTTTGCACCTGCGGCTTTCGTCACGGTTCGAACAAAAAGGCCAGACAAATCTGGCCTTTCTATTCCTACAACCGGTGTCCTATTCTAAGTAAGAAGTTCACCCTGGCCGTCATCCTCATCCTTGATTTCCGATTCAGGAACAACGCCAGCCGCTGCGACGCGATCGCCCTCATCCAGATTCACCAAACGAACACCTTGTGTGGAACGTCCAGCCTGCCGGATTTGGCTCGATTCCGTTCTTAGAATCTTACCGTCTGCAGAGATGATCACCACATCGGTATCTTCCTTCACTGACAGAATGCCAACAACTGAGCCAATTTTCTTTGTGACCTTCATATTGATCACACCTTTGCCGCCGCGATGCGTTAACCGGTAATCCTCAAGCGGGGTGCGCTTGCCGTAACCAGTTTCACTGATAGATAGGATCAATCCATCCTTTTCCACCACCTCAGCACCAATCAGGAAATCCTTATCGGCAAGATCCATGGCTGCTACTCCGCGTGCCGGACGACCCATGGCTCGAACTTCCTTTTCAAGGAACTTGATGGCCATGCCTCCGTTGGTAGCCAGGAACATGTAATTGTCCCCGTTCGATAAACGAGCTGCGATCAACTCATCGCCCTCATCTAACGAGATGGCAATAATGCCGCGAGCCAAAGGATTATCGAATTCAGTCAGTTCGCACTTCTTGATGACTCCATTGCGGGTCACCATGACAATGAACCGGCCTTCGGCAAACTCTTTCACAGGCAGGAATGCTTTCACCTGTTCGTCGGTTTGCAGGGCAATCAGGTTGGAAATATGTTTCCCCTTGCCAGTTGTACCAGCATCAGGGATTTCATAAATCTTCAACCAATAGACTCTTCCCTTGGTTGTATAAATCAGCAAGTAAGCATGCGTGGAAGCAACCACGAGGTGTTCCACCACATCCTCACTGCGGGTTCCCATACCGATGCGACCCTTGCCCCCGCGTGTTTGCCGGCGATAGGTATCCATCGAAGTACGTTTCAGATATCCACCACGGCTGACAGTCACTGCAACGTCTTCCATCTGAACCAAATCTTCCAATTTGATTTCGCCGGAATCTTCTACAATTTCGGTGCGGCGCGCGTCGCCAAAGTCTTTTTGAACCTCTTTCAGTTCTTTGACAATCAACGCTTTCAGAACTTTTTCGGAACCGAGAATCTCAAGGAAACTGGCAATCATTTTTTGAATTTCCGCCAGTTCGTCCAGGATCTTCTGCTGTTCCATGCCAGTGAGGCGCTGCAACTGCAGTTCGATAATGGCCTGGGCCTGCCGTTCGCTAAATTGGAAAGCACCGATTAACGACTCTTTAGCCTCTTTGGGATTCTTCGCAGCACGAATCAAGCGGATGACTTCATCCAAATGATCCAGAGCTTTTTGGAAGCCCAGCAAAATGTGCTCGCGATCTCGAGCTTTGCGCAACAAGTAATCGGTTCTGCGGCGCACCACTTCGATGCGGTGATCGATAAACCGTTTGATCATGTCAACCAGGCCGAGTTCACGAGGTTGACCGTTGACGATGGAGAGCATGATTACGCCGAAGTTGGTCTGCATCTGCGTGAACTTGTATAGATTGTTCAGCACAATTTCAGATTGTTCGCCGCGCTTCAGTTCATACACAATGCGCATTCCCTGACGATCACTTTCGTCGCGGATTTCAGAAATGCCTTCCAGCTTCTTTTCGTTCACCAAGCCGGCGGTAGCTTCGATCATGCGCGCCTTGTTCACCATGTAGGGAATTTCGGTAACGATGATGGCTTCCCGGTTACTACCGATTTTTTCAATCGATGCCTTGGCACGCATCTTCAAGGAACCACGGCCACGAGTGTAGGCGTCTAAAATACCGGCCCGGCCCAGAATATAGCCGCCTGTTGGAAAGTCTGGCCCTGGAACCATTTTCATGATTTCGGACAGCGGCGTATTTGGATCGTTTACCAGTGCTACGGTTGCATTGATGATTTCCGTAAGATTGTGCGGAGGAATGTTGGTGGCCATACCAACGGCGATACCCTGCGACCCGTTAACCAATAGGTTCGGATAGCGGGTTGGCATTACTTCGGGTTCGCTTTCCGAATCGTCGTAGTTGGACTTGAAGTCTACGGTTTCCTTGTCGATGTCCTCAATCAGTGAGGCAGCAATTTTCGACAAACGGGCTTCTGTATATCGCATTGCGGCTGGCGGATCGCCGTCAACCGAACCGAAATTTCCCTGACCATCAATCAACGGGTAACGCAACGAAAACGGCTGAGCCATGCGCACTAAAGCGTCATAAATGGCCGAATCACCGTGTGGGTGATATTTACCCATCACTTCGCCGACGATCTTTGCCGACTTGCGTGTGGGCCGATTGTAGTTCAGTCCCAATTCACTCATGCCGTAAAGAATGCGGCGGTGAACGGGTTTAAGTCCGTCGCGAACATCGGGCAAAGCTCGTCCAATGATGACGCTCATCGCATAGTCGAGATACGACTTGCGCATCTCGTCTTCGATATTCACCGGAATGATCTTGCTATCTCCGCCCAGCGGTAACTGGCCGCCCGGTGGCGGCTGCGGTGGTTGCTGGTTATCGTTGTCAGCCAAGTGAAACTCCTTAAGACACGAATGACTTTCGCGTTTTCTTCGCCATTCGATTCAGAACTGGTACTTAGGCAATTATTATAACAAATCGGTTGGGAAATTGCTTCGTAACCTGTTGAAGAAATGAGGTAAAAACTAAATCGGAATAGGAATGGAAGCGAGGATGCCGGTAATCAGGTTTTCCGACGTCTCCGCATTGGTCCTGCCCTGTCCGCCGAAGCGGCTTGCTACCACGAGGCGATGAGCAAAAACGGGCATGGCCAGGCGTTTGCAGTCATCGGGAATGGCAAACTGACGGCCTTCTAAGACGGCTAAGGCTTGAACTGCCCTGTAGAGTGCCTGTGCCCCACGAGGACTGACGCCCAACGCGATGGCTTCATGTTTCCGTGTGGACTCCACAATGGCAAGCATGTAGTCGACAAGCGCGTCGTCGACCCTTACGGAAGACACGATTTTTTGAATTTCAAGCACCTCATGCGCCGAAAGAACTGGGGGGAAGCTGGTGGGATCTTCTTGAGCAGACTGGCGAAGAATGTCGCGCTCACTTTCACGATCCGGATACCCAATCCGCAACCGCATTAAGAAACGATCCAGCTGCGATTCCGGCAACGGGTAAGTGCCGTGATGTTCCACCGGATTTTGCGTGGCGATTACAAGAAAGGGTTGTTGCAGAGGATACGACTGCCCCTCAATAGTCACCTGCCCTTCGTTCATGGCTTCGAGCAGCGCACCTTGGGTTTTCGGAGTGGCTCGATTGATTTCATCTGCAAGCAGAAAATTGGTAAAAATCGCACCAGGCTTGAATTCAAATTCCTGAGAACGAGTGTTGAAAATGGTGACGCCCAGAATATCGGAAGGCAGCATGTCGGAAGTGAATTGCAGACGAACAAAGCGACCGTCCACAGCACGCGCCAAGGCGTGGGCAAGAGTGGTTTTACCAACACCGGGAACATCCTCAACAAGAAGATGTCCGCGGGCAAGCAGACCAACCAGAGCGAAGCGCACGATTTCCTGCTTGCCGCGAAGCGCCGTGGAAAGGCGCCGTTCCAATTCCGGCAGCAAGGAAAGAGCGCGAACATCCTCAAATGCGCCGGAGCGCACGACTACGAAATCGCGCTGAGCCATTATGGTTATGATAATCGAAACGAACGGCCCAACGGTGCGGTGAGGATGTAAAGTGGGATTATGTTTCCTTTGTTGTTAGCCATTGCTAGCCTTGTTGATTGGGTGCCGATGCGTTGGCCTTCTGGCGATCCTGCAAGTTTGGAATTGCTAAGCGGCACGCCCGTAAATTGCCTTCTTCTGACTTCCGAATCTGCCTCCGCTAAGTTTATTGAGGCGGCAAGAGCGAATCATATTGCAACGCTTCTGATCGCCAAAGGTAGCACCGATGTTCAGAATGCTAAGAAACTAAATATGGCTGGAGTTGTTATTGAGGGCATAGCACCTGAATCGATGCTTCAAATGGGATCCAGTGATTTTGTTGTGGTCAGCCTGCCATCGAGGTACGAGTTGAGCATAGCGCCAGCCCAGAAGTTAGCCGGTACCTGGCAAGGGGTTTGGCCTGGAGTTAATCAGACTGAAGAGGACACAGCCAAAGCAGCGCCAAGCGGAGCGCCTTGGATTGACACGAATTCTGGATTCCTGCGCTTTTTGCGAGCGTGGACCTCGGCACCTGTTTGGATTGCCAATCGTCCGCCAGAAAAGGGTCTGATCAATCCTGTTCGCTATCTGCAAGCCATAGGCGATGCTTCCATGTGTGGTGCACGTTGGGTTGTCAGTCTGGATGTGGATTTTGAGAAGCGGCTGCTGGGGCGTGAGGAAAAAGCTCTGGCTTCGTGGAAGCGAATTTGCGATCTGCTGCGGCATGTTGAAAATAACAAGCAATGGCGAAGTTTCCTACCTGCCGGCCAGATGGCAGTGTTGCAGGACGCGACCAGCGGGGCGTTGCTGTCGGGAGGCATCCTGGACATGATTGCTGTGAGGCACACGCCTGTTCAGCCTGTGCCATCCTCAAATTTATCCAAGGATTCCATGCGGCGGGCCAAAATGGCGGTGAATGTGAACCCTTCAGTTCTAACGGAAGAGCAGCGAGCAATGGTCACAACATTTACTAAAGCAGGGGGAACAGTTTTAACCAGTCCTCAAGGTTGGAAATTTCCAGCGCCAAAGCCTGGGCAACTTACGGTTGATCAAGACGCCGTAAAGCAGTTGGATGAGATCTGGAAGGAACTGAACACCATGACGGGCCGGAAAAATCTTGGTGCCAGACTGTTCAATGTCGGCAGTATGCTATCTAATTTACTGATCTCGCCGGACGGGAAAATGGAAGTGCTGCACTTGGTGAACTATTCCGATTTCCCTGCGGAATCACTTACCGCACATGTGCTTGGCAGCTGGAAGAAAGCGACCCTTGTGAGTCCGGACGGGTCGCCTAGAAAACTGGAAACGTACGAAGTAGAAGAAGGAACAGGAGTGGACGTTCCGCTGGTTCATTCCTTCGCGACGATTGTATTGGAATAGTCTCCATTGAATTCTACGACCAGGACCGTTACGTCATCCTGCTGATGAGCGCCATCCATAAACCGGAGCGCTTCCGTCCTAAGCAGGACGGACAAGGAATCAGCTCCGTGATGATGATTTTCTTCCAGGAACTGACGGAGCCGACCAGTGTCGTAAAACTCCCCAGAAGGGCTTCGGGCCTCGGACAATCCGTCTGTGTACAAGACGATCTTTTCACCAGGCTGCAGTTGAATACTTTCCAATCCATGCTCAGCTTCCTCCAGCATGCCTACGGGCATCCCGCTTGGTCCAAGTAGTTCCACTTTCCCTCCAGCCCGAACCACCATCGGTGAACAGTGTCCTGCGTTGACCCAATCAACGTTCCCAGTGCCATGAACAGCCGCGTAAAAAATGGTGGCATACTTTTCGCCTCCAGTTCGATCCAACAGAAACCGATTTAGGCGGCGAAACCATGAGGCGATGTGTTGCCCCCCTGGCCGGGCTTGCAGAAATGCTCCTTGCAGCAATGCGGCTAGCAAAGCTGCGCTAACGCCTTTGCCGGAAACATCGGCCATCACTAGGGTCCATTGATTGTCGTGTCCAAGTGCCGCGTCGTAGTAGTCTCCACCAACGGCGAGCGAGGAAATGCTCCAGCCGGATGCCCGAAACCAACCCTCAGTAGGAAGCGATTTTGGAAGCAGGTCCGCTTGAATTTTTCGAGCAATTCCAAGTTCTTCATCCAAGCGCTGCTTCGCACGCTCTTGTTCCAGTAAGCGGGCATTTTCCAAAACAGTAGAGGCTTCCAGGGCAAGCGTTTCAAGAAGCTCTCGATTGCCTCTGGAAAGATCTGCCGCGCCACCGCCTTCTTCCAGCAGATACAGCAGTCCGACAGTGTCCTTGGCTGCAGTGATCGCTCTTGTGGAATTGATAGACCCAGATCGTACGCGAATCAATGGAACGGCTGCCACGTGAGGAGCAACGGTGAAGGATAAAAGATCGTGGCGTGAATCGAGAGCCGCTCGCAGAGCTTTGGTTTCGATCCCTAACGATTCAACTCCAAGAATTTGCCCATTCTTGTGGCGGCCAACTTCGAGCCGTAGGTCATCGTGATCGTTCAACAACAGGAAACCTTTCTCACAACTGGTTATTGAAAGCGCGGATTCAACGATTGCGGAGAGGACTTCGACGGCCGAAAGGGAATGTGCCATGGAGCGCGCCACTTCTAACAAGGATCGAAGTTTCGATAAGTTAGTCGCCCCTTCGGTTGGAACAGGGACAGTGAGCAGCGGGCCCCCGCGACCGAACACCACCCGGTAGGAATTGGGTACCCCGAATTCAATAGTGTCGCCAGGGGTGAGTATCATGCGAGTTGTCTTCTCGCCGTTGACAAATGTGCCGTGGCTGGAACCGAGATCCTCCACTACATGATCCTCACCGTCCAGAACAATTTGTGAGTGACGGCGGGAAACACGGCTGTCTCGCAACACCAGAGCATTGTCGGGCTGCCTCCCCATCGTAAAAGGAAAAGGAGAAAGTGGGGAACGAGTGATATTGCCGGAAGGCTGATGGACTTCAACGAAAACGCTTGAATCGCTCATCGGGATTTTCGTACTTTGGCGCCAGGCTTAGCAGCGGAGGCGATCTCTTCCACTTCCCTGCCCCGCAGCACTTGGCAGTGAGAACAATATCCGCCAATTTCGGTTCGTGCAAGAAGAATTTGAAATCCAAAATCTACTTCAATTTGACGTCGTAGTTTTTGAAGAGGTTCGCCGAAGAACTCTTCCACTTTCCCGCAGCGCATGCAGATAATATGCGCATGCTCTTGCTTCATTCGTGTTTCGTAGTAGTGCTGATCGCCGCCATAGTGCATCAAGTCCAGTTCATCCACCAAACCTTCCTGCTTTAGGAGCTTCAAGGTGCGATAAACGGTAACTCTATTCAGCTTGGGATCTTTTTCCTGAGCCAGATTGAAAAGACTGTCAGCGTCCAAATGCTGACCGGATTTATCAATCAAATCAAGTAGTATCTGGCGCTGGCGGGTGAGTCTTATCCCCTGCTTTTGTAATGAACCTTTGGTGGATGAGGGCATGTATGAACAGGCTCTTACTATTTTGCCAAAGCCAGGAAGCGAATTGCATTCTTCAGGAGCTGCTGTACTTCAGGTTGAAAATAGATTGGATACGTTTCGTGCCCTGGACGGAAATAGAAAACCTTCCCTTTTCCGAAATTCCAAAGCAAGCCGTCGCTGCCGTCCTGCAAGTCGTCCTTGTATTGCCCTTCTAGAATCTTTGCATCAGGGGTAGGAACAATAAAAGGATTCCAATACACTTCAGTTTGGGGAATTACGAAATCTTTCACGCCTTTAGCTATCGGATGATCGGGCATCTTGATGTGAATGGTTTCGGGTGCCCCGCTGTTCTTGACTCGATCCCATTTCCCTGGCGTGCCTTCCAAAGGTTGTCCTCTTTCAAAGGCAATGGTCTTCATGATTCGCTGAAACGGTTTTGCATAATGTGCAGAATGAATTGGAAGAAACCCCATACCGCGTAAGCGTACGTTCTTCATGATTCGTTCCACATTTTCGTCTGTCACCAGCGCGTGGTTCTTGTGGCCAAACCAGATGAGCACGTCCGTATTCGCCAATGTTTGCTCGCTCAATCCTTGCTCAGGATCTTGCAGGTTGGCTACCATCACCTGAATTCCTGCTTCGTTCGAGAGGAAGGCCGAGAATTGGCCGTTTATGCCAGCGGGATAAACATCCTTTGGTTCGGTACGTTCGCTCCATGCCAAAACACGGATGGGTCTTGCTCCATCTGCAGCAATTCCGGCAGCTGCGAACACTAGCAATGGCAATGCAAACTTAAGGCTCATATTGATTTGAGACTAACAGAATTTCACCATCCCGTTGCGGTCCAAAGCTAAACTAGAAGAGACCATCCAATGCGAAAGTCTCCCCAAATAGTTCAAAAAGCAATCTCTCTTCTGGATCCAAGCCTTTATATTAACCGTGAATTGAGCATGTTGGCATTCCAGCGGCGCGTCCTTGAGGAAGCAGCCGATTCAGGCAATCCGATTCTTGAACGGTTGAAGTTCATTGCAATTCTGGATTCGAATCTGGAAGAATTTTTCATGGTCCGGGTCGCGGCTGTACTGGCACAAGCCGATTCAGGAAGTCAGGAAGTTGGACCTGATGGGACCAAGCCGATCACTCAACTAGAAAGCGTACGGAAAGAATTTTCCCGGCTTATGAAGGACGCACAGCGTTGCCTGGATGAGCAGATCATTCCGAAGTTGCAAGAGTCCGGCATTCACATCCGCAAACTTTCGGACCTGAATCCTGAGCAAAAGCAATCCATTACCAAATATTTTCACAACACTATTTTTCCGGTTCTAACGCCGTTGGCATTCGATCCTGGACGCCCGTTTCCCCATATCTCAAACCTAAGCTTGAATCTGGCGGTACTGATTCGCGATCAGCAAGGCGAAGAACACTTTGCCAGGGTGAAAGTTCCCGATACCTTGCCTCAATTTATTCCCATCAAAACTTCAAGCAAACAGAAACCTGGTATTACCGAAGTTGTATGGATAGAAGAAGTGATGGCGGAAAATCTTGAAAAGCTTTTTCCTGGAATGGAAATCGTCAAGGCTTTTCCTTTTCACGTTACTCGCGACGCGGAAATCGCGATTAAGGAATTGGAATCGGAGGACCTGCTGGAGACCATTGCCGAAGGAGTGAGGCAACGGCGGTTCGGCAGCGTTGTGCGACTAATGGTGACGCATGCCATGCCGAAATCCATTTTGAAAATCCTGATGAGCAACTTGGAAGTGGATCCCGGCGATGTTTACCGCGTGGGCCATCCCATTTCTTTGAAGCGGTTGATGGCACTGTGCTCTTTAGACCGGCCAGATTTAAAGGAACCTTTGCTGTTGCCCACCACACCGGCTGCCCTCGATTCTTTAACAGACGATTTCTTTGGAGCCATTCGGGAAAATAGTCTTCTCTTGCATCATCCGTTTGAATCATTCCAACCTGTGGTGGAGTTCTTGCGGCGCGCGGCGCGTGATCCAAACGTGATGGCAATCAAGATGGTGCTATATCGCATTGGCAGGGATTCGCCCATCGTCGCGGCGTTACTCGAGGCGATGGCAAACGGCAAGCAGGTTGCGGTACTGGTGGAATTGAAGGCTCGGTTCGATGAGGAAAGCAACATTGAATGGGCCCGGCAATTGGAGAGCGAAGGGGTTCACGTTGTGTATGGTCTTTTGGGGTTGAAGATTCATTGCAAGGTGGCTCTGGTTGTCCGTAAGGAAGGGAAATCCATCCGGCGTTACGTCCACATTGGAAGCGGAAATTACAACGCCAGCACGGCACAACAGTATACGGATGTGGGACTGTTCACTTGCGACGAGGAAATTGGTGAAGACGCAACCGATCTCTTTAACTACTTGACCGGCTATTCAACGAAAAAGGATTACAAGCGAATGCTGGTGGCACCAGTCAACTTACGTCCCAGGTTTGAAGCCTTGATTCAACGCGAAATTGAACATCAGCGAAAAGGGCGACAGGGGCGGATAGTGTTCAAGATGAATGCACTGGTGGACCCAGGCATCATCCGCGCACTCTATCGTGCCTCCCAAGCCGGGGTTTCGGTGGATCTCTTGGTGCGTGGAGTTTGCTGCCTGATTCCAGGAATTCCAGGCATCAGCGAAAACATCAGTGTCCGCAGCGTTGTAGGCAGATTTCTGGAACATAGCCGCCTCTATGCGTTCCATAACGGAGGAAAAGATGAACTGTATATGGGGAGTGCCGACTTAATGCCTCGTAACCTGGACCGCAGAGTTGAAGTATTGGTACCGTTGCTTTCGCCTGCGTTAATTCAAAGAGTCCGCGAAGAAATCTTTGCAACATATCTGGCGGATAACGTAAAAACCCGCAGGATGTTACCGGATGGTTCTTATAAGAAGATCCCTGCAGTTGGGGAGAAAAAAGTAAATGCTCAGGCCATCTTGCTGGCTAGAACAAATGTCAGGTAGAAGTGATTCGTTCAGTTGCTGGAAGGGCGGCTGGATTTCTGTTTCGATTTCGCTTCCCGCTCCACTCTCAATGCTTCATACTGCTTTTGTTGGTCTGGATTGAGAAGAGAATTTATCTTCTCTACTTGTTCGGACTTAATCCGATTCATGTCTGGCTTCATCCGATCCCGCAATTCTTTGTACTGTAGGTGAGTCTGATCTAAAACCACATTAACTTTGGTAACCTGCTCTTCGGACAAGCTTAACTTCGACTTCATGTCAGTAATAAAATCCCGGCGGAATCTATCAGGCGACTGACTCACACTTGCTGCAACGGCTTTGGCGGTGTAAAGATGGTAGCCCACACTACCAACGGCTATGCCACTGGCAAACACCAGCACTAGGGAAAGAATCAAAGATGGTTGTGAGCGGTTCATTCCTCTTCCACCAAAATTTCTCTTGAAGAATCACTGGAAAGATCCTGAATTACTACTTGATGCAATTCAGCTATTTGTGTTTGATCGTGTTCGTCGTCCAAGGAATCCAAGTATGATGCCAAGGCCGAGTTGCCACTTGGAAACGGCGTAACCAGCAATAGTCCAAAAATCATACAAAGGCTCGCCGATGCGGCCACCAAATTTCGGGTCCAGGAAAGCAAAAAAGACTGACGACGCCGGGCTTCAATCTTGGTCCAAATACCAGGTGTGAAACCAGCTGATGGGGTGGGATCGGGATTGGCTGATTTGTAAGCCAAAAACAATTTATCTAATTTATGTTCCGAATCCATATTTTGCTCCACTCATGTACATTCTACTCAGAATCAAACTTTGGGGACAACTGAGGGGGCAACAACTGCGGACTTCCAGTTAGGTCCTCCACCAGAATTGCCTTGTCTCCAGACAATCGACCAAAAGCTTTCAAAACTCGCTGCCGTGCCCGGAACAACCGGACCTTCAAGGCGTTCTCGTTTACCTTGTAAACCTTTTCCAATTCCCTTAGCGAAAGACCTTCCACTTCTTTCAAGGTCAACAAAATCCTGTCTTCCTCGCTGACTTCACTTAGTAGAGAAGTTACCAACTCTCGAACTTCAGCGCGCCGGTCTTCTTCAATTCGCTGGTTCGTGCTTGCAACCGCATCAGCCATTACCACTTGCTGTTCACTCAAATCGCTCATGCGCGATTCGGTTCGCCGCCGCTGTTTTCGCAAATAATCGTATGCCGCATTCACGGTCAACCGATGCAACCAAGGCTCAAACATCTCTGGCTCGCGCAGCTGATCCAACGAAAAATACAACCGGACAAAAACTTCCTGGGCAACATCTTCAACGTCTTCAGGCTTGCCGATCAAGCGGCCAATTGTACCCAAAATCCGTTTTCGATATACTTGTATCAGTTGATTATAGGCGGCTTCTTCGCCGCTTTGAGCTTGCTTCACAAGCTCAAAATCAACTAACATCCCACCTCTTGATAGAGGCGAAATGCATCCGTCGATAAGTATGGCGTTACCACGTACAATTAAGGTTACAACACACCGCGCTGAAAAACTCGGGATTTGTCCAAGTGATTCATTTTATTAATCACTAACTCCGGCGTTTACCATTCCATCTATCCTCCTGAAGGCACAACAGGTTACAATCGCACCATGGATTCCGCAAATCTCCAAGCGTGGTGGGCTCATCGACAGGGACTTGATAGTTCAATGGAAGGGTACAGTCCCTCGGATTTATTGGAGTCAATTGGGTGGGCTCGTTCGGTTGGCGGAGTGGGACCATATCTGACGCTGTTTTCCCGATGCCGGCATAGTCGGGAAACGATTGACAAAGCTCTAGCGGATTGTAAGATTCAGGAACTGACTGCCGCTCGCGGGTGTACTTATGTTGTACCATCCTCCGATTTTGCTCTGGCTCTATCCTGTGCCCAAGGCTTTGGTCAAGATGCGGAGATGAATACGGCACGTAAAATTGGAGTGACTGATTCGGAAATCGACAAGCTTTGCGATTCGATTCTTTCCTCGCTAAAAAATGGGTCTCTCGATCCTGATGCTATTCGCCGAGCCACTGGCGATGCCTCGCGAAGTCTTGGTACAGAAGGTCAAAAAAAAGGACTCAGTACTACCCTTCCCTTAGCTTTGGGGCGATTGCAGGTGGAAGGCAACATCCGAAGAATTCCAGTGAACGGAAGGATTGACCAGCAACGCTACACCTATGCATTGTGGTCTCCCAATCCGTTGAAGAAATCGAAATTGGATAAATCTGAGGCTTATGTCGAACTTGCTCGCCGTTATTTTCGCTGGATAGGTCCTGCAACTTCAGCGGAGTTTCAATGGTTTTCCGGGCTTGGAGTTAAGGCAGCCAAAGCCGCAATGGAAGAATTGAATCTGGTTGCCTTTGGGGATGATAGATACATTTTTCCAGAAGATCTGGATTCTCTTCGAAGCTTTAACACATCCAAAACGAAGCGTTATGAACTAACGTCCTCCATTGACAGCATGGTGCTGTTGCGTCGCAATCACACCAGTCTACTTGCGCCGCAGGACCTGAATAGGGAGATGCTGAGTGATCGTGGCTCTGCAACACTCACTTCCGTTGCGGACCTCCCCAGCCATGCAATATTCAATCAGCAGGGTAGATTGGCCGGTCTTTGGGAATACGATAAAGATACTGAAACGATCGTCTACGTGGTCTTTTCAGGCAAAGATGCAGCATTAACCAAAGCGGTTGCTGAAACCGAAACATTCATTAGAGAACAATTGGGTGACGCCAAATCGTTCAGCCTCGATAGCCCCAAGAGTCGAGCTCCGAGAATTCAGGCGATGCGAGAGATGGATAACAATTGAACATCGCAGGCATCAGAACGTTAAACGCGTCTGAAACTCCAGCCGCCGATTATTAGCCGATTCAGAAAATCCTGTACCACCTGGCACTCCTGCACCAGCCGCTTGATTTGCTCTTCCAAAAAGAGGAGAAGTGATGTTGCCGTTGATCGGACCAGGGTTGTTGTGGTTCAGAATATTGCGAATCGATAGTTGTAGCGTTAAACCATATCGCTTACTTGCGGCAGATGGACCGCTTGCAGATGCGCCACTGAAAACCCCTGCAGTCTGAGCTTGTCCATCACCTGGAAGTCGTGTGGCAGGTGTAGCCGCTCGCTCACGAACTACGCCGAAGGGAATCGTCTTGGCGATGCGCCAATTCAACATGATTGCTCCCGGACCGCGCCCGTAGTTTCTGGGCACCAACTGTTGGTCCAAAGTGGGGTTGGGATCCAACAATCCATAGGGGGTGTTCACCACTCCTGCTTTGCGCGCGTCGGTTGTAAATCCTGGACGAGCATTGAAAAGGGTTGTCCCATAAATGTCCCTTCCTGCTGTTATGTCGAATGGCGCGCCAGAAGCCACCGTAAGCAAAGGACTCATCCGTACGTTCCATTTTGTAGTCAGCGTTCCACCAAAAGAAATTCGTTGGCGGATATCGTTTGATCCAGCGGAATACTCGCCAACATCGCTTAGTGGATTTGCACGAAAAGTGCTTAGCCCTTCTGTGTTGCTCTTAACCCGGTTCAAAACAAAGTAGGAAAACAGCGAGAATTTAGCGTTCACCTTCGCCGTTACATTGGTGATCAATTGATTCTCATTATAAAGACCAGAAGAGCCCATCAGAAACTGAATAACTGTTGGCTGTTGAACCGATTCCGAGCGCAGGAAATGAACCCCATGTATGTTCGCATAGGTTACTGCAAGCATAATACTGTGCGGTAATTGCCGTTCTACGCCTAATGCTGACTGAATGAGATAGGGCGAACGTAAGCTTGAGCTGACTTGCTGGATGGTTTGCAGACCCTGCTGTCCACTGAGTGCATTAAGCGGTGGAATGGTGTTAAAGAACTGCGGATCACGGATGACAATTTGTTTTTGAATTTGTCCACCATATCGCAGGGCTGTTAGAGTGTTATCCAGTGCGAAGCGATCATAAAACATTCCAAAGCCAGAACGGATCACAGTTTTTGGTCCTGACTTCCCCTTACCACCCAAGGCCCAAGCAATGCCGATCCTGGGCGCAAAATTGGTATGGCTTGAAAGGTTCGTTTGATCTTCGTACCGCAATCCATAACTAACGGTTAAGGTCGGTTTCCATCGGAAATCGTCACCAATGAATAGACTCAAGTCGAATTGGCTTGCCACCAATTGAGGTTGACCGGTATTAAAACTAAATTGACTCGCACCTCCGCCAAGCGCCTGGATTTGCGGCCAACTGATTCCAGCCTTCTCATATTGCAAAGTGCGACGGTACGACTCAATGGACGAAACCGTTCCACTTCCTGCAAATGTAAAAGTACCGAAAAAATTCGCAGGGGATACCGTGTCAAACCGCTCCGTCCGCATGCGAACTCCAAACCGAATGGTATGCCGACCGCTGGCCACCGATGTATAGTTTTGCAATTCGAAGTTAGTCTGCGCAGTGGTCTGGTGGCCGACTGGGGATCCACCTCCGTTAAATGCGCCTAGAACCTGGATTGCCGGTTCCTGCAAGTTGGCCGTCCGCGAGGCATTAAGATGCAATACTTGAAATCGAGTTTCGTTGATGACTCTCGAACCCAGCACCGCGGTTTCAGTCAATTGCAGTGTATGGTTGTGGTCTTTAGAATGAACTCCACGCGAGACCAAGTTGAGATTCCCAACTCCAGAATCAGCTACGTCTGACGGAGAGTATACGTAACGAGCCGCTAAGGTATGTTTTTGGTTGATTTGGTAGTCAAACCGTGGATTGGCCAGAAAGCGCCGTTGCGGGATGGAAAGAACGCCGGTATAGGGATCCACAATTTGGAGATTTGATGGGTTGAGTGTAACTCCGTTTATGATGGCACCGTTGTCGATAGCGTGCTCCTGAATATCGAGGAAGAAGGAGGTTTTTTTACCGAGCGGTCCGCTGATGTTTCCGCCATATTCCTGAAGAAAAAAAGGCGCCTTGGTTGCCGCATAGGGATTGCGGGAATTCAATGCATCATGCCCTACGTTATAAAACAGTGTGCCGCGGAATTTGTCGGATCCCGGCTTAGTGAAGATTTCGATGCGACCGAATCCCAGTTTGTCATACTCGGGCGAAAATGGATTTTGATTGATCCGAATTTCCCGGATGGAATCTTTTGAGGGAATCTGCCCGCCACTAAAACCATCAATGAAAATGGAACCGCCATTGGGACCTGCCGAAGGTCCAGCCAACGCAGCTAGGTCGGCCGCCAAATCTTCGGGGTTATCGGCTAAAACGTCCAAGTCAGTACCACGGAGAACCAGCGCTCCAGCATTGGCTGTTGGATCTGTACCAACAACAATTCCATTCTGCTGGTCGTTGACATTGACTCGTTGGGAAGCGGCGACCACTCGCAATTTTAAATCGAGAGTTTGGGCCCCCGCCTTGATGGCAATTTTGATAGGAGCTAGGGCCATTTCAGGGGCTGCAGCAGAAATCGTATAGTCCCCGGGAACGAGGGTGCCGAAAGAATAGGTGGCGTCACTGGCTGCAATTTTCGATTGCGCTTTTCCAGTGGGGCCAACCAAAGTGACCTTGGCCCCCGGAATGATTGCAGCGCTTTCGTCGGAAACCTGACCACGAAGCGAGGCTGTTTGCGCAAACACAGCTTCGCCCGACAGGCAAATCAGAAAACAGAATAATATGGGCTTCAATACTTCAGCTTAAGCGATTCCAGCACCAATCGCTTCAGTGTATACAGAATAAAGTGACTGGCTTCCGGTCATGAACAGACGATTCCGTTTTACCCCACCAAAGCAAAGATTGGAGCAAATTTCCGGAAGTAGAATTTGTCCAATACGCGTCCCATCGGGAGCAAAGATTTGTACACCATCGTAGCCTGCGCCAACCCAGCCAGCACTTGACCAAACGTTGCCGTCTGTATCGCAACGGATACCGTCAGCAAGACCCGCTCCAAGGGAGCCCAACTTCATGTTCACGAACTCGCGACCGTTCTTCAAAGAAGTTCCGTTCACGACGTCATAGACTCGAATATTCTTAGGTGCTTCTGGATAGTGGGTCGATCCAGTTTCAGCAATATATAGCTTTTTGTAGTCTGGCGAAAAGCACAGCCCGTTTGGCTTATACAACTCATCCGTAACCTTGTCCATCTTTCCAGATTTGTCGATACGATAAACCGCTTCTTTGATCTCCAGGGGGCCTTTATTACCCTCGTACTCCATCAAACTTCCATAACCAGGGTCAGTAAACCAGATGGCGCCATCGGGTGCAACTATCACGTCGTTCGGGGCGTTCAACGGTTTCCCACCAAACTTGTCGGCTAGCACCGTTACCTTGCCGTTGTACTCAAGTCTGGTCACACGCCGATTGCCGTGCTCGCATCCAATTTGCCGGCCTTCATAGTCGAACGTGTTTCCGTTTGTATAGCCAACATGGGTGCGAAAAACGGAAACTCTGCCGCCGTCGTCATCCATGTAGCGCAACTGACGGTTATTTGGAATGTCACTGAAAACCATGTAACGGCCTACCCCATTCCACGCTGGACCTTCGGCCCAAAGTGCTCCGGTGTAAAGTCGCTTAATCGGAGTGTTGCCAATCTTGTATTTGGCAAATCGCGGATCAAGCACCACCACATCTGGCTCTGGATAGCGTGTTGGAGTATTGCCAGACCAGTCTCTTGGCGATTGTGCCAATACGGTTGCGGCACCGGCTGTTGCCATACCACTCAAAAAGTTTCGGCGATTCATTGTTGGTCGTATCCTTTCAATCGGCGCACCCAAATATTGCGGAAGCGCACTTTTGTATCGTGATTCTGCAGTGCTAGCGGCTCTTCGTCCCCATGAGGCTGGTACAATCCAACCACCTTATGGGCCATTCTTCCGACGATCTGCTGATGGTGATGGAGCATGATTCCGTTCAGCATAACTGTGACGTAGGCAGGCTTTAGAAGTTTACCTGCGGAGAACTTTGGAGCTTCAAAAAAAATATCATACTGCTGCCAACGGCCCGGTGGACGTGTCGGATTTACTAGCGGCGGATATTGGCCATAGATCGCGCCGGCTTGGCCATCAGCATAGGTTGGATTGTTGTAGGAATCCAAAACTTGAATTTCATAGGCATTCATTAGAAGAACGCCGCTGTTCCCCCGCCATTGGCTGTCGCCATCAATTTCAGTTGGTGACGCGAATTCTAAATGCAATTGTATGTCTCCAAACTTTTCCTTGCTGACTAACCCTCCGGTGGCATGGTTGCATTCCACGTATCCGTTTTCAACTTTCCAACCGGCAGGACGGACTTTGCCATCCTTTTCGGTGCCGCCTGTCCACTTAGACAAATCCTTGCCGTCGAACAACACGATGGCATCTGAGGGAGGCAGTCCAGGTTTGTCTTCATTGCTGAAAGAGCCTGGGGTTACAACTGGAGGCTTGGGACGCGCAATATCGTGGACCCGCCACTTACCGTCGGGCAGGTAAGGAGTATCCGAGTATCCGGTGGGTGAGGTTCGATATTTCGGCTTTTCCTGCTGTCCGTAAATGGCTGCGGCAACTAAGGCCAACAAGGGTATGGGGAAAAAGTAACTTCGTTTCATATTGCGAACCGTTAGCTTATCAAAAAAAGGGGGTTGTATACCATGGCATATATCGCTATCATCAGGATGTGGTTGGGGGAAGTCCTTCAGAGCGCCCAAATTATCGACCTTTTGTTGCGCCCCCCCAAGCGGAAACGAGTAGCCTTGAGTAGTTGCTTTTTAGAAAAAGACACGCGACACGATTGAGGAATTAGAGGCCGTCTTGAAAGAATCTGAGGATACGGCAGTTGCCATCTGGTGCAACCGATGCCAAGGAAATAAGATCAGCCGCTCACGCCGCCAAACCGTGACCGACTGGGTGCTAGTCCTATTAGGATTGCGTCCTTTTCGATGCCGGGAATGTGGCAATCGGTTTTATCGCCCATTTTTTAGAATTCCGCAGGAGCATTCTTAATTTCTCTGCAATCGTTCTAACACTAGGTGCGATAGATGATCAGGATGGGGGATTCGCAATACTTCAAACCCAGCTGCTTTTCCGCTAGCCTCACCGGGATCGGAATCTTCCACTACAAGGGCTTTGTGGATTCTTAGGCGTCTGGCCGCTTCCAAGTAAGGATCGGGATGGGGCTTTAGCCGCTGCACGTCCGACATGCAAACAAAGGTGTCAAGCATCGGCCACAAACCTGTGATTTCCAGCACCGGCTGCACTTCGTTTCTGCCGCTGGAAGTGACTACTGCCAGCTTATATTTTCCTTTTAGACCCTTGATCAATTGCTTGGTGGTCTCTACAACGGGTGGATTAGCTACAGCTTTCTGGCGAAACAAGTCCCGCTTGCGATGGCATAAATCGTCCAGTTGATCCACCGTGAATTCCCTTCCCTGGCAAAAAATATCCACGGTTTTGCGGTCGGAAACTCCAATGCACTGGGCGCAGTAAAATTCCCAGGAAAGTGCGACCCCAAGTGGAGCGAGAATTTCGCCCCAGCTCTGGAAGTGGACTGATTCACTATCGGCTATCACGCCATCGAAATCGAATAATATTGCTTCAAACAATCAAATTAGTTCCGGGCAAACTTAATCGATTGAATCATTTGTTGAAAGGCCGGTTGAACATTCCGCATGTCGCTATCGGGAGCAACGAACACTGCCCAGAAAATTCCCTGAGGCAATGCCACGGTTAGTAGAATGTCACCCTCTTGTTGACCTTGATAAGGCGACGCCGTAGTTAGCATCGTTACCATACCCTGATAACCGTCAACTTGGTTTTGTTGAGGATTCTGGACTACTTTCATGTTCGGATCGCCTTGCTGCAAATTCTGCACAAGAGATTGCGTGGCTTGCTGAATAGACACTTGCTGACCATTTTGGAATGGCGTGAAGTTAAATTGAGATCCGTAGGCAAGGGCCATTTGCTGCCCTTGTCCAATCGATCCCTTGGCCGGAGCAATCGTCAGGCTGCCACCATTAGGATCGGTCTGCGTCTGCCAATTGTCTGGATAGGAAATGGAAAAGGCTCCATTTTGGGCGGTGCGGTAATTGTTCGAGGGCCGCAGTTCGTTTAGCGCAGGCATCGGCACTGTTCCAACAGCCGGTGCCTGTCCGCCTCCGGGTTGACCTTGAGAAACAGCGGGACGCTTCTTAGGCGGTGGCAATGATTTCACAATTGCCTTGGCTCGTTCGAAACCGCCCCCTTCAGCGTTGTATGTGCGCTTGGGCATTGCCAGGATTTCCTTTTCAACTTCCTTTACGCGGTTCCCTGGATTGGGGTGGTCATCGAACATTGTGGTAAGCCAATTTCCTTTTTTTGACTCAGTCTCCAACTTTTCAAAAAAACGAGCCATTTCGATAGGATTGTATCCAGCTTGTGCCATCATTTGAGCACCCATTAAATCTGCCTGGGTCTCGGCTGTGCGTGAAAATTTCGACAAAACTCCGGTTGCCAGCAATCCTATTCCGACCTGTTCCAAACTACCCAGAAGCCCACCGCCTAACATGCCACCAGCAATAGCAGCGGGGATCTGAATCAAATTTGCCTTTGACGCTTGATTCGTACCATGTCGCAGGGCAACGTGTGTGATTTCATGCGCCATTACAGCGGCAACTTGCGATTCGCTTTCTGCAGCAGTAATCAGACCGGTATGGATGAACATGGAGCCACCCGGCAAGGCAAAAGCATTGATCGAGGTGTCTCCAACAACTTTGAAGCTATACGGAAAGCTGCCCGCCTGTGGCTGCACGGTTAATTTCTTGGCAATACTTTGGACAAAAGTATTGAGCTCGGGGTTGTTAACCACCTCGAATTGTTGTTCCACCTGGGCAGCTGCTTCTCTCCCCAACTGGACGTCTTGTTCTACGGAAAAGAAATTCATGCCGGGCTTAAACGTTCTAAGCTTTGGCGGTGGTTCGGGCTTCGCCGGCTTCTTCTTATCCGCTGCCATGGCAACGGTGACAATCATCAACAGTGAAATCAATTGGCGCAACAATACAGGAGCCTCCCGCCCTCTATGATGCCTTTTTCTGCGCACCGGATTCAACTGAAATCCACAACCCTCAGTCCGGGTTATACCTCTATAAGCCAGACGTTATATAATGAAACGTATGTTGACGCCTACTGAAAAAATCTGGTTTAACGGAAAGTTAATTAATTGGAACGAAGCCAAAATCCACGTTTTGAGTCACGTGGTGAGCTATGGCAGTTCTGTTTTTGAGGGGATTCGTGCTTACAATACCCCGAAAGGAACGCAAGTGTTCCGCCTTCGCGAACACATGCGCCGCCTTCTTGATTCGGCCAAGATCTACCGGATGGACGGTGTTTCCTTTACCGTCGATCAATTGTGTGAGGCAGCTCTCGAGCTAGTAAGCGTCAACAAGCTAGATAGTTGCTACATTCGCCCGATTCTACTTCGCGGATACGGGGACGTTGGCGTTTTAGGAATCAAGAACCCCTTGGATGTTTATTTGGCCTGTTGGAGTTGGGGAAAGTACCTGGGTGATGAAGCGCTGACTTCCGGCGTGGATGTTTGCATTTCCTCCTGGAATCGGTTAGCACCCAACACCCTGCCTGCACTTGCGAAAGCGGGTGCCAATTATATGAATTCGCAGTTGATCCGCATGGAAGCTCACGCCAACGGCTACGCCGAAGGAATTGGCCTGGACACTGCGGGTTATATTAGCGAAGGATCAGGCGAAAATATTTTTGTCGTCCGTGACGGCAAAATGCATACACCTCCCCTCGGTGCCAGTGTGCTACCGGGGATCACAAGGGATACTGTGATTCACTTGACGAAGAAGGCGGGCATTCCGATTGTAGAAACGCTGATTCCACGAGAAATGCTGTACATCGCCGACGAAGTGTTTTTCACTGGGACAGCCGTTGAAATCACTCCAGTGAGAAGCGTTGATCGAATTCCCGTTGGCACGGGGCAGCGTGGACCGATTACTGAACGTCTGCAAAAAGACTTTTTCGACACGGTGAATGGCATTTCTCCCGATACAGAAGGCTGGCTAACTCCGGTCCCGGTTGCGGAAGGAGCAAAATAGTACGAGATAAGCACATGTGGCGATACCTCAGCGCCTGCTGGAGCATGTTATGGGCTGGCGGGCTGCTGGGGGTTTCATTCATTGCTGCTCCAGCAAAATTCTGGGCACCTTCCCTTACATTGCCCGTCGCTCTGGACGTAGGACGTCACACTTTTCAGTTCTTCAATAAGCTGGAAGTAGCCGCATTGGTAATTCTTCTGGTCTTGGTTTTTTGTGCCTCAGGGGATGCCTTGACACGCGGACTAGCCAGCCTCATCGGTCTGCTATTGCTATTTCAAACATTTTGGTTGTTACCTGTGCTGGACCTGCGAGTGTCCATCGTACTGCATGGTCAAACACCTCCAGAAAGCCGCCTTCACCTCGTATATATCGCTTGTGACGTTTGGCGATTCCTACTGCTGGTTTCCATTGCCTGGCGAAGTCGCGAGACCCCAACACGTCAGACCTGAGCAAATTCCCCCAACTTCTGCGTTGTTTCACTCATTTGTTTTGCAGGCTCTGAATGTGTTTCACAAGGTTGTCTACCCGGACCCTTCCCAGATCCTGATCTCGTGAAACTTGTGAAAAGATAGGCCCCCAAATCGGCATCTCCCGGCTACCATGGCCTTTCGCCTTTTGCTCTTCGCCGGAAATGATCCCCGAAAGTCGTTGGGCAGGAAACTGTCCACGATTGCGCCATTGCAACCGGCTTAAGTCCGAAG
>JAYUSZ010000445.1:0-7022 GCA_043755435.1 Bryobacterales bacterium | reverse complement strand
GACTCATGGGAGCGTGCGAATTCCACTTTGTAGGTTTGCCGCAAAGTTCGATGTAATCAGCGGGGATCACTTGCTCACTCTCCCAGCGGCCTTTCTTGAGAATCGCGTAGAGGAAACGAAGATGATCGGTGGAACGAAGTGCGATGTCGCCTCCGCCTGGAGCATGCGGCAACAGGGTATCTCCACGACGCATAGCCCATGCCCATGCGCCCCAACCTAAAGGCTTGGCTAGGCGAAGGTCAATGTAATCCTGCAACTCCATGCCGGTGAGATTGCGAAGAACGATGGAAGCCACATGAGGCGAAGAGGAGGCATAGGAATAACCGCCGCCTGGCTTGGTCCAAAGTGGAGTGCGCAGAGCAGCCAGATCCTGGCCCAATGGAGTTGCTGGGCGGGGAATTGCTGCCAGCTTCACGGTAGGGACCCCATCCACAAAACCTGGATTCGTTCCCTCACCATGCAATCCAGCGGACATGGAAAGTAACTGCCCCAATGTGATATCCGCTTTGTCCGGATCGTCTAACGGCATAGCTTCTGGAAGGTATTTAGCATTAAAAACTTTGGTGTCGAGACCTTTGGGAATAGCCGCCTTTTTCTCTGCCAGCATAATTCCGGACGCGATACTCACATAAGCTTTTCCCACTGAGGCGGACGCCGGATTCGCTTCACGGTTGCCTCGGCCGTAGTAACGTTCATAGACAAGCCAACCATGTCGAACGACAAGTAATCCGCCGTGCTGGCTGCTTCGGGAGGAATACTCGAAGGCTTGGTCAAGCTTCTTCAAGTCCATACCGGCGGTCTTTCGAATTGCAGCCGAGTCGGTTAGAGTTCGCCATCCGCCAGCGCTGTCGGGTTTAGGGAAGTAATCCTGCCCAAATGCAGCGGATGCGAAAGGTAAGAAGAGTAATATTAGGTTGACTCTATACATAAGAAAATCAGAAAGACACTCGCGCACCCAATTGGACATTTCGTGGTCCATTGCCTTGTCCAGTAATCCTTCCGAAATCAGGACTGTTTTGTGCCGTATTCGGCCCACCAAACACAACTCGATTGAAGGCGTTGGAAGCAGATGCGCGGATTTCAAGGTTCACTTTTTCATGCACCGCAAAGTTCTTCAACACGGCTAGATCCTCATTCACGGTCCAGGGCGACCGCAGGTAGGACATTTGACGCGGCGTGTCCCCGTAGCTCATGTTCGGTGGCAGAACGAATGCCGCTGGATTCAGATAGGGTATCCTTCCCAATGCGCTAGTGCCGATGTTATCGTGGCTCCAGGTCCATGCGGGATTGATTAATGGAATTTGACCGGTAGAAACTCCTACAGCAAAATTGCAACGTTGGCTTTGGCCTGCTCCGAATAGATTTTGATTGCAACCGATGGCGAGCGGAGCGCCCGAAACATAGGTGTGCAACGCCGATACTTTCCAGTTACCGAGCAATGTTTGCGCCACTCCAGGCATGTTCCCAAGGAACTTTCTGCCTCGTCCGATGGGGAGATCGTAAATGTAACTGATCCGGAGATTGTGCGGCGTATCCTGGCTTGCAACGGCTTTATCCAAGCGCCGGTTATACTGATTCTGCACTGGTCCCAAACTTGTGCGGTTAGCGTCCTCGCCATTGGTTGTAGAGATCAACTTAGCAAATGTATAGGAAACCAACATGAACAGGCCTTTGGAGAAACGATGTTCATAACTTGCTTCCAACGCATGGAATGTGGAGTGCCCGTCGTTCTGTCCACCAGCATCGCTACTGATGCCGGAATACTGGGGGAACGGACGAAGAGCCTGCTGCAATTGTAGATTTGTCGGATAGCTGGGGTAGGGCAACTTAAATCCCGCCGCCACAACCACTGGGTTGTTAATTACGGAACTGATTGTGTTTCCGAGCAAATTACCGTAGATGCCCCAATATTTCGGATCCAACTGATTTTGGGCTTGCTGCCGGGAAAGCATTTTCACGCCAACCACGCCGTGGTAGGTAACACGCAGGACTGAATTCGACGTCATGGTTCGTTCAACGGTGAACTGCCAATCGCCAAAATAGGGAGCGCGGCCGGCTTGTGGATTGTAAAAAAACGGAGTCTGTAACGATAGATTGGCAGTCAGAGTTTGTGGATCGGCGATTGGAGGGGTGAGGTTCTTGATCTGTGTTGAGAAGCCTGTAATTCCGTTCTTAACAAGATAAGAGATTCCGTTTGAGAGAAAGTTTCCTGTGGCGCCGAACGTTCCGCCAAAGCCTTGAATCCCGTTGTCTGCGTTTCCATCTTCGCGCGATGGTTGATAGAAAATGGATCCACCGGAGCGAATCAACGTCTTCGAATTCAACTGATACGCAACGCCCAAGCGAGGACCGAAAGCGTTCTTCTTCGTCTGGCCGAAGCGGTCAGGTTGGCCTCCCACATTGGCGAAGACCATAGCACCAGGGATCCCGCCAAATGCAGTTGCAGGGCAGGTTGGACAAAAGTTGCTGTTGTGGCCATTTCGTTCTTTCTTGGGAATAGGCAACTCGTATCGCAGGCCAATATTCAACGTGAATTTTCGCGTCACTTTGAAATCATCTTGCAAATACCAGGCGTAGTAGGGCCACTGAAACGCGGTGTCGTCAGGATAGCGGAAACTGCCGCCGCTAGCAGTACCCAAAAGGAATGAGGCAAAATCGTTTCCACTATTGGCAACATTCTGATTGCCCGTCCCAGCCGCATTGAAACTAACAGTGCCCCAAGTATTGTTGTTGGAGATGCGGCGGTAAATGCCTGCTAAATACTCCATGCCGAACTTCACGCTATGGCTGCCATGAACCCAAGCAACTTGTTCCTTCAAGTTTGTTGTGCGTTGGCGCGAATCCGTGTAAACGCTGTTGCCCCATGTGGCACCGCCGGCACCATAGACAGTGGAAACACCTGGAACAAGAGGATTCGGATTGCCCTTTAGGAAGACTTGATTTGCAATGCTGGACGGATAAGTATTCACATACGCCGGAGCTTCGGTAACATGCCGATGATTGAAACCGACAGTAAAGTGATTCAACAGGTTCGGCGTGATTACGTAATCATCATTGAAGCGGTGATATTCCGTCAGCGATTCCGAAGGGAAACCACTGCCTGGGAGTCCCTCGAACTGGTTAATGCTAGGTGTGGCCGGGCTCAAGAAATGGCTAAACAAATAGCTGGCCCGATGCTTTTCGCTGAAGACATAGTCGCCTTTGATAGAGGGCAATACTGATCTGGATGTGGAATAGGACCGCGAGCGGTAATTCGCTGTCAGCTTTGTTGGATCATCTGGTCGCGGCAGCAAGCCTACCAGTAACTTAGCCGTTGCATCAAAGCGGCTGGGGCAAATCACATCCAGGACGCCGTTACACTGCATACGCGGCCGGTCGACAGAATTGGGAATAATATTGCCGTTGGCGTCAAAGGGATCGTACAAGGGAATGGTTCTTCCAGACGAATCAATGTTACGCCGGAAATCGCCGTTGCGGAATTCATCCAGCGGCGCGTTCACTAAAGCTGTTGATTGTCCATTGCGCGTAGAAGCCCTTTCAAAGGCGAAAAAGAAGAAAGCTTTATTTCGTCCATCAAACACCTTCGGAATGAAAATCGGTCCGCCAAAACTTCCTCCTGGATTCCACTGCCGCACAATTGGACGCTTGGATGGAGCAATTGTAAATCCACGAGCATTGAAAACTTCGTTGCGGTTAAATACGAAGGCGCTGCCGTGAACCTGATTGGTTCCGGACTTGGTCACCCAGTTAATGACACCATTTGAGGTGCGCCCATATTCGGCGGAGAAGGAGGAACTTTGCACTTTGAATTCTTCCATTCCCTCCACGCTGACGCCATTCATGGCTGGATCATTACGGCGCTCGCTTTGCGATTCCGCTCCATCCAATTGCTCACTTTGCCCATCAAGCAATCCGCCTCCAATGCGCGGATTATTTGGTGGGCCAATCACACCTGGGGTTAGGATGACGAAAGCTAAATTAGAACGTAGTCCCCCGCTGATGAATAAAGGAAGATCCCTGATGGCGTTTTTGGGAATCACTTTGCCAAGGTTCGTACCTTGCAAATCTAACAGTGGTGCGGCTGCTGTAACCTCAACGGTCTGCTCTAAAGTTCCGACGCTGAGAACCACATCTACGCTGGTTACCGTGGCAACTTGAACTTGAACACCGGTGGCCTCCGCCTTGCGGAATCCTTGTTTTTCAGTTGTGACTCTATAACTTCCAGAGGGGAGATAAAGGACACTATATCCTCCATCGGCTCCAGTTTGGACAGTTTGCTTCAAGCCTGTATTCACGTTCCTAGCTGTGACGGTAGCGCCGGGAACGGTGCCTCCGGCTGCGTCGGAAACGAATCCGCGAATTGTGCCTCTGTCTTGGGCCATTGTCGAACAAGCGAAAATGAATGCCAATGCAAACGATGCTATCCGGCACTTGGAAATCATAAAGGAAACTCCTCACTAACGAAGTGTAGTGGGAGAATCTTATCACGATTCCATACTTGCGGATTTGACCTTGAATCTTTCAAACAGCTTCGTGCATCCTAGTCCTATACGTCCTATTGTTGACTGACATGGATACCATTCCTACAATGAAAGCTATGCCATCTGCAGCTTCTATCGCTTCCAAGCAAAGGGCCACTCCGGCAGCCGGATCTTTGTTGGCCTCCATTGGCAACACCCCGATGTTGAAGCTGGAACGGATGGCCGAGGAACTGCCCGGCATTGAAATCTACGCCAAGGCCGAGTATTTCAATCCAGGTGGATCTGTGAAGGATCGTCCCGCATTGAACATGATCCTGGAAGGGGAGCGGGCGGGCTTACTTACACCTGACAAAGTAATCATTGATGCCACCAGCGGAAACACGGGCATTGCCTATGCCATGATCGCCGCAGCCAAGGGTTATAAGGTGAAGTTGTGTCTTCCTGAAAACGCTTCGCCGGAACGCAAACAGATTCTAAAGGCTTATGGGGCGGAACTTTTCCTGACTCCGGGCGGTGAAGGATCGGACGGGGCCATTCGCGCGGTTCAGAAAATTGTGGCTGCTGATCCTGGTCGTTATTTCTATCCTGATCAGTATGGAAATCCGGCGAATTGGAAAGCTCATTACAACGGCACGGGTCTGGAAATTATGGCGCAGACCGAAGAGCGAATTACGCATTTCATCGCAGCGCTTGGGACCAGTGGGACTTTTATGGGAGTGGCTCGGAGGTTGAAGGATGGTCTTCCCCACGTCACATGCATTTCGGCGCAACCGGCTGCGGGGTTTCACGGATTGGAAGGGCTGAAGCACATGCCTACAGCCATTGTTCCGCCGATTTACGATCCAACTTTAGCCGATGAAAATTTGTGGATTGAGACGGAAGATGCTTACAAGATGGTAAAGCGTCTCGCTCGTGAGGAAGGCATCTTAGTAGGAATTTCTGCGGGGGCGAATGTGCACGCTGCTCTGCTTGTTGGCAAGAGACTGGTTGAGCAAGGTAAGACTGGGGTACTGGTTACTATTCTTTGCGATGGTGCAGAAAAGTACTTGAGCGAGCACTTCTGGGGCGACGACAGCTTCTAATCAAACCGTCAGCCGCTTCGCTAAATCTGTCTTGCCCGCCACGTCTGTCAAACGGAAATCACGTCCTTGAAAATGGTAGGTAAGCTTTTCATGATCCACCCCCATAAGGGCCAACATCGTGGCATGGATGTCATGCACATGCACCGGATCCTGAACTGCCCGCAGTCCAATCTCGTCTGTAGATCCGATCACTTTGCCGCCTCGAACTCCGCCACCAGCCATCCAGATTGTGAACCCATATGGATTATGGTCGCGACCCTGGCTGTCACCGCCGCCGTTGGCACTTCCGTCCGACGTCGGAGTGCGACCAAACTCACCGCCCCAAACTACCAAGGTGGATTCCAACAACCCGCGCGATTGCAGATCCGCCAATAAGCCGGCGATTGGTTTATCCACTTTGCCAGCCATGGTCACAATGTTCTTGTCGCATTGAGCGTGGCCATCCCAATCGCCGCCCCCACCCGTAGTTGACCCGGACCACAATTGTACAAAGCGTACGCCTCGCTCAACGAGTCTTCGCGCTAACAAGCACTTCGAGCCAAAGGGAGCTGTTCGTTCTTCATCGATTCCATACAACTTCTTAGTGGCATCGGTTTCCTTCGTGATATCGGCCAACTCAGGTGCGGCCATCTGCATTTTGAATGCAAGTTCATAAGATGCCATCCGCGCCGCAAGATCGGTATCGTCAGATCGTTTATCCAGGTGACTCTGGTTGTACCACTGCAAAAGTTCACGCAGATCCTTCTGATTTTCCGCACCTCGCGTTGAAGGGGGTTGCACATTTAGAATCGGTGAAGGACCGTTTCGCAGCACCGTACCCTGGTAGGCCGCCGGAAGAAATCCAGGACCGTAAACTGGTGGACCTGATTTAATGCCGCCATCAAGCATCACCACAAAGGCCGGCAGATTTTCGCTTTCGCTGCCCAATCCATAAGTGACCCACGAACCGACGCTGGGCCTTCCCAACCTGGGCCAACCATTATTCAACCAATTCAGTGCAGCAGTATGCGTGAACCCGTCGTGCTGGCACGATCGGATAACGGCCAACTTGTCGGCATGGCTTGCAACATGCGGAAACACATCGGAAACTTCAATTCCCGCTTGTCCGTACTTTTGAAATTTACGACGGCTCGCCAGGATCGGAACTTGCTTGAAAGTGGAAAACTGAAGCTGGACGTCTCCGAAACTATCCGGCACCGGTTGTCCGTTCAGTTTTTCCAAGAGAGGCTTAGGATCAAAGGTTTCAAGATGACTGGGGCCACCGTGCATGAAAAGAAAAATAATGTTCTTGGCCGTAGCCGGTAGCAATGGTTTGCGAGGAGCGAGCGGGTTGTGCGCCTCCGCGGCACCAAGCAAGTAACTAGCAGCCAGCGAGCCGAAGCCCAAGCCGGAGCGAGTCAGAAAATTACGGCGCGCTGCATCAATCGACATAGAGGTACTCGTTTGTGTTGAACCAAAG
>JAYUSZ010000444.1:0-18633 GCA_043755435.1 Bryobacterales bacterium | reverse complement strand
GCTAAGTCAAGGAACCCAGGATAAATGTCTTTGGTAAACGTGCGCTGCTGGACAAAGATTTCTCCTTGCGAATTGAATACGAAGATGTAAGTGCAACGATGAAGCAACCTCTGGCTGCGCATAACATTGCGCGGGGCTATGCCGCATTCGCAATTTTGTTCGTCGACGATTTGAACGAGTTCCACGATGAACGATTACCAGCGCTGATTAATTCAATCATACAAGGCAATGGTGCCGGCCAAGCTTGGGCCGCCTAATCCCAACTGCTTATGTCACACCCTGATAAACTAAGTGCAAACGAGAGTATTCGTCTTCAGCTTGCTTTCGTCAATGTGCCTATTGGCGCAAGGGACGGTCACTATCTATGGTACAGTTACCGACTCCAGCGGCAGTTTGATTCCAGGGACAGCCATCACCGTGACCCAAACCACCAACGAGGCGATTACATCGTCACCCAACTGCCCATCGGCGCATACACCGTCGCAGCCGAGCGCCAGGGCTTCAAGAAGTTTGTGCAGCCTGGCATTCGCGTAGACTACCAGTCCTCGCTGGATCAGATACATGCCAAATTCTGTTGCTCAGCATTATCCGTGAGAGCACGATTTCGGCATTAGAACAGTTGCCGGGATCGCCAGGAAGTTGAATATGGATCCGCTCGAAAAGTTCCACTTTGATTTTCCATTCCAACGTTCGGCGCTACGGCACGAACTGATGCTGAAGCAGCACATGAGTCAGGGTCGGTTGAATCGGCGCCCAATGACTCAGGTCGCCCGCGTTAGAAAACAACCAGCGGCCTTACCAGTTCAGACGCAATGTGGCCTGCAGTTGCCGTGCGCCTACTCCAGAGTCGCGCAACGTCAAGATCCCGGTGTTCATATCGGGCCTGACCAGACTAGGGTTGTTCAGAACGTTGAAGGCGTCAAGGTTGAGCCGGATCGAGGTGCGCTCGGTCATCCGGAACGCCTTGAACAGCGAAGCATCCAGCGTGAACTGGCCAGGCACCCGCAGGTAGGCCGTCCGCCATGGGTGGAGATTGGTGTCCAAATTGGTCTCCACCACGCGGCCGTCTTTTAAGGCTACCGGCACGCGGTTGTGGTCGCCTACGCCGCCGGTAGCCGGGATCGGGTTTACGGGTTGATGGGCCGGGTAGTAGTCTTTGGGAACGCCCATCACGCCGTTCGGCAGGCCGGTCCTTGGGTCGTAGGAGTTGATGCGGTTAGCCGGGAGGTAGCCGTTGTAGAAGAGGTAGCCGTCGTAGCAGACGCCGCTGCGGCAATCTTGGATTTTGTTTTTCAGCCCATAGATCTGGATGTCGCGGATGGGGCCCCAGTTTCCCGTGGGCAGCGCGTTCAAGCGTGACGACCACTGACCCAAACCGCTCACCTGCCATCCGCCGGCGATCTGGTCAAGCACACGCCCGGCGTTGCGGAACAAATGCTTTCCGCGGCCCACCGGCAGATCGTAGAGGAAATTCCAGCGGACCCGGTGCGGAGTGATCTCATCGTCGGTGCGATAGGTTAGAAACCGGAGGCGCGCGTTGCGATCTTCGGGAACTGCGCCGGGAGCGAAGGCCCAGGGCTCCAACAGGATTTCATTGCTTGAGGCGTAACCGCCGCTGGACGGAGCGAATCCCGTGGAGAGCGCGCGGCTGAAGACATAGAAGACCTGGAAGGCGAGGCCAGACGAGTAGCGGCGCTCGAACTGCGCCTGCAGGCCGTGGTAGTTGCTGTAGGCGCCACGCTGGTAAGTGCGCATCTCGCCGAACGTCGTGCGGTCCAGCGAGCGCCGCGCCACGTTGCCAAACTCTCCGGTGGGCGGCTCGGTGCCGGTGCGCTGCATCCAGAGGTAGGGATTCACGCTGATGTTCTGGCCCTCCCAGAGTTCGTTGTTCCGCCCAGCGGTGCCGACGTATCCCAGGCGGAGGACCGTGCGATCCATGATCTCTGACTCGAGTGTGAAATTCCATTCGTGCGCGAGGGCGGTGGGCTGGTGCGGGTCCATCCGATACACCGTGAATCCGCGCGCGATGCCCGTTGGCTCGCTGCCGAGCGAGACGGCCTGTGAGGAATTGCGCCCCGCGATGATGGCCGGAACAGAGCGCATTCCCAGGTTGGGCAAGCCGTCGGAGGTGAACTGCGACGAGTTGATGTTGTTCTGAAACGTCGCGTTGTATGGCTGCGCCTCGGTCATCGCGTCGTTGAAGGTCCTGATCGGAAGCGGGAAGTGGTAGAGGCCGTAACCGCCGCGCACCACGAAGGAGCGTCCGAACAAGCGCGTCTGGTAGTTCGCGCCGAGCCGGGGCGCGAAATCCGTCCAGTTCCGGTGTATGAAGGTCTTCGGTAGGCCCACTTGGTCTGGAGTGGTGAAGTTCGTTCCCAGTCGGCGGTAGAAGGCTACCGTGGCAGGCGTCGTGCGGCCGCGCCGCACAAGTTCCTCGGGGGTAACACCCAAAACGATAGAACGCGTGGCGACGTCGAAGCCGACCATTTCCCCCTCTGCTTCCGCATACGGAGACAGGTAATTCCAGCGGACTCCGGCGTTCAGAGTCAGGTTCGGCCGCACCTTCCAGTTATCCTGGAAGTACCCGGCCCACTCGTTGTTGTTGATCTGGAAACGCTGCCGCCGAAGGCGCGCGGTGTAAGTTCCCGCCACTCCCAGGAAGAAGTTGGCGGAGTCGTGCCCGCTATTCGGCGTCGAGCCGATCGCATTCCCGGTACGCGGATCGTAGAGCGCGGTGGCGGAGCTGTTGAAACCCACCTCCACCTGAGTGGGGCTCTGGTTCGGAAACGTGGCGATCTGGTCCCGGCGGTGGTGCCAGCCGAACTCGAACTGATGCCGGCCACGCACATGAGTGAAATTCTGCGATGCCTGGAAGATGGTGTCGTGCCGCCCAAGCTGAGTCGCCGCGTTCAGGTTGTTGTCGAAACCGACGTTGCGGAGGTCCGGCAAGCCCTTCACGCCTTTGGGATTGGGCAGACCCCAGGCGGTGGAAAAGTCCTGTGACATGGCCGGGTTGTCCAAGTTACTGTCCAGCGTCAAGTTCGACCAACTAGCGGAGCTCTCCACAAAAAACGAGGGCGACAGCGTACGCACCCAGCTCACCGCGAAATTCCGGCTGACGCTGTCTTCTATCTCGCGGTGCGCCAGTCCGCCCTCCAGCCTCGGCACGTTGTTTGCCGGCTCGTCCTGGTGTTCGGAAACGCGGTTGAAACGGAAGAAGACGTTGTCGCGCGCGGAGAAGCGGTGGTCCACACGCGTCGCGATCTTCTTCTGGTCATTGATGGCGGAGTAGCCCTGAAAGAAGTTGGCGAGCACCAGGGGGTTGATCTCCGGCATGGTCGGCAGCGGAAGCAGTCCGTAATACCTTTGCGCCAGCGGGCTCCGCATCGACGTTGGAATGCGGTTGTTGGCAAACGGAGTGCGCGCCCAGTTCGCCTCGCGTGCGGCGGTGGAGTAAGGGTCATAAAGGACGACCGCTTGCCCGTTCGCGGCGGCTAGACCACCGTAGTCTCCGTCGCGCAAGGCAGCGGTGGGAAGCCGCAGGTTTCGCACCAGGTTCTCGCGCCGCACCATCGCCTCCCAAGCTCCAAAGACGAAGGTGCGGTTGTGCCCGTTGTAAAGACGAGGCACCACCACCGGCCCTCCGGCACTCACGCCCGGTTCGTTACGAATGTATTTGGGCGCTTTTTCGAAGAAGTCCTGACGGCGCCGGGCCACACCGAAGGAACTGTTGCGCATGGTGTGGAACGCCGAGCCATGAAAGTCGTTAGTGCCGCTTTTGGTGGATAGGATGGTGGTGCCCGGCCGGGCGAACTTCGCCGAGGAAGCATTCGTCTCCACCTTCACTTCCGCGATGCTGTCCATCCCTGGAGCCCGCAGCAGTTCGCTGGTGGACCGGGAGTTCACCACCGCGCCATCCTGCACCCATTCCATCGCGCCTTCCCGCAAGCCCCACACGCGCGCCCGCGCAGCGCTATTCTCCAGGCCAGGCACGGAAGCCAGGATCACGGTTTGAATGAACCGGCCATTCAACGGCAGTTGGGCCAGCCGCTTATTCTCAATAATGCCAGAGAGCGTGGCGCTCTCCGTGGTGATGAGTTGCGTGACCTCCGAAGTCACCGTGACTTCGCTCGCCGTCCCAGCCACGCGCAGCACCACGGGCACCTCCGCCACTTGCCCGGTGTACAGCGTCAGCGTGCCGCTCCACGGCTGCATGCCGGGCGAAGAGACGGAGATGCCGTATTCGCCGGGTCGCAGGCCTGGGTACAGGAAGAGCCCCTGGGCGTTCGCCTCCGTCTTGGCCACGGCGGCGGCGGCGAGGTTGTCGAGCGACACGGCCGCGTTCGGGATCGCCGCTCCGGTGGCATCTGTGATGGTTCCCTGAATTCGACCGGTGCCCGTTTGCGCCGGCAAACTCGGCGCGAGCACGAGTGCGAGGACAACGGTGCAGACGGCTAGCCTGTTGGCGGGCAGCGAATCAAAGACGAGGCGTGAGGTCAATGGCAAACTCCTTTGCGGCCAGTATATCAATCGAGACACGGGCGGGTTGGCTCTACGCTTATGATCGGAGCCACGAGGGTGGCCTTTGCGGGCTGGTTAGTGCGAGTGGACTTGTCCAATAATTTAAGGTAATGGCGGGAGGTGTGCGGCATCAATGTGGTGTGCGCGGTAAGCTCCGGCCGCCTAATCCAAACTTCTGTGTCTCACACCCTGATAAACTATGGGCAAATGAAAATATTCGTCTTCAGCTTGCTTTCGTCAATATGTTTGTTGGCGCAAGGGACGGTTACTATCTACGGCACGGTTACAGACTCAAGCGGCAGTTTGATTCCAGGGACAGCCATCACAGTGACCCAAACCACCACGGGACAGGTGCGCAGTGTGACGTCGAACGAACGAGGCGATTACATCGTCACCCAACTGCCCATCGGCGCATACACCGTCGCAGCCGAACGCCAGGGCTTCAAGAAGTTTGTGCAGCCTGGCATTCGCGTGCAGGTGGATGAGAATCGTCAGGTGCCGATTACCCTGCAGATTGGTGACCTGACCGAAAGCGTCACCGTGCAGGCCGAGCCTGTGCAAGTGGAAACCCGATCCGGCACGCTTAAGGAAGTGATCGATTCCAAGCGCATTGTGGAGCTTCCGCTGAACGGCCGTAATGCGCTGGACCTGCAGCGACTGGTGCCTGGAGCCGGTTCGGTGGCCGGACGCGGGCAAGGGCAAAACGATACCATCTCCATCAATGGCAGCCGGCAGAACGGGAACAACTACGTGCTGGATGGCGGCGACAATCACGACCCTTATTTCAATTCGCCCTCCGTCTTCCCGCCCCCAGATGCGTTGGAAGAGTTCTCCATTAATACCAATGCCTTCTCCGCTGAGTACGGGCGCAACGCCGGAGCGCTGATGAATGCCGTGACACGTTCCGGCACCAATCAGTGGCACGGCAGCGCCTTTGAATTCCTCCGCAATGAAAAGTTGAATACGCGAAATTATTTCTCGAACACTGTTCCGCCCTTTAAGCGAAATCAATTCGGCGGCACCTTCGGCGGCCGCATCATTCGTGACAAAACTTTCTTCTTCGCTTCCTATCAAGGGACGCGAGATCGCTCGGCACCAGGCGCACAGACGGCCAATGTTCCAACGGCGGCAGAGCGTCGAGGCGACTTCTCCGCCCTCGCCCGCGCCATCACTGACCCCGTCAATGGCAATCAACCCTTTCCCGGCCGCACCATTCCCGCCAGCCGTATCTCGCAGCCGTCCGTCAAATTCCTGGATGCCTTTGTGCCCTTGCCCAACCGCGCCGATGGCCTCTATAGTTTCGCCAGCCAGCAATCGAACGACCAGGACAACACAATTTTCAAGGTGGACCATCAGGTGAGTTCGGCTAACCGTCTAAGCGGCCGCTTCCTGCTGAACGATGAGGCATTTCAAGAGGTGCCGGGCAATCTGCCGAACCTGTTCGCCAACATCAAATACAGCAACTACAATCTGTCCCTTTCCGATACACACATTCTGTCGTCTTCTTTGCTGAACAGCTTTCAGTTCACGTTCAACGACATTGACCGCCGGCAGCTTTCCGTTGTGCCGGGTAACAAGAGTTGGAATGACTTTGGCGCGAAGTTCACGCGGCCGTTCACAGAAACCGATGTGCCTGTGGCCATCAGCACCAACGTCAACGGGCGCTTCAACGCCTTTACTCGCTATCCGCTGCAGCACTTCCGTCGCAATTATGAGATCAGCAACCGGCTGAACTGGAACAAAGGTGCGCACTTTTTGAAAGCGGGCGGCAGTGTCCGGCTCTCGCAACTTGACTTGTCAGAGTTCTTTGAAGGCGACCCCGCACTGGTCTTCAATGGTCAGATTACGGGCGACTCGGCTGCTGACCTGATGCTTGGCCGCGTCTTCAACTTCCGTCAAGGTTCGCTGCTGGTAAATCAACCGCGCCAGAAGGAGTGGGGCCTGTTTGCTCAGGACGATTGGAAATTGACCCGCCGCGTAACCTTGAATCTCGGATTGCGTTACGATCCGTTTCTGCCCTTCACAGACCAGGACAATCGCTTCTCGCAGTTCCGGCCCGGCCAACAGAGCACTGTGTTTCCGACGGCACCGGCAGGCGTTCTATTCCCCGGCGACTCTGATGTGCCTATGGCAGCCATGCGGGCCAATTACAATCGCCTCTCTCCGCGCTTTGGCTTTGCCTGGGACCCTACCGGCAAGGGCAAGTTCAGCGTGCGGGGTGGCTATGGTATTTTCTGGTCGCAGATTCGGCAGCAGGCGAACAACCAGCCCTCAAACTCGCAGCCTTTTGCCGCCAAGTTCACTTTTGATGCGCCGCCCAGCGTAGAAAATCCGTATGGAAACACCGTCAATCCATGGCCCTTCACGGCGCCAACCACGGCGGACGCGCGACGCACCTATCGTTTCATTCGCCCCTTGCAGATGCAGCCGTATTCGGCTGACTTCAGCAATGGCTATATGCAACAGTGGAACTTCAATCTGCAGCGCGAAATGTTTGGTGCCTGGGTCGGAACCTTGGCTTATGTCGGCAGCAAAGGCAACCACCTTTTCAACCAAATCGAGGGGAATCCGGCAGTTTTTCGCACGGGCGCAACCACTGCAAACACGAATGCCCGTCGGCTTTATGCTCCTGACTTTGGCCCTGTCTCCGTACAGTTGAGCGACGGGAACTCAAACTATCACTCTCTGCAACTGTCAGTGAACAAGCGCTTCGCGCAGGGCTTTTCACTGCTTGCTTCCTACACCTTCTCGAAGCTGATTGACGACGCTTCTGGAGATGGTAATGCTTCCCCAAACCCCTTCAGCCAGCGCTTTAATCGTGGGCTTTCGAATCTGGATATTCCCCATCGTTTCGTCAGTTCGCTGGTGTATGAGCTGCCTCGCTTAACACGCGCAAATCCAGCCTTGAAGTGGATGCTGGGTGGTTGGGACCTCAACTGCATTGCCGCTCTGCAAAGTGGCAGCGTATTCACCGTTGTGTCTGGCCGTGATAACAGCTTCTCTGGCGTGAATCAGGATCGCGCCGACCTGATCGGCAATCCGTTTCTCAACTCGGGCCGGCCGCATGGAGAACTGGTGGACCGTTACTTCAATATTGATGCCTTCGCCTTCAACGCGGTAGGCGCCTTCGGCACCTCTGGCCGCAATATCCTCCGTGGTCCAGGTGATGTTTCCGTTGACGCCGGCTTGTTCAAGAACATCCCTGTAAGGGAAGGCCATCGTGTGCAATTCCGGATGGAGACATTTAACGTTTTGAATCGCGTAAACTTTGGCAATCCAAACGCGAACCGCAATGCGGCGGCCTTCGGGCGAATCACCAGCGCCGGACAGCCGCGGGTAATTCAGTTGGCGTTGAAGTATCAGTTCTAGGACAAAAAGCTGCAACATCTGTTGCATGCAACTGACGTTCTTTCGAACCGAGTCCAATGGCATCTTCGTTGTCGATGTTAAGCTCTATGTGCAGGGTGGTCCATTGAATCACGCCAGTTATCCAGACCTTAATGGAAAGTTCGCTCTCATCACCGGGGCCAGTCGCGGCAACGGGATCGGCGCAGCCATTTGCCGTGCGTTGGCGGTGCAAGGGGCGAATATTTTGTTCACCACTTGGCAAGCCTATGATCGGGAACAGCCACACGGAGTTGATGAGAACGGCCCTATGGCTCTGGAACAGGAGCTGCTGAATTTAGGCGTGAAGGTGCGGCATGTGGAAATCGATTTGGCGCATCCAAACAGCGCAGCGCAAGTGATGGATGCTGCGCAGGAATGGCTAGGCGTGCCGGACATCTTGGTGAACAACGCGGCCCACTCGGCTCGTGATGGATTTGAATTGCTCGACGCAGCAAGGCTTGATGCGCACTATGCAGTAAACATGCGTTCCGCCTTCCTGTTGGCCGTTGAGCTTGCTCGCAGGGCTAAAGCGCTGGGCCGTCTGAGTGGTCGTATCATTAGCTTGAGTTCTGGGCAAGGTTGGGGGCCAATGCCAGGGGAGTTGGCCTACGTCGCAACCAAGGGGGCAATCGAAGCTTTTACGCTCAGCCTTGCATCAGAGTTGGCGCCTCTTGGCATTACGGTAAATGCAGTTGACCCAGGCGCAACCGACACGGGTTGGATGACCGGGCAAATGCGACACGAATGGGGCGTCCCGTCTGGAGTGGCAAGAATCAATCAGCCGGAAGATGCGGCTAGGGTAGTAGTCTTCCTGGCCAGCGAGGCCGCACGGCATGTGACTGGGCAAGTGATTCATGCACGCGGGAGTCTGCTCTAGAGTTGTTGACCAAATGTCTTCTGCGACAACTTCTTCCCGTCGTGAAAACTGAAATGTAGTTTGGCCACCTTCGCGTGGTAACTTGCGGTGTAGGTTTCAAGAAGGCGACTGAGTGAATCGGCGGCGGAATACTCGATCAAACATATGACGACACGCGTACTAGAATGCGGTCGAGGCCCTTGTCTTACGCCTTTTACACGTCTTCATGCCGCTTTCCCCGATGGGGTAAACCATCTATTATGGACCGAATTTCACCTGTAGAAGTGGTATGGATGGAATTAGTTTAGTTACGCAGGACGCACTCCCGTAAATATGGGATACTGGCGTTTATGAAGACAACACTGGAGATCCCGGACCGAACCTTCCGCAAGGCCAAAGCCACGGCCAGTGCGTTAGGAATTCCCTTACGCGAGTATGTCACGCAAGCTGTCGAAGAGAAGCTCTCCAACGGCAGTGCGCGATCGGACAAGCCGTGGTTGGAATGTGCGGGGGAATTAGCACATCTCCACAAAGAGTCGGTGCGGATCCAGAAGCTCATTGATGAGGAATTCGAACAGATCGAACCTGAGGAATGGAATTGATTCTGGACACAAACGCTCTGTCTGCTTATCTGGACAGTAGGCCGGAGGCCGTAAAGATGGTGGCCGATGCTCGCCAGCTTGCAATCCCAGTCATCGTGGCTGGGGAGTTTAGTTTCGGTATTGCCCAATCCCGGCACCGCGAGGTTTATGAAAGATCACTACAGCGAATGCTGGACAGATGCACCGTTCTGGAAGTTGGAATTGAGACCGCACGGCACTATGCCTCTATCCGATTAGAGCTGAAGGCTGCGGGCAATCCGATTCCGGGGAACGACTTGTGGATTGCGGCGTTGTGCCGGCAACACTCGCTTCCAATTATGAGCAGAGATGCACATTTCGATTTTGTGGGCGGATTGCAGAGGCGAAGTTGGGAGTAGTGCAGCGAAAGTTGATCGGTTACTTGGCTGGCACCATGCGCTTGAGTTCCTCACACCAAATTCTGCATCCCGTCTAAATGTTCGTATCCTTAGCTTGAGTTCTGGGCAGGATTGGGGGTTTACGCTCAGCCCTGCGTGTGAGTTT
Source organism: Bryobacterales bacterium (assembly GCA_043755435.1). Classification (GTDB taxonomy): domain Bacteria; phylum Acidobacteriota; class Terriglobia; order Bryobacterales; family Bryobacteraceae; genus JANXSF01. Next base: position 8,745 of record JAYUSZ010000444.1, on the reverse strand, counting down.
GTCAATGCAGTTGGCGCAGGCGCAACCGATAAGGGTTGGATGGCCGGGCAGGTGATTCACGCAAGCTACCTTGCCGCTTCCAGGCTTTTGCGTTGTAAAACTTGGTTACGAAATCACCGCCGTGCCGCGCAGTTATCAAACCTAAACCCTTTGCACCACCGCAGCAACCGGCTTCGATCCCACCGGAATCAAATTAAAAAGTGGGCCAGTCCTGATTCAGCGTTATCTGACATAGGCATCAAGAATCCAGGACCTTTTCCGGCGGCCAAATCCCGATTTTGTTCATCGGCGATTTGAACCGGGTTCCATCCGTCGTGTGCGGCTACTCAGGAGCCAACACGAAATTTCCGGGTTTAACACCGGCCTTGATGGTCCAGCCGGGGGCCAATTTCAATCGCCACCCTGGTCCGAATAGTGGGCGGACTTGAATGTCAATCGGTGCCGTCACTCGAAGTGACTGATTATCGGGTGAAAGGAGAGCTCCTATGCTTTCAACTTCCAGTGTTCCCCACCGGCTGACAAAGGTCCCGGTCGGGTAGACTGTGCCCTCATCCCCAAGCGGCACAAGATTGTTTGGGTTGAATGAGCGGTTTAATTCCTCCGTCTTGGGAAACCCAAGGATTGGCCCCTCCAAGAAGCGTGCGCGGTAGGTGGCCAGAACGGCTTGTGTTCGTACCGCACGAACGTGCTCATCTTCGGATAAGGCCCGAAAGCCGTAGCGCTGCGCACGCGATTCGGCCACCCTAACCACATCTCCTAAGATCGGATTGCCGATGGCCTTCGCAAGCAATGCGGCCAGGTTTGTGTCCTTATTAACTGACTTGCGCCATGAACCGGCGAATCTATCCAACAACAGGCCGAGTGCCGGGCCCGTCGCGTACGCGAAAGATCTCGCGAAAGCGCGCTGGTCTTCGGCGTCTTCGACCGCCCGCGCAACCCTTGTAATGCTTTCACCGGACACTCCCAAAGCCGCAACAGTACCCGTATACTCGGCAAGCCCTTCTTGAATTTCGAGCGCCGGTTCCAATCGCTCCGCACCTGGATTGTGACGCTGCCTCGCTGCCCGGAACAGCAGTGCATCTTTGGCCGCGTTGCGGCTCGCCACTCCCCGCGTTCGCAATGCTTCCGCCAGCGCCCGCAATTCCAACCGCAGCCACAGCCGGCCGGATTCCGTTTCGAGATGGGCACTCGCGTCATCGCTCACCCGCAGACCTAGCGCGGTTTGCATACGGTGGAAGGATTCATGCGCCAGTAAACGAAGCCGTTGAAAGCGTTCCACCGGCAATGGCAACAAAACCATTGCCCACTGTTCTCCACCCCAACTCACTGAGGTGTTTGCGATCAGTATGCTCTCCGGTAATTGACCGGCATAAAAGCCATCCCGCTTCTCAAATTTTCCGTCAGGATCTGGTTCGGTCGCCAAGGTAAGCCGGCTTCGACCATCCACAAGGAGGAGGCGTCCGCACAAAGGCACGCCCCACAAGCGTTCTCCAACGTCCTTACATGCACTGGCGAACTCGGTCAAACCTGCTGCGGCGGCGGATAAATCGGGCTGATTTTGTGCGTCCAGCGAATTAATCGTAACAAAGAGCGTCAGAAGCACTTTGAGGAGTGATTGCAATAGTCAGGTCCTTTCCTTTAGTAATCGTAGACGATCTAGGCTCAATTTTGTCACTAACTGGCTGTCTTGGCATTCCCTCACTTTCGACGGAACAAGTGCGGCGGCACCATCGTATTTATCTGCCTAGGGAGTTCCCATGATGGACGACACATATGTTGCCCGCATTGCGGCCTTGGAGCGTCGTCAAAAGTTCCTTTTGACCACAACTGCCGTCGGATTCTGTGCACTTGCCATGACTGCGATTTTCCAGCCAGACTTGGCGGTCAAAGCCCAAAGTAATCCAGACGCCAAGAGTCTGACGCTGTCGGAACTAATTATCGTGGACAGCAACGGCACGGTTCGGCTCCGGCTTGGTGGCAATCTGCCTGACGCAGTTCGTAATGGAAAAACGAGGCCCCGTGGACAACAGGCGGCTGGAATTGTCCTCTATGACGGTACCGGGGCGGAGCGCAGCGGATACGTCACATTCGAGCCATCCGGCAATGTTGCTTTGACTCTCGACACGCGAACGTCACAGGTCGCGACATTCGTGGCCGGCCCAGACGGCTCTGGGACAAGTGCCTTGCAACTCTTTTCAGGTGGCAGCGCAGTCGAGTTGCGCAACGATGAAGATGGGCCTAGCATTCACGCAGTCCGGCGAAAGCAGGTAGTCTTTCACGAGCCGCCTGTTGAAAACCCTCGGGAGACCGAAATGTGCAAAGCTCTTCAGGAAGCCAAGAAGCGGGCACCTATGGCTCAACTGCTTGATGCGTGCCGGGCGAGAACGTCGGAAGCTGCTTGCCAGGTATGCCTCGTGAAATGAAAATACGGCCTGACGATTCCTCTCGAGCCTAAACCCGTTGCACCACCGCAGCAACCGGCTTCGATCCCACCGGAATCAAGTTAAAAAGCGGAGCCAGCTTCGCCCTGTTACGTGTGATCGATTTCACACGGATCACCGCCATGTCGCCGGAATCCTGATTCAGCACCAGCACGAATTCGTTATCCGGAGTAGGCATCAAAAATCCAGGATTCTTCCCAACAGCCACAACGGCAATCACCTTGTGCGTTGCGATATTCATGATGGTCACATCGCCCGATTGTGGACTGGCGATGAACAAGTAATCCACATCTTGAGTAGTCACGGTAGTCATTCCGCGCGGAGCATGGCTGGCCAGAATGGTTTCGGCAACCTCAGTGCGATAGGGGTAGACAATAGCCAGACTGTCTGACCCTTCACCTGCCAAAAACAACTGCCCGCCGTCATTCTTGAAGCACCAATAATCAGGCCGCACGGCTAGGGTAAGATGACTGAAAATTTCGCCGCCGGGAATTGAAAAAATCGTCAGCAGTTTGTTGTTCGGGTCCCCTGCCATCACTGCTTTTCCATTGGACTGAAAGCGAACAATGGAGTACTGCCCTTCCCCATTCAACTTGCCGATTATCTTTGCACTTTCAAGATCGATCAAAACCGGGGCAGCCGCCTGACCAAAGCTGATTACTGCGTGACCCAGCTCCTTCGAAATATCGAAATCCACGGGCACGGCGGGGAGTGGAACCGTCCGGCCGGTCTTCCAATCGGAAAGATTCAATTCCATCAAACGGTTTGGATTCCTGCCCAATACCCAAAGAGTCCGCCCGCCGTTAGATAGCCTGATGTGCGTCAGTGGCTGGTTTGCATTCCATCGACGACGGAATTTCAGGTTGGCGGAATCAATCTGATGAATAGCGCCATTTTCGGGTGTCAAAGCGTAAACGCTGGGCTCGGTTGGATGCGCCAAAATTTCCGTGGGGCGACCATCGACTGGAATGTGGCGAGCAACGGCGAAGGCTGATAGATCCACTGCGGCAATGGCTTTGCCTTCTTGATTGGCAACAAAGGCATAACCAGGAAATCCGGATACTTTGGGTTTGGAGCAGCTGGAAAGCGAGGCAGCGGCGGCAAGGTTCAAAAAATGGCGGCGATGCATGAACTTCTTCCATTGTATTCGCACAGCCGCTTTGAAACCCGTATTCTAAAGATTGTTGTGATCATCTTTCTACTCGCGCAGATTCTACCTTTGACTGGACTGCTTGGCGATTGGGCTCTTGAACTTTCCCAGTTGAGCAAGCGTCAGGTTGTTGTGATTTCTCTTCGGCCAGGAGAGTTGCCGGTCCAAGAACCTCACCGGTCCGTCGCAAAGCAACATTTCGCAGTGGAATCCTTCGGGAAGATGTTTGCCAGCGCCCAGGCGTTGAGTTTGAATCCTCCGGCACAGTCTGGTGGCTATCAGTACATTTTCGTCAACCAGGACTTGGCACCTAAAGACCCACAGTCATTTACTGGCCTGATGGCCCATGAACTGGGGCATTTGTGGATTAAAGCTCAAGGGTATCCGGCTCCTCGATATTTGGCAGGCGAAGCAGGATGCCTTTCCGTTGCTGCCGGAGACGCATTGCAGCACATCCTGATGCGAGGCGAAATGGACCGCAGAGGCTTCCAGTGGAGGGCAGGTTTTGTAAGTCAGTTAGAGCCCGCGCTTCACAAGATGGAAGAAGACGCGAAAGACAAGGCAGCGGCAGTTCCCCGCTGTCAAAAATTAGCGCAAGTTTCTCTCTGGCTGGATGTGGCTTTAGGCATTACTGCAAAAGATTGGGGGCAACGAGGAAGGTTCCTGGAATTACTGGAGCAGCGTTTCCCGGATGTGGCGCAAGCAGGTAAGGAATTAGCAGCAGAACTGGGCCCATTGGATTTGGCGGATAAGAAAGTGCATCGCCAGGAATTGGAACGCGTTTTTGATGTGTTGAAACAATTTGCGCTGAAGCAACCTTAATGATTTCTGTTTTTATTTAATAAGTTGACTCCAAATCTGTTGCCCACCTAAGTGGCCTATGCTACAGTGCAACTTGGGTATCGGAACAATCGTGCCGGTATCTCCACGACGATCCTCAATGAAGGTATCGCGCAATCTTCCCCCGTATCAGGGCACCTAAGCCGGGCCCCTAGCTCAGGAGTATTTTTTTAATCCATGAATTTTCGATCGCTGTTTAGCTTGTTTTCCTCCGACCTTGCCATTGACCTTGGCACGGCAAACACTCTTGTCTACGCCAAAGGCAAGGGGATTGTCGTGAACGAGCCATCAATTGTCGCCATTAATAAAACCAATGGCGAAGTGGAGGCGGTGGGCAAGGAAGCCAAGGAGATGGTGGGGCGCACCCCAGGAAACATAGTTGCGATTCGTCCAATGAAAGATGGCGTGATCGCCGATTTCAAAGTGACCGAGCGCATGCTGAATTACTTTATTCAGAAAGCGCATGGACGCAAAATGCTGGTCCATCCCAGGATTGTCATCGGCGTGCCCAGCGAAATCACTCAGGTGGAAAAGCGCGCGGTTATTGACTCCGCATACAGAGCCAAAGCATCTGAGGTGTTTCTGGTGGAACAGGCGATGGTGGCGGCAATCGGTGCAGGGCTTCCCATTACTGAACCTTCGGGAAACATGGTGGTGGATATCGGCGGCGGCACTACTGACGTAGCAGTGATTTCCTTGTCAGGCATTGTCTATTCCCGCTCGGTGCGAGTGGCCGGCAACGAGATGGATGAAGCCATCATCCAATATTTGAAGCGCAAGTACAATTTGCTGATTGGAGAACGAACCGGCGAACAGATCAAAATGCAAATTGGCTCGGCGTATCCGCTGGAACGTCCGTTGACCATGGAAATCAAAGGGCGGAATTTGATTGAAGGCGTACCGAAAACTTTAACGATTGACGATTCAGAAATTCGCGAGGCGCTTTCCGAATGCATTGCAACCATCATGAATGCAATTCGAGTTGCGCTGGAAAGAACACCTCCGGAACTTTCCGCCGACATTAGCGACAAGGGTATTGTGCTAACGGGTGGAGGGGCGTTGATCAAGAATCTGGACAAGAGAATCCGCGAAGAGACCGGGTTGCCTGTTTCGATTGCCGAAGATCCGCTGGCTAGTGTGGTGCTTGGAACCGGGAAAATGCTGACCGATTTCAAGCTCCTACGGCGAATCGCCATCGAGTAAGGATGTGTCACTCCTTACGGTCGCGCCTCTGTAAGTGCATGAAGTTACAGAGCCGTGACCGCAAGGGAGCGGTAGTCTTAAGTTTCTGGAATTCACGTCTTTGGGATGATTTTACTGAGCCGCGCCCACCAGCAAAAGGAGTAAAGTAGAAAGAGGCGTGTCCGCCTCCCAACATGGACGCAATTCTGAGCCGCTACCGCAGTTTAGCCGTGCTCGTTGCTGTAATCCTGGTCCAACTTGTACTTTTGGGCTATCAAAAGGAAAGCAGGAACGACATGGCATCCGTGCGGGTGTATGCGGTTACTGCGGTTACTCCGGTAGCTCGAATCCTGGAAAGCGTGCGGCGCAACACATTTGGTTTTTTCCAGAACTATTTCGTACTGGTTGATCTTCGCGAAGAAAACAAGAAGCTGCGCGATGATCTGGGAAAGTTCAAACTGGAAAATCAATTTCTGAAAAATGAACTGCAGATGGCTGACCGCGTTCAGGCATTGAGTAAGTTTCAAGCAAAGACGCCCTCGCGCACAGTTGGTGCAAGAATCATCGGGACTGGGACTGGGACAAATTCCAAAATGGTTTTGGTGGATCGCGGAACTTCAAGCGGCGTGGAAAGCGGCATGGCAGTAATTACCCAGGATGGAATTGTAGGGAAAGTTGTGAGGTCCTATCCGATTGCTTCCCAGGTGCTGCTGATTACCGATCCTAGTTTCGCCGCTGGAGTGATCTCACAAAAAAGCAGAGTCCATGGAACGCTGAAGGGCGTGGGCCAAAGCAGAGTGATGGTGGATCATATCCAAAACGAAGACAAGATTGAAGTGGACGAAGAGTTTTTCACCTCTGGCGAGGATCGTGTTTTTCCAAAGGGTCTGGCAGTTGGGAAGGCTGAAATTGTCCGGCTTGGCAGAACTTTCAAAGATGTCCAGTTCGTTCCCTCCGGCTTACAATCTGTCTTAGAAGAAGTGCTGATTGTGATTGAAGGAGTGCACCAAAGGATTCCTGATTCTTTGCCCGGGCTGCAATCCCCGGTTGTAATGCAATCACCGCTACCACCCGGAATGGGCGAAAAGCCCAGGCCGCAGGAAGAGATCATCAACAGCAATAAGACTGATGCGGACAGGCTTCGGGAACGGTACCTGGGGATTGGATCCAAGCGCAGCGTGGTGGGCCAACCCGCGCCGGACTATAACGCCGAACCGCCTCCGCCGAAGCCGATTGCACCTGGAATCACACAACCAACACCGGCGCCACCAGTGCAACCCGACAACCCCCAAGCGCAAAGGGCCCGGCGGCCACCAAACGAACCAGTAGCTAAGGGAATTTCCACCGCCGCCGGTGCTCCGTTTTGCGCCAGTTCCTCAAGAGGGGGAGCCGCTTAGGGACGATGAGGGACTACTCTGATCAAATCCTGATGGATCGGCGAGACAAGCAGCGGGTCTCAAAGTTCAACATCTTCGTTCTTTTTCTGGTGCCGCTTGCGGCTATTTTGTTTCAGGTTTACGTGCCAATGTTTTTCAAGCCGTTGGCCTATCTGGAATTGCCTGTCCTCGTGACCGTCTACTTTTCGCTGATGAAGCAGCATCAGATTGTGGGCACCTTGGCTGGGGCAGCCATTGGATTAGCCCAGGATTCTTTGGCAGATCATCCGCTCGGAATGTTCGGCATTGTGAAAACGCTAGTAGGCTATTTTGCTTCTTCGCTGAGCATGCGCTTTGACGTGGAACATCCAGGGCTGCGGTTCCTTGTTGGCTTCTTTTTCTTCTTCTTTCATGAGTTGATGTATTGGGTACTGACCAGCGCATTACTGGGGAATGAAGGCAGCTTCGCGTTGGTCCGGACGTTGCTGGCTGGCGCGTTGAATGCAATGGTGGCCGTTCCCCTATTCGCGTTATTGGATAAACTAAGGGTGAAGTCGTAGCAGTTGCTTTTATTGTGCCAATTTTTACCGCCAAAACCCGGGACCAGGATTTTCAGAACAAGCCACCTCTGCCCGATGACGATACAAAATTCGCCAGCGCCAAAATCACGTTTTTCCAATACGCCACCGTTGCTGTTTTCCTGTTTCTGATTGCCGGGTTCTGGCGGCTTCAAGTTCAAGAGGTTATGACCTATCGCGAGGCTGCAGATCGGAATCGCATCAAATCCTTGCCGCTGCCCTCACCGCGTGGGAAGATCCTTGATCGCGATGGCAGAGTGATCGTTGATAACCATTCCACTTTTTCTGCAATTCTTTCGCGAGCAAATTTCAATGAGGACCACTTACCGGCCATAGCAGAAGGCTTGCATATGGATATGGAGGAAATGCAAAGCAGGTTGAGCCGCTTCAAGAAGCAACCAAGCTATCAGACAGTGTTCATCAAAGAAGGACTCACGCCGGGCGAAATTCAATTTGTGGAATCTCATAACGATCCCGACACTTTCCCCGAGTTAGAATTGATCCATTCCTCAAAACGGATGTATCCGCAAAACGGAGTGGCAGCGCACGTGATTGGCTATACCGGAGAGATGAGCGAGGCTGAATTGAATCAGCCCGATTTTGCACAATACAACCAGGGCGATATTGTTGGCAAGGCCGGGATTGAACGATACTACAACGATGTGTTGATGGGTCAAGATGGCGTGAAAAGCGTGACCGTCAACAACAAGGGTCAGATTCAGGAAACACTTTCCAATACACAGGCCATTCCCGGTAAGACGATTCAATTGACGCTGGATCTGGATATTCAAATCGTGGCTGAAATTGTGCTGGGTGGCCGCCGTGGTTCGGTGGTTGTGCTGGATCCACGCAATGGAGAAATTCTGGCCATGGTCTCCAGCCCCTCTTACGATTCCAACAAATTTGCAGGTCGCATTGGCCGCGCCGATTGGGCACAGATCATCAACAATCCTGATAACCCTCTTTTGAACCGGGCCATCCAAGCGCAGCTTTCGCCCGGGTCGACATTCAAACCCATTGTTGCAATGGCAGGCCTCGAAGCAGGGGTGATCACCGAAAGTACAACGTTCCACTGTCCAGGCGGCGCAACATTCTACGGGCACTATTACAAGTGCCATCAACGCGGCGGTCATGGGAATGTTTCGCTGCGCTACGCTTTGGCACAATCCTGCGACGTT
>JAYUSZ010000443.1:0-7029 GCA_043755435.1 Bryobacterales bacterium | reverse complement strand
TACCAAAAAAAGTGTAAGGAGTCTGTTTTAGCAATGCTCAAATTTTTAAGCCGTCCTCTAGTCACCCTCGCCTTAGGCCTTGTGGCAAGCGCATCGCTCGCGATGGCGCAAACAAAGGTCGGTGTGATCAACCTGCAGAAGGCGGTGCTTGATTCGGCTGAGATCAAGAAGGCCCAAAACGAATTGGAAGCCAAGTTCAAGCCCAAGACCGATGCTATTGATCGCTTGCAGAAGGAACTGGCGGACATACAGAATAAACTGCAGACGATGGCTGGCAAGTTAACGCCCCAGGCTGAACAGGAAATGCAGGTTACCGGCGCGAAGAAGCAGCGCGAACTGACCCGCTTGAATGAAGATGTACAAGGCGATGTGGACCGGGAACGGAACGAAATTCTGGGCCGTGCAGCAACCCGTATGCAGGATGTTGTGAAGAAGATGGCTGAAGCAAGTGGCTTGGATGTTGTGGTGGATGTTTCCAACACGGTGTATTTCAAGACCGCTTTGGAAATCACCAAAGAAGCAACAACTGCTTACGACAAAACGTATCCTGCCAAGTAGTTTGAGCGGGAACAAAGCTGTTTACTCAGGTGTCTAATTTGTCACAGGAGGTGGGCCACCATGGCTAGTTACCTTGACAACTACGGGAAGAGCGAAGCTCGACGGGAAAACATACTAAAGGGCCTTTTGATTGCTGTGGCAGTGATTGCCGTTGCCTCCGGGGCCCTTTACTTTTTCCTGCGGGATTTCAAGGAACGCCGCCAATTGAGCGGGTTTCATGAGTTGCTCGATAAGAAAGATTACAAGGCTGCCTACGCCTTGTGGGGATGCACGGACGCAACGCCATGCCCTAGCTACAAATATGAAAGATTCCTGCTAGATTGGGGACCGAACAGCGCGGTTGGAAAAGGTGCACAAATCAAAGTGAGCAAGACGCATTCCTGCGAGGATACGGTGATTCAGATCTGGACGGTGGGTGCTAAAGAGACCGTCAATCTATTGGTGAACCGTCATGATCATGCTATTGGATTTGCGCCGTGGCCGATGTGTAATCCGCGCATGAAGATGGATTGAAACTCTGGATCTCAGTGGCATCTGAGGGCAAGTAGATACCGCATTTAACGATCTGCAACCAAGGCTAACCTGGACCTCTGCGCCAGATAGTGCTGATCCAGAGCTTGACGCACTAGGGCTTTAATAACGGCTTGGCGGCTGACGTTCAAATCTCGAGCAGCGGTATCCAGTTCCTTCAGCATGGTTTCGGTGAGGTCCACATTCACACGCTGGATCGGCTGAACCATCCGTCCTTCACCCTTATAAAATTTCATGATGTTCTTCCCCTGATCCGCCATCTTCGCGATGGCCTCGGGAGTTGTGGGTTTCTTGATTCTAGGTGTTTTTTGCATAAATCAGAGCCTCCTCCTTTGTGGACTTCCAAAGTGTAACCAAGTGCAGCAATTCGCCAGCATGGCCATTGAATAACTCGCACGCTTCCTCAAACCCAATCCCACGCTTTGGATTGGCCCGCAAGAGTTTGCTCTTTCGAGGATCGAAGCTAAAGCGCATATGGTATCGCTGTTATACCACATTGATACGGGGTACGAGATTTACCATCCAAGGACTGGAATCACAAATGCATACAGCCGCCAATTCACATCTGTAAGTCGTGTCCAGGAAGGTCTTTGCGCTTGCCACTTGATCGGGTCGATCATTCAAAACAGCCCAAAAGCGCTGGTAATTCGTGGTGCGAAGCAAACAGCGTTCGAAATGCCTTCTCTGTGATGACTGGCACAGTTGCCCGCCCCATGAATCCTATTGATTCGGTACCCCGGCTGACAACAACTCCTTCTATCGCCGTATCAACTCGGACGAAGATAATTTGAGCACCGAGCGAAGACCGGCTTCATTTTCTCGCCAATGAGTGCACGCATCCCTGCCTTGGCGGACACCTTTGCTTAACTCTTCATCATGGGAACAGGATTCATTTAGCGCATCGGGTCCAATCAACCATTTGTGCTGCACTATCAGGACAAAACCTGAAAAGCGCTCATAAATCACTAAATCTGCATCGGTGATGCCGGGTATTTCCATCTGCTTGCGAGTGACAAAGGTTGGTTCTGGAAACAGGATCTCAAGTTGACTAAGCGCGAACGGCTCCTTCGACATGTTTATCCTATCTGCAAAACATCGCAATTCAACATGTCGATGTACCAGCCTTTGAAAGGTCAACTCGATATCGGTACCGCCTGGAACCAGAGACGGGATACAGAACAAGTCTGGAGCAACCTCCAGAAATGGTTGGGCGAAGGGGATCTTTCCAGACACTGCGAAGTCGAATATATACAAATTGAATAGCTTAGAAACTATGCCGAAAGGAAGTGCTGTAATCGAAGATAAGATTGTTATCCAGTCGTTCCGTTTCCTGGCGTTCACTATACTTCCAACGGCCCATTTGCGATTGTCCCCGCCGGAGGCAATGTCGTGCGCAAGTTCGTGAACCTTGGACACGGCCAAGACGGCAATCCAAAAACGTTTCAACTCTTCCAAGGAAAACCACTCAAAACTCAAGTCGGGTGGTAATTCCCAAACATGTGCTGAAGCGGTGAGACGTGAAAAATCTGAAACCAGTGCCGTCAAACGTGGGGTGTACTCGTAAGTTATTCGCTCAGAGTCAACGGTAGAAATGCTCTCTTCCAAACAAATACGAAGTGACCGCACGGCATCGAGAAGTTCCTGCTGATTTTCCTGGACCGGGGCAATGCCCATTCTGGCTGCAATTTCACTAGAACGGAGGCAATAATCTGAAGCATCTGCCTCTGACGATGCGTAGGTAAACGTAATCCGCGGATCACGAGAGGCAATGTGAATTTCAAATTGGCCTCTTTCGACGAGCGCCAGGCAATATTCAACCTGGTCAAATTTTCGAGAGAACTCGAACAACTGCCAGGCTTCCGAAAATGCCGCCTGCTCGATACACAATTCATCAAGATCGCCGGGTGCACAACGCTTCATAATTGCCGGAATGGCATGAACACTCGACTCAACGGCGGATCGGTGTAACCCGAAGTATAGATCGGGATCGCCACCCGTCTTGAAAGCTTCTACTTCCAAAACTGCAACATAATGGTATAGAGCTTGTCCTCGTGGACGCTGAAATATTGGCAGAGAGTCAAACTCACAAACGATTTCTCGTCGAGCCTTCGCAACGTATGCTGAATTGTCGCGTTTTCCTCCCACCCTGTTGCTCCTTCTAATTTTAGAGTTCCAGCACGCGGCGCATTCAGATTCGCATGCCGTCCAATATGCGAAGTGCACAAAAACAAACACCGGGCAATTAAGCCCGGTGTTTGTTACTACATTCATTTTCCTTACGAATCAGTTAATCACCGAAGGAACCTACTGCCTTTTCCTCTTCCTTCTTCACTGCTGGAGCGGCTGGCAGAATCCCACCAATCGCACCCAGAGGCACGAAGCCGGCAGGAGCGGGCTGTTCACCCAAAACATTCTCGCGGTACAACTTCGCCATGTGAGCGTTGTAAGCGTTGTCCTTGATCTTCTCATCACGGGCACGAACCTTCTCTTCACGAGCGTTCTTGGCGATACCTACTGAATCCAGATCGTGCTGCTTTTCTTTCGCTACGTCGTCTTCGCGCAGAACAAGCTTCGTGAGATTTTCTTCCAACTTCACTTTCTTGCCACCGGCGAAAATTTCATGACGGCCATGCTCGTCGTACCACTTGGTGAGTGTCGCGGTCATATGCATCTTCTCGATGATATTTCGCCAGCCCACGCCTGTATTGTAGGCGCAGAAGCTGATTTCACCCTGCTGGGTTGCGTAGGGGATAATGCACTGTTCGGTGCGGCGGAAATCGTAGTTGAACAAATCCTGGAACCACATTCCAGCAACAAACAGGAAGTTCCAACGGTCGGCGCGGCGCTTTTCAATGTCCTGTACGGAGCGGTCACCAGTGACCTTGCCATAATCCTTCTTCGACATGCCGAAGCACTTATCGAACTTCTTCACCAGGTCGGAAAGTTGGAAATGGGTCGGGGCCTGGAACGGATCGTAGTTACGAAGCAAAGCCAGCGTAACACCCAGGATTGAGATTTTCTTGCTGCGGGCCGCATCGTTAATGCGGGCCATATCCTTAACTAAGCGTTCGGCGTTGAGGAACGCGGTTACTGGAACGGCTTCCTTGGTTTCCTTATCAATCATCAGCGCCATACCGATGCCGCAATTTGGGTGGCAACCGCAGGAAAGCTGACCCCATTCCGCTTGAGGTCCGTGAACCAGATCAGCGAAATCGGAGAAGGTGCTCATGAAGGAAATCGGGAACCAATCGCGGACTGGCTCGCCCAATCCAACCTGATTCTTAACGTCGTGTGCAAGATGGCTCAACGTGTAGCGCTGTGCTTGGCGGCGTTCGTCGGAAACTGCCTCGTCGCGGCCGGTGAAAGACACTGGCTGGAAGCTGAGGAAGCTGATGATCTTTGGATTATCGAGGGCGAAGCGAATCACTGCTCCAACCTGTTCGTTGTTGATTCCGTTGACGATGGTGATAACCGGCACAATATCTACACCGGCGTTGTGCAGGTTGTGGATGGCGCGCAGTTTCACGTCAAACAGGTTACCCACCAAGCGGTGCGAATTGGCTTCGTTCCCAATTCCGTCAAATTGAAGATAAGCGTATCGAAGACCGGCTTCGGCGGCTTGTTTGCAGAAATCGACTGATTTGGCAAATTCAATTCCGTTGGTGGCGGCTTGAACCGAATTGTAACCAACCTTGCGGGAATAGCGCACTGCATCGAGGAAGAATGGGGAAAGAGTTGGTTCGCCACCGGAGAACTGCACTGACATTTGGCGGCGCGGTTTGATCTGGGCAGCGTTGTCGAGCATGGTCTTAATGTCGTCCCAGCCCAGTTCATGAACATAGCCAACTTGATTGGCGTCCATGAAGCATGGATCGCACATCATGTTGCAACGATTGGTTAAATCGATGGTAAGAACGGAACCGCGACCGTGGGTGACGGTTGAGGTACCGTGATTGTGAAGCTTTTCGTCGTTATGGGCGCGAATGTCGCGGCCGGGGAAGGTGTCTTCCAAATGTTGGGAGAAGGCCGGATCAATAGACATCAGGTCTTCGAAGTCGCCATGTATGGGACAATTCTTGACCATGACGATGTGACCGTTCTTTTCAATGATGCGGGCTTTGATTTCGCCTGGCTTTTCATTGATCAAAATTTTGTAATCGCGCTTGCCGTCCAGGATTTCCTGGCGGACTTCAGGGATGCACTTGGGGCACAGCGAATCGGTTTCGCGCGGCCAGCCAAGGGTCGGCTTCATTTTTTCGTAAGACTTGAGCAGTGGTTTATCGGACCACTTCGGGGTAAAAGACGGATTGTTCGGTTTCAGCGAATTCACTGCGTCGTAAACGTGCCATGCGCCATTGGCGGCAAGTGTGAGTGCCTTTTCTGCGAACTTGATAGCTGTTGCCATTGATCTCCTCAAGTTGGTTTGTTTTAGGGGGTACCCTATACAATTACCAAGGTACTAGTGTAGGGGAAATGCAATACAGCTCCAACTAATGGGGGTCGAATGGGGCAAAAAAGGGGGTGAGTGGGGATTAAGAGGCAGCGGAAGTAGGCAAGTAGTTAACAGCATTGGGGTTTGTCAAACTTCGCTACAATATTACATTAATTGAAATTATGGCGAGAAGACTGTTTTATATCGATCAAGTGCGGCGGGATCACGCAGAACTGCGCGATGAAGATGCCCATCATTTGGTTCGAGTACTGAGAGTAGAAGTAGGACAGGTATACGAGCTATCGGACCAGACATCGCTCTACCTTGGCAAAGTGGAAACGGCACACAAGGGGCTGGTATCGTTCCATATTCAAGAGAAGCTTCCCTCCCCTCCAGACGCGTTCCCCGTGACCCTCTACGCCAGCCTGTTCAAATTCGACCATTTCGAGTGGATGCTGGAAAAAGTGACTGAATTGGGGGTTACGGCAATTCAACCGGTGATCGCTGAGCGCAGCGACAAGGGTCTTGATATGGCTGCGCCGAAGCGGATGGAACGATGGCAGAGGATTGTTCTGGAATCTGGCCAACAGTCCCGGCGATTGCGCTTGCCCACGCTAAGTCCAGCAGTTCGCTTGACTAAAACGCTGGAAGCAGCTACAGGATCGAAGTTATTGCTTGACGAACAAAGAAATGTGCCGTCCTTGTTAGCTCGGCTTAGTCCGGCAGTAGAAGAAATTTCGATACTGTTGGGGCCTGAGGGCGGATGGACAGATCGTGAAAGGGAAGGAATATCGGTGGCCGGTTGGCAAGCTTGTTCGTTGGGGCATACCGTGCTTCGTGCGGAAACTGCTGCGGCGGCAGCCTTAGCTGTAATCTCAGCCTGGAGTCTTGATAGGATATAATCTCCATCGTGGCATGGGTGTTTCAATGTCCTGGTTAGAATATGAACATTTCTGTTAAGGGTGAATACGCGTTGCAGGCGGTTTTTGATTTGTCGATTCAGCCAGGCCATGGTCCGGTGAAAATTGCCGATATTGCTCGCCGCCAGAAGATTCCTCAAAAGTTTTTGGAGCTGATTCTGGCCGGGTTGAAACAGGGCGGCTTTGTGGAATCTAAGCGAGGGGCTGAAGGTGGATATCTTCTGGCGCGACCGGCCAGCCAAATCTCCATCGGCGAGGTCTTGCGGCATGTGGAGGGCCAGCGGCTTTCCGGTGCCAAGGGTCGCCGGAAGGCTGATACTCCTTTTGCGGATTTATGGAACCGGGTGGACAAAGCAATTTCCAGCGTTGTGGATGAAACCACATTTCTGGATCTGGCCACGCATTGGAAAGACAGGCAGGCACGTTACGTTCCCAATTGGGATATTTAATAAGAAGGTGGATAGCAATGATATTTGATGACAATTCATTGAGCATAGGGCGCACTCCTTTGGTGAAGTTGAAACGCGTCACAGCTGGAACTGGCGCAACTGTGCTGGCAAAAATTGAAGGCCGCAATCCGGCGTATTC
>JAYUSZ010000442.1:0-2824 GCA_043755435.1 Bryobacterales bacterium | reverse complement strand
GTTCAAGGGATCCAGTGATGCCTTGGATGCCCATCGCGTATGCGGCGTTTATGGTAGTGGCGCTGATTGCTTCGGCAATGTTTAGGCCCATTTGGGCGCAGGCAAGAGTAAGGACCAGTTGCATGTTGACGGCTCCATCAATGCGGCTTCCTGACCCAGTGGCTAAAGCCAGCGCCACGCCTGAATCCAGCATGGCGCGCCATTGTGGACTGCCACCGGCCTTTGCAAATCCTTGAATAGCGGAGCCGGTGAGCACCCAATCCTGCGTCGCCGCCCATTGAATGTCTTTGTTGCTGGCCTCGCCTTCCCAGCACAACTGTTGCACGGGCAGGTTGTAACAGCTCTCCATATTGGTTGCTCTTGCCTTCATCAAGCAGCCGAGATTGGCAGCCTGCTCCAGCCAGGATTGCGATTCATCGCTGGTCCAGCGATGGCCGCTGGAGGGGATTTCCAGAAATTGGTACTGGTTCCTTTTCAACACCGGAGCCAGGTCTTTTCTGGATAATTTTTCCGGCACGTAGGTGGAAATCGTATTCATTCCGCAGTTGTCAAGCCACTTCAACTCATCCAATCCTCCTAGACCCGGACCAATTTGTAATTCCGTCGCCAGAGTTCCACAGCGTGCGGCATGGGCGATCTTATGCAGCAACATGTCTTTTCGCTTACTTGCTGGAACCATGTGTTTCAAAGACGCAGAGGAGAACAACCGGCAATCGCAATCAATGAACCCTGGCATCACAATCATGCCTGTTGCGTCGATTACTTTGGCTTTCTTGGCTCCCGCAAGGTTGTCCAAACGGCGGGTGGGTCCGACGCATTGGATGATGCCTCGGTTAATGAGCAAGGCACCATCGGAAATAATGGATAGTTCAGCAAGTTGGGTTCCGCGGCGGGGTCCAGTGGGAGGGTTTTCTGTTCCACGCAACGTAAGCAGTTGGCGGGCTCCCCGAATCAGAATAGATTGGGGCATAATGTGTTTTTGATTGTGGAGGGTTTCTGGTTCTAATCGTAGCATCAACAAAAAACAGCGGAACTCAAAATGTGATCTTTGCGTCTTGCTGTCTGGGTCTAGATTGACGCGGATAGCTTGCAATGGTAGCGTTGATTCTCCCCCAGTTTGATTGTATGAAGTGCGGAAAAGGAGATTAGACAATGTTAAGTTTTATCTATTCATGCATCATCGGCGTGATTGTAGGCACCATTGCCAAGTTCGTCATGCCCGGCAAAGAGCCTCCAGGCGGTATTTGGGGAACCATGATTCTAGGCATGGCCGGCTCCATTGTGGCCAATTATCTCGGCAAAATGCTGGGCTGGTACGATACAGGAGAAGCGGCGGGGTTCATTGCCTCCATCATCGGCGCGGGGCTGTTGATGTTCGGCTATAAGATGGCAACTAAGTAGTATTTTTGTTTGACAGGGGGATTATGCTTGAAACGTTATCCAGCATTCTCGGCTTATCGTTTGTTTCGGGAATCAATCTGTACGCGGCAATCCTGACGGTTGGGTTGGGCATCAAATTTGGCTTCTTGTTGGGCCTGCCGCAGGAGATGCAAGTTCTAGCGAATCCCCTTGTCTTGATTTTGGCGGCGACGATGTATGTTGCCGAATTCGTCGCCGATAAAATCCCATTCTTCACCCCCATCTGGGACGGGATCCATACCTTTATCCGTCCCCTTGGAGCGGCTGTATTGGCCATGGAAGCCGCCGGAAATTTATCCCCCACCGCGAAAGTTCTGGCTGCAATAGCGGGAGGCTCCATTGCCTTGGGCACCCATTCCACCAAAGCAGCTGCCCGGCTGATCGCCCATGCCAGCCCCGATCCTGCATCGCACACAGCAATGAGCATCGCCGAGGATTTTGGCGTTGTGGCGCTGTTGGTGCTGGCGTATAAGAACCCTGAAATTGCGGTCCCTGTCTTTGTAGTGCTTCTGATTGGAGTGGCGATTCTGCTTCCAGTGCTCTTGCGCGTGCTGCGGTTTACTTTCGCTGGAGTTATGGGGCGCATCTCGTCTTGGGCAGGCGAATCGACAGAATCCGATCTCCCCGAATGGGCCCGTCAGGATTCGACTACTGGCTTTCGCTGCTATTTCCGGTCAGGCGGGAGAATGCGTCGCCTGAAAGAAGCCTACATATTGAAAAAAGGCAATTTGTGGACAATCGCGGACAAGAAACTATTCAAGACCCGCAGTGAGAGTTTGATGGTTACTTCCAGCACCGTGGCCAAGGGTCTGCTTTACGATGTAGTAACCCTCCGCAACGGCAATTCCGAGCAAAGTTTCTACGTCACTAAAGAATGGGCTGGGCAATGCCGCAGGTTGACTGGAGAGCCCACTTTCGCCAGTGCTGCGCGGATCACAACCGCATCTAACTAGTTCCTCCCCACATCAATTCACAGTCCCAGCCTTGCCAGAGGACGCACTTCACACCGCGTATGTGCGGTACAAAGTAAACTGCCCGACTTCATCAATCCTTATCTGTCATAGAATAGGATCCAATGACCGGCACGCGAGTAGGACACTTCGAGATCCTTGAAAAATTGGGCGAGGGTGGCATGGGTGTGGTCTACAAAGCCCGCGACCTGAACCTCAACCGTCTTGTCGCCATCAAAGTTCTCTCCACCGCCGCCTCACCCGACCGCCGTCAGCGGTTCGTTCAAGAAGCGCAAGCCGCCTCTGCACTCAATCACCCCAATATCATTACCATTTACGAGATCTTTGAGGAAAATGGCGCGGAGTTCATTGTCATGGAACTGGCTCCAGGCAAGACGCTGGATGAAGCGTTCCGCCGCAAACCAGCGCGGATCACAGAGGCTCTGGATATTGGT
>JAYUSZ010000441.1:0-92312 GCA_043755435.1 Bryobacterales bacterium | reverse complement strand
GCAGCGCGGCATGCTTACGGTTAGCAGTTGGCCGAGTTCGGAATAGGTGTAGGTGGTTTCCAGGTTGGCTCCGCCGGCGGGGTTGGGCTCGGTGACTTTGGTTAGGTTACCAAGGGCATCGCTCTCGAATTTCTTCCATTTGCTGGCGGCGTCAGTGGAGGTGACGGTGTTGCCCGCGTAGGCATAGGTCGCGGTGCCCGAGGTGCCGGAGATGCCGGGCTGCTTCACTTGGATGGTTCGGCCAAGGGCGTCATACACGTACTCGGTCCAATAGACGGGGTCATTTGGGGCGTGGGGCAGCGACACTTTCCACGTCTTGCCGAGTGGAGAGCAGCCGCAGGGAGTGTACAGCGTATCCACAACAGACAGAGTGGTGCGGGTGATGCTGGGGGCGGTGCCGGTTTGGTAGCCGGTTTCTACTTTCAACGTGCGGCCAAGGCCATCGTAAGTCGTCTTGGTCCAGCGGCCATCGGCTTCAGATAACTGGCTGGACGGCGAGGTAGTGTATTCGTATTTCACCACCTGACCGGTGGCTGTTGTGGTTTGGGTGGGGCGGGCCTGAGTGTCGTAATTGTAGGCTGAGGTGGCTCCATTGGGGCCGGATGAGCCCGTGATGCTGAGCATGCCGTTATAGGCAAACGTGGAGGTGAGCGAACCGGTGGTGACGGCTGAGGGTACGGCGGAGTTCTTCGAGGCGTCCATAGTCATGGAGACGGAATGGCCGTTGCCGTCGTTAGCGGAGGCTGGGCTGCCGGTGGTGTAGTAAGTTACATTCTTGACTGCGCCGGGGGTTACGCTTTGCGTTACATTGCCGCGATAATTAGTTACTGTGGAATCCCACTGCAGGGGCGTGGCTTGAAGAGATGTCATGCCGTTGGGGTAACTATCGTAGACATTTTGAGCCAGGGTGATGACGCTGCCGCCGGGTTTTTGCACAGTAACATGATCCACGCGGTTGAAGATGTGCTTGGACACATAGGCGGAGTTGATGTTATGAAGATAGTAATAGTTGTAAAAGGGGACGGAGCGCACTGCCCAGATTCAGGGGCTTTTGTGTGTTCGAAAACTTGCGGCATTTTGGGGTTTTTATGAACTTTTGAATGGATCTTCCGGTCGTGGATTCTGGAATTGCGACGAATGGAAGGGTGATTCGAAGGAAGACTTTTTTTTGAGTGGCGAGGGCGAAGATCCGGCTATGTGACAGATACATAGTAACTTAATGATGCATTGGTTGCTTGAAAAAAAGGGGACAGAGCAAGCTGGTTCAATTTCAAGTGAGGGTAAAAGTGCAAGGTCAGGCTGACCCGGTTTTCCCCGCTTAACTGCCACGAATCGATGAATCTGGGTAACGCGAGGATGGATAGCAGTTTACATGCCGTCGATTGCTCTTGAAAAAGGGGACGGAGCAAACTGGTTCAAATTCGATTCAACGCAAAAGTGCAAGATCAGGCTGACCCTGTTTCCCCTGTTTCCCAAAACCCTGTTTCCCACCGACCCTGTTTCCCACCGGTGGACCAGTAGCAGTATTGCACTTCATGTTTGGAGCCGGATGGCAGGGGCACCACCGAGGCGTAGTCCCAACAATCTTCATTTTGAAAAGGGAATCAGCAGTCCCTGCACTGGCTTGATATGGGTTGGGTCGCTCGACAAGAGACGCGAAGTAGCGCTTAAGGTCCCTAGGTCTGGGCAGTCCTGCCTATTCCACCAAGGGCGACCCCGTAAGAATGACCGCATGGTTTGGGGGTCGGATGACGAATAGCGTCGAACAGGGTCTCTTGCAGACGCCTTCAAACCGAAATTCGTAGATCAACAGTGTCGAGTTGTTCTGCTCCGTTTCAAATTGCCATTTCTTCGCGTTCGCAACCGACGCGGGGATCAGGTATTTTGATCCAGATAGCGGGACTGCGCTCTTCACATTACCGAGAGCATCAAGGTGCGCTTGAATGACTACCACGCCTTCGACCCTTGCCTGTTTGGCAAGCAGAGGATAATCCAGGGTCTCGAACTTCCTCAGTTTAGGCTGAACCGGCACAACCAGTTCGGCGACCTGAGCATAGTTTGTGCCGCAAGAAAAACCGATGACGACCGAGAAGATGGGTAGCACAAACCTCATTTCAAACCTCGTATCATTTTACCGCAATTGGCCTCTACCATCTTGTCGTTGTCGATACCCGCTTGTTTATTGCCAAAGTCGGGCTTAAACCCGGGTAGTTCCTTGATGTGGGCCAGTTCGTGAAGAAGTATGAATGCGCGAGCGCCCAATGTGCCACCGCGATAGCCGCCTTGCGCCACAGTAAGCGATGTCGAGTTCGAAAACGCATGATAGAATGCGCCATTATTATTGACTGTAAATGCGGCAGTCGCCGGAACGACGGGCTGTCCATTGTGTACCTGGCCAGCGAAGGCGGAAACGGACAGTTGGCTGAAGTCTCCATGCCCGAATGAGTTCTCCGCCAGGATGGCGTTGATCGTATCAGATCCCGAAATACCCTGGTCGGTCAGCCACTTTTGGCACTTATCACCAGCTTCAGTGCTAAGCGCGTCCCGGATTTTTTTCAAGGTCTCCTCGATCAAGATCTGATTTTGCCCCGAATTCGAAAAGTTGGTGACTGTAAACGGTGCAGCACCAGCACTTCCGCCCTGAGAATTGATATCCCCACTTCCTTCGCCGCCACCACCACCACTCCCTGGGCTGTCGTCGTCAAGGCACCATGCGGGGAAAATCATACACATCATTCCATCGTCGGGCGGCGCTTGTTTAATAAGCCCCTCCGGGTCAAAATAACCGATAGGATCTCCTTCCACATACGAGTAGCGATTCCAAGACTTTGGGTTAGCTACTCCTGCGCTGGCCTGATACGGATCGCTCGACAAGAACCGTCCTAAAGTGCTCGCAAAATATCGTTGGTCAGCATAATTCAAACCCGTAGCATCACGTAAGTAGGTTCCGAACTTCTCAGCCGGATTTGCCGTTACATTTTTTTCCTCGCCATAAGGAAAGTAATCGACTGCCGAGCCACTTCGCGACACTACGCTGCCTAGGCGGTCGGTAACTACAGAGGCGTCGTTGAGGATGATTGGTCGACTGCCAAAGGAAACGTTCTTCGATCCACCTGCAAGCGACAGCACTCCGCCGCTGTTCTGCATTTGGAAGGTCATGATGCGCTTGCCGTTGGCGTCGTGGAAGTAGATCCACTCATTTCCGCTGGCGTCTCGCTTGTAGACTCGTTGGTTGTTGGTTAAATATCCGTATGACTCTCCGCTTGCTGTGGTTAGGCGGTTGTCCACGTCGAAGGTGCCCGATGACGTCATGTTTCCGTTGTTGTCATAGGTGTAGCCTCCGCTGTTGATCCGGTTAGTAAGTCCGTTCACAGTTACACTTAGCGACGGGGCGGAGCCTGCTGTGGGGGTCTTCGACAGTAAGTTGCCCCAGCCATCATGCTCGTAAGTGGAGGCCCAGGTGGTTACGTTTGTCGAGGTGTTTTTGGCGGAGGCGGAGATTAGTCGTTTCAGTGCATCATACTGGTAGGTTACTTTCTCGGCGGCGATGTTATTCGTTCGTGAAAGGATTTGTCCGTTATCCGCCGTGGCGGAGTATTCGTATTGGATATCGGCCAAGCTGCCGGTCTGTTGGCGAGTTAGTTCGAACCGCTCGTTATAAGTGTAAGTGCTGGTGCCGATGTTCAGTCCCCACATGCTTGTCATCCGGCTGGCTACGTTGTAATTGACGCTATTGACGTAATCCACCACGTTGGTGCCGGATTGGTAATCGTTGGGGTCCTTTCCGGTCATGCGGTTGGGGCGCAGCATGTTGTCGTAATAGTAGGTGAACGGCACATTGACGTCAGGGTACTTCACTGTGTTTAGCTTGGCTTGGGTGAAGTTGTATTCGATGTCCTTATCGACGGTGCCAAGCACGGGATTATCGATGCGGAGGCGCTTCTTGATAACACGGCCTGCGGAATCGTAGGAATACATTTCGTAGAACCCACTGGTGACGGACTGGCCTCCAGTGACTGTCGCCGCGTAGGATTTAGCGACGGCTAAACGACCGCTTACGTTTTGGGAGAATCCGGGTGCCACGCTATTTGCATCATACTCGAAAGTGGTTAGCTGCGTGGGGTCCTCAGTGGTCCCGTTTGGGAAGCGGTGGACGGCGGTAACTCGCATTAGGGAGTCATAGTCGTAGCTGATCTTCTGATTCTTGGCGTCGATTTTGTAACTCAGCGTTCCATCGGCATTGTAGTAATTCGTGGTGGTTCCGTTTTCCGGGTTCGTGGTGGAGGTTAGGCGCTGGGTTGTGGAGTTGTACACGAAGGTGCGGGTTTGCGTGACGCCATTGCGCGGCATACTTACTGTTAGTAACTGAGCCAGTTCGGAATAGGTATAAGTGGTTTCTAGATTTGCTCCACCTGCGGGGTTGGGCTCTGTCACTTTGGTTAGGTTGCCCAAAGCATCGCTCTCGAACTTCTTCCATTTGCTGGCGGCGTCGGTTGAGGTTACGGTGTTTCCGGCGTAAGCGTAAGTGGCCGTGCCTGAGTTATTGGGCTGCTTCACTTGGATGGTTCGGCCCAGGGCATCATGCACATACTCCGTCCAGTAGACAGTGCCGCCGGGGGCGTGGGGCAGCGATACTTTCCACGTCTTGCCGAGTGGGGAACAGCCGCAGGGAGTGTATAGCGTATCCACGACAGACACGGTGGTGCGGGTGATGCTGGGGGCGGTGCCGGTTTGGTAGCCGGTTTCACTTTTCAGCATTCGGCCCAGGCCATCGTACGTGGTTTTGGTCCAGCGGCCATCGGCTTCAGAAAGCTGCGACGAAGGTGATGTGGTGTATTCGTATTTCACTACTTGGCCGGTGGCGGTTGTGGTTTGGGTGGGCCGAGCCTGAGTGTCGTAGTTATAGACCGAAGTGGCTCCATTGGGTCCGGAGGAGCCGGTGATTCCCAACATGCCATTCCAAGAAAACGTGGAGGTGAGAGAGCCAGTGGTGACGGCTGAGGGGACGGCGGAGTTCTTTGAGGCATCCATGGTCATGGAGACGGAGTGACCGTTGCCGTCGTTGGCGGAGGCTGGGCTACCGGTGATGTAGTAAGTCACATTCTTGACTGCGCCGGGGGTTACGCTTTGCGTTACATTGCCGCGATAGTTAGTGACAGTGGAATCCCATTGCAGGGGAGTGGCTTGCAGAGATGTCAGGCCGTTGGGGTAACTGTCGTAATAGTTTTGAGCCAGGGTGATGACGCTACCGCCGGGTTTCTGCACAGTAACATGATCCACGCGGTTGAAGATGTGCTTGGACACATAGGCGGAGTTGATGTTATGAAGATAGTAATAGTCGTAAGTGCGGGCCGGGTTTACCAAGTCGGTGTAGTCATACATTTTCATGAGAGTGACATTGCCGTACACGTCGATGGTTTGGTCGCTCTTCGTCGTCTTGGCGTTTCCAGTGCCGGGGTCAATGGTAGTGCTGGTGGAGGAGATGTAAGGGCGACCGTAGGTTGGCTCGTTGGTCCAGGTTGGGGTGGTGATGCGCATGCTTGCGTAGCTGGGCAGGGTGCGCTCATAGAGGGCATTCAGCAGGCCGTCGGCACGCCAGAAGTAGGCTTTATCGGCTGTTTGGCTGGCATCCAGAACGGTTGTGTAGCTGTGGACGTTGTTCCCGGCGTCGTTAGGATGGCCGAATGCGTAGGTCTGTTCGCCGGTGCCGCCGCCGGTGGACCAGTAACGGTATTGCACTTCGCGCTTGTAGCCGGTGACCAGTTGTACTGAAGCGTAGTCCCAGCGCAGATAGCCGCCGGAGGGCGTGGTCATTTGGGACAGTTCCAGGGAGCCGGTGTAATTAAAAGTATGCGTCTCTCCGGGGATGCCGGTGAAGGTGTGCAGTGAGGTGGTGGTGCCGTAACTGGTGGTGCTCCAGGGGGAGAGCAGGTTCACATTGGATAGGTAAGTGAATGCGATGTTGGGACCGATGTTGAAGCAGTTGGCGATGTTGGTGAGGTGGGGAATGGCGTCGTTGTTGTAAGTGAATTTGTAACTGGTGTAGGTGCCGGAACTGATGCAGCCTTGTATGGCGCGGGCGTCTTCGATTTCATCGATTCGCGCGCTGGAGTTGGTCCAGGTTACTCCGAGTCCAGCCTTATAGCGGATGGCGATGAAGTTGCCATTGGAATCCTGCATTTTAGTGGGGTATCTGGTGCCGGCATCCTGTTCGGTTCCTGTGGATTCGGCATCGAATTCCCAGAAGCTGCCGTCGGGGAAGTAGAGGCGCTTGGCAGCCGCATCGTATTCGCCATAGAAGCCTGATTGAGACCTCCAGATGCCGCTTACGTTAGAGTTTAGGTAGTATTCTGTGCCAGTGGAATCGATGAAGATGTAATGGTGGATGGTCCAGTAATCGGAGTACATGGGTGTGATGGAACCGGCTTGCAACTTCCAGCCCCAGCCATAGCCGCTATCGACTCCGTGCTTCCAGATGCCGGCGGCATCCTGACGCCATTGTTGGGAATTGTAAGTGAGATTGAAGTTAGCTCCACCGGCACGGCTTTTGGCGCTGAGCAGAGGGATGGTGTAATTCAGGTTACCGCTGAGTAAATCAATGTTTTCACCCATGGAACCCCAGTAATTGCCAGTGGAGCGCACGCCGGTGGTCCATTGGCTGCCTTGGTAAAGCGGAGGCGTGGTGACTGGGACAGTGGTAGTTCCGCCTGAGTTGTTATGAAGATCGACGGCTACGAACTGGTAATTGTAAGTGGTGCTGGGTGAAAGAGTATCGTCCACAAAGGTGGAATTCCGCTTGAAACCGAGATAGGTGCCATTGCGGAACATGTTATAGCCGGAGATGCCGATGCCGTGGACGTCGTCCGCTGCGCCTTGCCATTGCATTTCCACGCTGCGCCAGTTGACGTTGGTGGAGACTTGCGTTGTGGGCACGGTGCCGGGGGCGACGGTGTCGCGTGGGCCGACCTGGGCTAGCGAAATTGTGTTGGAAGTGGTGTTGCGAATGCCAATGCCGGGCTGACCTGTTGTGATGTCGAAATCCTGAATGCCGAGGTAGGAGGCACCTTCGGCGTAGAGGTAAACATCATTGTAGGCGTCGGCGACGCCATGGATGGTCATGCCGTTTTTGCAAGGCATGGTTGTGGTGCCCATCTGATAGACATTGCCGTTGAAGCGCTTCCAAAGGTTGAGAGTGGCGGTGCAGGCTCCGTTCACAAAGACGGGGCTGGCTACTTCGAAGGCGAAGAAGGTTCCGGTGGACGTGCTGCCGTCGGTATAGGCGTCTTGCGATGCCTTCAGGTAGAGGTAGTAACTACCGCCGTTGCCTGTAAGGTTCAGTTTGGCAGTTACTTCGTATTGGTTTGCGTTGCCGGGAGTTGTGATTTTGGAGATGAGCGAGGCGGCGCTGCTGGAGTTGAGGCCATTTCCGCCGTAAGTTGGGGACCCGTTGGCTTGCCAGGTGGTGGAGTTGGCGGCGGTGAGCGCGTCGATGGTGGTGTAAGTATAAACCGCAAGAGCTGGGACAGCGAAGGAGAGGAATAAGATAAGCCGTTTCATGTTCGTCATCTCCTTAATTCATCTTCACGCCGAAGGTTTTTGGGTCGAAATCTTTCTTGGCCTTTTTGAGGGCGGATTCCATTTCGTCCTTGCCATGTTTGCCGCGTTGGAAGGTTTGGACGCGGGCATCTTTGGAATTGAGAATGGCGGCAAAGGCGGCTTGATCGCGAGCGACGAATTCGACAATGGCGGATTTGCCGTCGTCAGAAAGATGCCAGGAATAAGCGAGAATTGCGGTTTTACTTTGCGGGGCGAGTTTGGTTGGGGCGACCGCTTCACCACGACTGCCTGTAGGGGCGAACATGGGACGTTTGGGGTCGGCCATGGTGCCTGCGCCTTCCAGGGGAACGATGGCGATGAGGCGTTCGTGCGTTTGGCCGGGGTCGACGCTACGCTGCTGGGCGGTTAAGGGATTTAAATAAAGAAATAGGAATAGCGATAAAAGAGTTAGGTAAACTCGCCGGGGGGGGGGGATATGGAAATGCGTCGCATATTACTTGCGATACTAGACCGAATAGTACTTTATTGCAAGAGTTATTTTGAAGGTTGGGGAGAATTAATTTTATTGGAATGAAACTACCAATGGACTAAGGGCGTGCGCGGCCTGCGAAATCCGGGACGGGGCTGCAATTCCGGTGAAAATGTTCGACTTATGGAAGACTTGAACGAATTGAACCCCCGTCCCGGATTGCTCGAACTTGACATCGTGGTCCCAGTTGCGGCCTGCCGTTCCTCCGGATTTGACGTCTGCCAGAACGAAAGCCTGCGTGCTTTTACCAGCGCAACAATAGAGGCATCACCATTCCAAGCGCAACGTGACCTGAACTTGCCTTGGACGAAATCCTGTGCCGGTGTTGTAGGAATTTAATAAGCTGACGATTCCTGTTGCGGCGGGTACGTTTAATCCTTGATTGTTAAACACATTGAACACATCCACATTCGCCCTCAGGCGAAATTTTTCCGTAACATTGAAGTACTTCAACATCGATGCATCGGTAACCCAATTCAATGGGCCCAGACGAGATTGGTTGCGCCAAGGATGCAAACCTGTATCTGCATCAACCCGCTGAATCACGCCATTGTTTAATTGAACGTAGACAAAATCAGTATCCCAATCCGCAGATCCGACTGCGTTTGCCTGCCCTTCCTTTGGCCATGGAGTTATGGGCTTTTGTGCCGGATGATAATCAGCCGGCAATCCGAACACTCCGTTGCGTAAACCTGCGGCATTACGGCTTTCCTTGAAACGTTCGGAGATGTAGCCGTTGAACCACAAATAACCTTGCACGCAGCGTTCGTCTTTGGGATTCGTGCCAAGCGCAGGTGTCGACCGGCAGTCAAGAATCGGATACTTCTTGCCATACACTTCAATGTTGGAAGTTTCGCCCCAGTTGTCGGTGGGAATCACAAACCAAGTACTGAGCAAGGTCCCAGTGCCAGAGGTTTTCCAGCCACCAATGAGTGCGTTCAAAGGCCCACGGGCGTTTTTTCCAAACGCCCGGCCTCGTCCAAACGGCAAATCGTAATTCCAATTCCAACGCACTCGATGTTTTGGAATTCCTGTATCACGGCTGTAGTTTAAGAAGCGGTTCAATTCCTTTGGATCCTTCGGTACCGCATTGGGTAAATAGGCATCCGGTGTTCCGCCGATACCGTCGCGGAAGGAGTTTCCTGCAGCCCGCAGCGCGTTAGTCATGCTGTAGAACATCTGAAATCCAAGCCCTTTGCTGAATCGGCGTTGCACTTCGGCGGCAAATACGCTGGTGTTGATAAAACCTGTCTTCTGCAAAATACGGACCGATGCATAAGCATTTTGGTCGTAAGGACGACGGGCAACGCTGGCAAACGTTCCGGTGGGCAACTGCTGCCCGGTTGTTGTGTACCAGACGAAATCGGTTTGAGTCGGATTAATTTCCTGCAACTGGTCGGCATTCGCCCCATGTTTACCGGAGTAAGTAAGCCGGAGGACTGTGCTGGCATTGAACTGTTTTTCAAGTGCCAGGTTCCATTCATGAATTTTCATACTGGGAGTGTCACCCAGTGCCACCACTCCGATGCCGCGCCCAACTGCTGACGGATTGTTGATGTTAATCACACCAGCACTATTTATCCCCGCAGTTACTGGTGGTGCAGCGCGCAGCAGATAGTTGGTAATACCGTCAGGACTTTGCGCTGCCGAATTGGGCGCATAGCTAAAGTTGGCACGAAAGGGTGCCATGCTGGAAAACTGGGCCAGCAGTGTCCGCATGGGAATGGCGGAAAGGTACATGCCGTAGCCGCCGCGGATCACCATTTGTCGTGAACCACTTGTGAGCCGGTACGCGAAACCAGCCCTTGGACCAAAATCGAAATTGTTAGAGCGGAACAAATTGGTGGAACGGTTTAAGTCGGCCGCACTAGAAAACTTGACTCCGATATTGTCATAGAGGCCGATGATCTTTGGAGACGTCACGCCGAGGTTGTAGTAGTGATCAAGCTGCTGGGGTAGAAGAATCGAATGACTCTTAATGTCGAAAGAGTTCAACAAGTCATTTGCCTCGCTCATCGCGGGATTAATGTCCCATCGCAAGCCTGGCGTTATAGTTAATCGATCTGACACTTTGTAGTTGTCTTGGATGTAAAGCGCAGAATTGCGATCGGTAATGTGCATTAGGCCACGCTTCAATCCTGCAGAGTAGGTTGATGCATAGCCCAGGAAGAAATTTGCACCGTCGAAGCCTGTTAATGGTGTTGCGGCAGGGGCAGTAGCTGATCCGGTGGTGCTGCTCATCAACGACGTTGCCAAACTATTGAATGCGGTAGAACCAGAAATCGCTCCTTGATCCGGTTGCAGAGTTAACTTTTCAATATGCCAACGCCAACCGAAGCCCAGGTTGTGGGTCCGTTTGATGAGTGAATAATTTTGCTCTGCGTTGGTAACAATGCTTCTAAGAAATCGCCGATTGTCGCCTTCAATGTAACCAGTGAAACCATTGCTGGTGATGTTGGGCCAGCCAATTTCGTTAAACGGATTGGGCAGCCCCAAAGTCTGCGACCAATTGAGATCCTCAGCCCCAGTGACGATGCGGATTGTCTGCCAATTGCGGCTAACCAATGTTTCGGCAAAAAGCGTGGGGGAAAAAATGTGAGTCCAGCTAATGGATCCGGCAATTACTTCTTGGGGCTGGAATGTCACG
Source organism: Bryobacterales bacterium (assembly GCA_043755435.1). GTDB lineage: Bacteria > Acidobacteriota > Terriglobia > Bryobacterales > Bryobacteraceae > JANXSF01. The sequence continues at coordinate 81,579 of JAYUSZ010000441.1, read as the reverse complement.
TTGGCCTCGTAGTTCTTAGTTGGAACGCCAGTCCCTGCACCGGAAGCGATGCCCACCGATCGCGCGCTGCCAAAGTTCGTTTTGGCCCAAATATTGTCGGAATTTGTTAGCCGGTGATCCATACGAATGGTGGTGGGGGCGCTGCTGGTATTAGAGCTGGGCACTGGAATTTTCAAATTCGTAGTGACCAGAGGATTGGTGATGTCGCTGGGGAATGGGGTGATTTCGTAGATAAACTTGGCAAGAGGGCTGATGCGGTTAATTGGAATCACGTTGCCATTGAAGGGCAGACGGCTGGCGAAGACCCGTCCATTGGCTGCGGTTTGGGTGGATGTCGTCAAAGGGTCGTAAAGGGTGAGTGCGCGGCCCAAACTATCGGAGATGCCTCCAAAATTTCCATTGCGCATGGCTGCAGTGGGCACTGCATAGTCACGGGTTGAACCTTGGCGCTGTTCTGCTCCTTCGCGGGAAAAGAACCAAAACGTTCGATTCATCCCATTGTAAAGACGCCTGCCATTTAGGCCGAACGAAGGCAATATAACTGGCCCACCCATGGACCCGCCAAATTCGTTGCGAATCAATTTAGGAGTTGAGTAGGGTTCACCGTTCCTGTTCACATCCTGCCGAGCGCGAGCCACCCCAAACGCATTGTTACGAACCGTTTCATACACTGCACCATGCAACTTGTTGGTGCCGCTTTTCGTTGTCACAATTACCGAAGCTGGCCGGTTGTAACGGGCCGAAGAAGTGCTGGTTTCAACACGTACTTCACCGATGGAATCAAGACCTTGCAATCCCAATGCGCCCCCATTTTCACGATTGTTGGCACCTGCTCCATCCTGCACGAAATCCACCGAGTAGTTCATTAGGCCGTTGACTCTGGAACCTTCAACTCCGGGCGTCACGTCTTCGATTAGCGTTATCAGGCTGCGGCCATTAACTGGCAATTCCTGAATGCGTGAAGCGTCAAGTGTGCTTCCTTGCGTCGGATCGGTAGTATTCACCAGTGCAACGCTGCTTGTCACTACCACTGTTTCGGTCACTTGCCCGGGTGAAAGAACAGGACTGATTTCGGCGATTTTTCCAGTTTCAAGAGTCAACTCTGCTTCCCAGGTCTTCATGCCGGGGGAAGACACTTTTACTTGGTATTTTCCAATGATGAGCGAAGGAGTTGAGAAGTAGCCTTCCTTGTTGGTAACCGAAGAGGTTGTGACGCCTGTTCCCAGGTTTGAAATCGTCAATTTCGCAGATGGCACGACGGCACCGCTGGAATCATGCACGGCACCCTGAATAGTTCCACCGCCGCCACTGGATTGAGCAGAGATTTCGGAGATTGTCAGCAGCGAAATGATGATGGCAAGCGCGAGACGCATGCCGTTAACTATATGTGATTTTGAAAGGATTTACTAGTGGACGACACTAGCCCATTAAGCCACTAAGCCGCTGCGTTGCGGTGGGAAATTTCTCAATGTTCGCCTGCATTACTTCATCCGCAACGGTGAGGTAAAGATCAGCCACGGTACCCGTCATCTTTGAGTGAACGCCAGTAACCATTTTCGGATTTGCATGTCCGGCAATAATAGCGGCCATGCCATTGTTTTTGTGGTCATTCGCTTCGGCGTGTTCGTGCACGTAGAGGAGACAAGTATTGTCGAACACCGTCTTGCCGCCTTCGGGAATCGACCGTAATTTGTTGCACAAGTAGGCAAACTCTTCAGCGTGCCATTTACAGATATCCCGCATGGTGCGATTTCCTGCTAACTTCTCGGGAGTGTTTGATGGGACGTCGCCGTGGGTGTAATCGTGATGCCGGCCATGGGTGTAGCCAAGCCACGGAAATCGCGAAAGACCTTGGCACTTGGTCAACATATAGCTGGCCACGCGGGTCTGCCTGGAGGCGAAGGCGTGGGCTAATAAATCGGATTGCAAGCGGGCGATACGCGGCCAATCCTTCATGTCGCCATCGTAATCGGGTGCATCCACTTTCCGGTAATTCGCGGGCAGTCCTTCAATCGCCCTCTCCATATCGCGGACCGATTGCAGATGCTCATCTACTTTACCGGTATCTTCTTTGCCGAGGTTCTTACGCAGACCGCCTAGATCTTCGCGCACTGCGTCAAGAATGCTGTGTTTGCGCGCGACCCAACCTTCTTCGCGAACCCCAAACAGGCGATCGAAAAGCTTGTGCGGCAGCATTTCAGGGGGTAGGGGGCGATCGTACCCGGCCCAGCTCATATTGCGCTGAATGCTCTCGCCAAACGATTCCTGGGAAACGCCGATTTGAAGAGACCGGAACCTGGATGTGCCACCGAGCTTCTGCGCGATTGCCTGATCGATTGACGGACCACCAGCGCCTCTCCCGGTGAACTGGGTCCCGCTGACGAGGGCGCTCATGGACCGGTGATGATCGTTTCCCGGACCTGGCAAGCGGGCGGCTGGATTGTCGAGACCGGTGACAATATGAATGTCTTCTTTGAATGATTCCAGCGGAGACAGGCATGGAGTCATGGTGAAATTTCGGCCGGTTTCAGTGGGAATCCAATACTTTTCCACAATGCCGTTGCCGTTGAACCAAAGGACGAAGCGGGTTTCCACAGTTTGGCCGGCAGCCCATGCCGTGCCATTTGCATTGAACATGGCAGCCAATGGAGGCAACCCAACGCGGACGGCGGTTCCGGCAAGGGTGGCTCCGCTAAGGAATCGGCGGCGCGAGATATTTGTGGGCTTGGTCCAAACGTTGCTCATGGGTTCCTTGGGTTATTGGGCAAACTCGCTACGGGTAACTATTGCAATCATAAGCTCTTTCAATTTGAATTGCGAGCCCGTAAATGCTGCCAGAGCCTGATCCAGTACCGGTTGATCGGCACGAGTTTCTGAGCGCCCCAGGCAGTAGCGGAAAATCTGCTTCACGACGCATGCGCGACAGGCAACACTTTCTGACAGAATTTTGCCAAGCTGCTTGGGGTTTTGAAATTCAGAATTACGCAGACCGGCGACTGAGCCAGTGATATCGATGGGCAGTTCCACGTCCAATTTGGCTTTGCTATCATCCTTTCGATCTCGCACGGCGTGGGCCATGAACTTATCCTGATAACCGCCAGCAGCATCGAATTTTTCCAGCCCGAAACCGATAGGATCGATTAGTTTATGGCAACTGGCGCAACTTTCGTTGGTGAGGTGCTCCGCTAGACGGTCCCGATTGGTCATCGGCCGATCCTCTTTAACTTCGGGCAGATTCGTGTTGACTCCTGGAGGGGGCTGCGGGACATGCTGGCACAGAAGCTGTTCCCTGACGAACAGGCCACGAGCGGTAGGCGAGGTTTCCACGGGTTTGGAAGTTTGTACCAGAACGCTACCGTGGGTTAGGACACCGGAACGCATGGAATCAGCCGGAAAGTTCACTTTGGCGAAAGGCTCATCTGGGACGGGGAATTTGTAGAGGGCGGCCAAATCGGCATTCAAGAAGCTATAGGAAGCGGAAACGAATTCCATGAAATTGGCTTCGTTCCATACTAATTGGTGGAGAAATCGGCGAGTTTCCTCGTTCATGGCAAGGGCCAATTCGCGAGTGAACATAGGAAAAAGGCGGCGGTCCTTCAATTGATTGGTTACGCGATCGAAGCGGAACCACTGAGAAATAAATTCCTCAAATCCTGTTTTAGATCTATCGCTTGCCAGCATTTTCCGGGCGAACCTTTCCATGCCAGCGGCGTCATCCAGCTTGCCGGTTTGTGCTTGGAGAAGCGTTTCGTCATCTGGCATAGTGTCCCAGAAAAAGTAGGACAAGCGAGATGCGCGGGCGTAAGATTTCCACTTTGGGTTGGTGGTTCGTTCCAGGCGGAATAGGAAATTGGGGGACTGCAGCATTGCTTCAACTGTTGCTTCAATACCAGACCAGAAATTATTGCCGCGCTTTGCTTCGGCGGAGAACAAATGGCTATAGCGGGTTTGTTCGTCGAGTTCTAAAGGCCGTCGAAAAGCCCGGCGGCCAAATTGGCGGATGAATTGTTCGCGGCATACTGCATCCGCAGGGCCGACTGGCTTGCAGAAAACCAGTTCTTTAGCTTGACGACGAACCGCACTGGCCGCAAGGTTTTCGGCTGCGGTGGCATAATTTTCGGCAAGAAGTGGAGAAAGGCTTTGACCCTGGATTTGATTCTTGAAGCCATTGATAAAGTCTTCAGGAGGAAATTGGGCCGCGGGGTTGGAGGCATCTCCAAGCAGATCTCGAACCGTGTTGTTGTACTGGCTATGGGTGAGCCTCCGTAACGTTTCGGTAGCTGCGACTTTGCGTTTCGGGGTGGGGGGAGTTAAAGCCAGAAGTTCCTGCGCGGAGAGTCCAGCAAGATAGCCAATCCAGGATTCGAGTAGTTTCTCATCAGCGCTATTTTGGGCGATGCGCATGCCACCGGAATGCTTCAACCGATTGCTTGGTTTCCGAAGCAGGAGGCTCTGTGCGGGAGCCTTCGGGTCTACCCAGCGCTGCAATTGGAGTCCGAAGATTTCGCGTTCCACATCGCTTGATTCCAGTTCGGGAAATAGAAGATTGGTTGGACCAGCTACTCCGTCGGGAACATGGCATGTACGGCAATTCGCCTTTTCCAGAACCGGGTATAGGTTTCTGACAAACCAAGGTGCATTGATGGTTTGGGACCAGGCGGCAAGGCCGGAGGCGACGAGTAGGACAAGAAGTCGCATGACATGTTTATCGTAACAACTGTTTCGGCAACTTGGATATATTAAAGGGGAATCATGAAAAAGTTCATTGTTGTAGTGTCTAGTGCATTGCTGCTGCTAAGCGCCTGTGGCAGCACAAAACCTGAAGTCAGTTCTGTACCAAAGGATGTTCCAAAGAATTCTGGGAACGGGACAATATCGGGGAAGGTGAGCTTCAGCGGGGAGAAACCCAAGCGCAAAGATATTCGCGGACAAATGGAGGCAGTTCCTTCGTGCCTAAAGCAGCATAGTGGACCGATTTATTCCGAGGATGTTGTGATTGATGGAGCGGGCGGAGTGAAGAATGTTTTCGTGCGGGTGAAGGACGGCTTACCGAACCAGACTTGGCCGGTTCCGGAAACGGCCGTTGCCATTGATCAAAAAGGCTGCGTGTATTCACCGCACGTGGTGGGTGCGATGGTGAATCAAAACGTGGAGTTCTCCAATTCGGACACGGTGAATCACAATATCCACCCATTCCCTCGCAATAATCGAGAATGGAACGAATCACAGCCCCCGCAGGGTGACAAAAAGATCAAAACTTTCTTAAAGGAAGAGTTTATGGTGCCGATAAAGTGTAATGTGCATCCTTGGATGCGGGTGTTCGTAGGAGTCTCCTCACACCCATTCTTCGCAGTCACCGGCGAGGATGGCACATTCACCCTTAAAGGGTTACCTGCAGGCGAGTACACATTAGAAGCCTGGCATGAACAATTCGGCATCCAAGAGTTAAAGGTAAGAGTTGGAGAGAATGATTCAGCGACTGCCGCCTTCAGTTTCAAGTAGACGGCCATATTCTCGCCAGACAAGAACTTTTCGCGCTAGAATAGAATTTTAGCGGGATCCACTTTCTGCTAGGAGATTCTCATGAAGAACGCTCGTCTCCATAAATACGCATTGTTTGTTGCTTGCTGCACGCTGCTGTTGGTGTTAGCAGGAGCTTCAGTAACCAGCACCGAATCTTCACTTTCAGTCCCTGATTGGCCCTTGTCCTACGGCCAAATTCTCCCGGAAATGAAAGGTGGTGTGTTGTTTGAAACCGGTCACCGGTTGATAGCGAAGACTGTTGGGTTTTTTGTGATTATTCTGGCTATCTGGATTCAGCGTGTTGATGAACGACCTTGGGTCAAGAAATTGGGATGGACAGCACTAGGTGTGGTTTGCCTTCAAGGATTATTAGGCGGGTTGACGGTTTTATTCCTGCTGCCGAAGCCGGTTAGTATTTCGCACGCTTGTCTGGCTCAATTGTTCTTTTCATTAGTGGTAACGATTGCTTTGGTCACTTCACCGAGTTGGCGAAAGGGCGTTGAATTAGTGGAGGACGCAGGTAAGCCTTCGTTCCGCACGCTGGCATTGGTGACTCCTGTGTCAGTACTAATCCAGATCGCATTGGGCGCTGGATTCCGGCACCATGTCCTAAATATTCTGCCTCACATTTTCGGGGCGCTGATTGTGACCTCGCTGGTGATGTATACAGCGATCGCTGTCATTACACAGTTTCCCAATCATAAAGCTTTGAAACAGTCAGCAACCGCGCTGCTGGGAATTACAAGTTTGCAAGTGGTGTTGGGTGTTGCCGCTTATGCTAGCCGCCTTGCATCGGCAGGCACCATCACCCCACCAACTTCCACCATTTGGTACACGGTTCTCCATGTGGGTGTGGGAGGATTGACCATGGCCGCAAGCGTTGTGCTGGCAGTACTGATTCGCAGGAACGTAGTAAAAGCAGTAGAAGTCCCGGAGCAAAAGTTGGCAATGGCATCATGAACAGTTATCTGGAATTAACCAAGCCTCGCATCACCTGGCTCATTTTAATGAGCACGGCAATCGGCTATTTCTTTGGATGGGATGGCACTTGGAACGGTTGGCTGTTATTGCACACTATCCTTGGAACGGGGCTGATCGCCTCGGGAACTGCTGCACTTAACCAATGGTACGAGCATGATGCTGATGCAAAGATGCTGCGGACGAACAAGCGCCCAATCCCGTCAGGCCGGGTGAATGCAAGCAATGCTTTGTGGTTTGGAATCGCTATTGCGGTTCTTGGCTTCGTGGAGTTGTCCTGGAGTGTCAATCTATTAACTGGATTGCTTGGGTTGTTCACGCTGGTGAGCTATCTATTCGTATATACGCCGATGAAGCAAAAATCGTGGCTATCGACAACGGTGGGAGCAGTGCCCGGGGCTATGCCTCCGATGATTGGGTTTGCAGCAGCTAAGGGCGCATTGACTGTTGAAGCTTGGATTTTGTTCGCTATTTTATTCCTGTGGCAGTTCCCCCATTTCTACGCAATCGCCTGGATGTATCGCGAAGATTATGGCCGCGCGGGAATCCGCATGCTTCCAGTTGTTGAACCCGACGGCAATTCCACATCGCGGCAGATGGTGGCATTTTCCTTGGCATTAATCCCAGTGAGCCTGCTGCCTGCCTTCTATGCGATGTCTGGAAAGTTCTATCTGGTTGGCGCATTGATGATGGGCATGGCCTTTTTGTATGCAAGCTGGCAGGTTTTCTCAGACCGCTCATTGATCAACGCTCGTGGAGTCCTTAAAGCATCGGTTATCTATCTGCCTCTGCTTTATTGTCTAATGGTTCTTGACCGGACCAACTTGTGATTGTTAGCGTTGAACACTTAAAACTAAATTACGGAGCACAGAGGGCACTCGAAGACGTTTCTTTCTCCGTCGAAGCTGGGGAACTCTTTGGAATTCTTGGCCCCAACGGGTCTGGCAAATCCACAATGTTCCGCATTTTGGCGACCATTGAATCCCCCCAATCAGGCAAAGCTACCATTGCTGGTCTAGATGTTGTGACAGACGCGCAAGCCGTTCGATCACACATAGGGGTGGTGTTTCAATCGCAAAGCTTGGATAAATATTTGACAGTAGAGGAGAATCTCACCAGTCAAGGGCACTTGTTTGGCTTGAGCGGCACGAAGCTAAAATCGCGAATCGACGTGCTGCTTGAAAAACTACAGATCAGCGATCGTGGTTCCAGTATTTTGAAAACGCTTTCAGGTGGTATGAAGCGGCGCGTGGAGATTGCCAAGGCGCTGCTGCACAGTCCAAAAGTGCTGCTAATGGACGAACCCACTACGGGGCTTGATCCAGTTGCTCGTCTGGAACTTTGGCAGTACATCGATCAGCTTCGCAAAGAAACTGGAATCACCGTTGTTGTGACGACTCATCTATTGGATGAAGCTGAGCGGGCTTCGCGTCTGATGCTAATGCATATGGGTATTTCCGTCCAACAGGGGACCCCGGCACAACTGCGGGCAACGATCCCCGGAGACGTGGTTCTGATTGAGAGCGACGACCCTGAAGCGCTTCGCCAAGGCGTCTTTCTGCATTTCGGGAAACAAGTATGCACTGTTGTGGACAACAAAGTTCGCACCATTGCCCACGACGGGTCAAAATTTGTGACTGAAGTTGCTGCGGCGTTTCCGAAAGCAGTGCGAGGAATTTCGTATCACAAACCAACGTTGGAAGATGTATTCATGAAGGAAACTGGATCAAGTCTATGAATTTCCTTCTACCCACCTGGACACTTTGGCGGCGGGATCTCATCCGGTTTTGGCGCGAAAGAGCCCGAGTGGCAGCCTTTGCCGCCTCGCCCATTTTGTTCTGGTTTGTAATTGGCTCTGGCTTTGGGGACCTCAGCGTATTCTTCCCGGGCGCACTGACGATGACGGTGCTGTTTGCGGCCATCTTTTCGACCATGTCGATCATCGAAGATCGCAATGAAGGCTTTCTACTTTCCATGTTGGTCTCCCCTGCCCCGCGGCTATCGTTGGTTGTCGGCAAATTGCTGGGTGGAGCATCCATGGCTTGGGTTCAATCTTTGATTCTGCTTTGCTTTACAAGCATCGCGGGTTATCAAACCGGCAATCTTTTGAAAGTAGCCGGTATGCTTTGGCTAATCGCATTTACATTTACCGCTCTTGGCTTCATCATCGCCTGGCAAATGAATTCCTCCGCTGGTTATCACGCCATGATGAATCTGATTCTGTTTCCATTGTGGCTGCTTTCTGGAGCTATTTTTCCGCCCTCGAAGGCCATGCCCTGGATGAGGGCTGTAATGAGTGCCAACCCGATGACCTACGCTTATTCCGCTCTTTGGCAATTGTTAGACCCTAAAGCCGATCAATACGCCTCGGTATCAACTTGTGTAGCCGCAACCGCAGGGTTCGGCATCTTATTGGTGGTACTTGCCTCATGGATTGTTTCCCGACCCAGTTCCCGAAGCGCGGGCTGATACTTTTTCTAGTCCTATTTGCCGCCTGTAAAAAGGAACCGGCGCTTGAGGACTACGGAATTGTTCCCGATTTCGAATTGACAAGCGAGCAGGGCCAACCCTTCAAGAGCAGCCAACTGATGGGTACACCCTGGATCGCCGATTTCATTTACACCACCTGTCCCGGACCTTGTCCACGAATGAGTAGCATCATGACTCGCCTGCAGACCGAAGGTGTAGGATTCCGAATGGTGTCGTTTACAATCGATCCTGCGCGTGATACTCCCGAGGTTATGGCCGCTTACGGCAAACGATTCAAGGCCGATCCCAACCGCTGGACATTCCTTACAGGTCCTTTGGAAACGTTGCACATGCTAAATCGGAAAGGTTTCAAATTGGGAGATATAGATGGTTCGATGGAACACAGCACTCGTTTTGTTCTGGTTGACAGGAATATGCACATACGCGGCTTTTATGGAACCTCCGAAGAAGATGGGATTCTCCGTTTGAAAAATGACTTGGGCAGACTATTGAAGGAGGCGCGCTGAATGGCAGGACTGAATGCGATTCTAAACGCGATGTCAGCGGTACTTTTGATCCTGGGATTCTTCGCAGTTCGTAGAAGAGACATAGAGTCGCACAAGCGATTCATGCTGGCCGCCTTCGCCTGTTCTGTAATATTTCTAATCAGCTACCTTGTCTATCATTTCCGAGTTGGGTCGGTAAAGTTTCAGGGAACCGGAATCATTCGAACCGCCTACTTTACGATTCTTCTAACACACACAGTTTTGGCAGCTACTGTCCCGTTCCTGGCTAGCATCACACTTTTCCGTGCATTAAAAGAGAGGTTCCCACAGCATCGGGCCATCGCAAGATGGACACTGCCGATCTGGCTCTATGTGAGTGTGACTGGAGTAGTCGTTTATCTGATGTTGTATCAGATGTAGCCGGTTATAATGACAGAACGCATGAAAGATTGGAAGCTGACCTCCAAAGCCTGGAACTTGCCCGTTACAGATGAAGATCTGGATAAAATAATCCCGTCCCTCAATGGGCTGGAAGCTGCCTTCCGGCCGTTGGTACAATCGCTTGGTCCGAACACGGAATCGGCGATGATCTACGTGTTGAAGGAGCCGGCCTGATGAGGACGATTGTGGAAGCATCGGCTGCGCTGAGAGCGGGCAAGGTTTCCTCGGTTGAGTTAACCAGGCAATGTCTTGCCAATATTGAGCGGCTTGAACCGAAGCTGAACGCCTTCATTACGGTGACGGCAGAACATGCACTGTCTCAAGCTAAAAAGGCAGATGACGAACTAGCGAACGGATCGGATCATGGTCCGCTCCACGGCATTCCCATTTCACTGAAAGATCTTTATCGGACCAAAGGGATTCGAACCACTGGTGGCTCCCTACTCTACCGTGATTATGTCCCTGATTTCGATTGCGCCGTTGTTGAAAAGCTTAACGCTGCCGGGGCTGTAATGGTGGGCAAAACAGGTCTTCACGAATTGGCGTATGGGGTGACTTCTAACAATCCTCATTTCGGACCAGTGCGAAATCCATGGAACACTGAGTGCATTCCAGGCGGATCCTCTGGAGGAGCTGGTGCGGCGGTAAGCGCTGGAATGTCTTTTATGTCAATGGGGAGCGACACCGGCGGATCAATTCGTATCCCGGCTTCATATTGCGGAACGGTAGGACTGAAGCCCACCTATGGTTTGGTAAGCCGCTACGGAGTTTTGCCTCTGGGTAGCAGCCTCGACCATATGGGACCGCTGAATAGTTGTGTGCGGGATGCGGCACTCACACTTGCAGCTATTGTTGGTGAGGATGAGCGTGACGAGTCTTCCGTTGCCCGTGCAAACAAATCCTATCTTCCAGGCGAAAACGTCGATTTGAAAGGTATTCGAATCGGCGTCCCAGACAATTTCTTCACCGAAAAAGTGGACCCAACGGTGATGGCCCAACTGCGAGCCATGGTGCAATTGGCTGCAGGTTTAGGTGCACAAGCCAAGGTGGTTCGCGTTCCAGACATGGCGGCGATCAACGTCATCGGACGGGTGATTCTGCTTTCAGAAGCTTCGGCATTGATGGAGCGTCACGCAAAGGACAGGGCGAGTTTTGGAGCAGACGTACGTGCACTGCTCGATCAAGGCATGCTGCTTCCTGCTACCGATTACGTGAATGCGCAGCGATTGCGCAGCATTTACCGCCGGCAATTTCTTGAACTGTTCCAGTCTATTGAAGTGCTGTTCACGCCAACAACGCCGCTGACCGCACCGAAAATCGGACAAACCACGGTTGTGCTGGATGGACAGGAAGAGGACACTCGCCTTGCCAGTACTCGCTTTGTTCGAGGCATTAATGTGGTTGGCTTCCCTGCTCTGTCAATTCCTTGCGGATTTGACAAAACGGGCCTCCCGATTGGCTTACAAATCATTGGCAAGCCCTTTAGTGAAGCTACAATTTTAAGGGCCGGCGCAGCACTTGAAGATGCCACCAACTTTCATCTTCAGAACCCACCAATCGTCTGATTCTGCATTTTTTTGGCCGAGACTCTAATTCAACTTCGCAAACCCGCCGATATATGGGAAAGAAATGAAGAGGATCTCCGTATTCGCTTGCGAGTCCCAGCCAATCGTGCTGGAAGGATTGAACAAGGTTCTTTCCCTGGACGAAACGTTTGAATTGGTTGGCACAGCCTCGGACGTTACATCAGCAAGCGCGACCATTGGGCTATTGAAGCCTGACGTGGTCCTGCTCGATACAAATGGTGGTTTTAAGACTACTCTGCAATTCGTTGGGGAATTAAAGTTCCTTTCACCGACAAGCAGGGCAGTGTTGTGGGTTAACGATTTAGCGGAAGTTGAATCATTCCGGTCGCTCCAATTGGGAGTTCGTGGTGTGGTGAAGAAAACGTTCCCAATCTACCAACTGTTGGAATGTCTGAAAAGTGTGGGAGAAGGTAATATCTGGCTGGAAAATTCTATTTCCCAGCAGGTGAACAATATCTTGAACCGCAAGTCCGCTCCACGGTTCACTCCGCGGGAACGCGATATTGTGAGCCTTGTTTGCCGAGGCATGAAAAACAAGGAAATCGCCGAGGAACTCTACATCACTCCAGGTACTGTGAAAGTGCACCTCATGCACATCTTCGAAAAAGCTGGAGTGAAGGACCGGTTCGAATTGGCAGTGCAAGGACGACGTTTAATGGGTGGCGAGGAAGTATTGATCCTTGAGGAAAGCCCTGCCTCGCTAGACATTCAAGCTTCATAGCTTTCTATTGGCTGTCCGCTGTCACATACATTAATTGAGCAAAAAAGCTAAGGTTCCCACAACAATCTGTCGAATTTTAGATAAGTGCGTATTGCTTTTCTAAACGAAAAGCGAAGTGAGAACATGGCCGAATCAATACATCCTTTGACAGGCACTTTTCCGGTTCAAACCAAGACAAACTCACAAGTTGAGTGGCCATTTTGGAAACCAACAGTCCTTGATTTCTTCTTCATCGCCACCATCGCCTGGTTGTTCGCTTTGGGACCTGCAGGTTGGGATAGTTTACTGGCTGACGGGGATACTGGTTGGCATATCCGCGCCGGCGAGTATATTCTCAAGAACAAAAAGTTCATTCATGAAGATTTCTTTTCATTTTCAAGGCCCGGACAATTGTGGTTCGCATGGGAATGGCTTTCAGAGGTATGGTTTGCGGTTTTGAATTCTTTTGGCGGATTGAAAGCAATAGTCCTTTATTGCGGAGTAGTCATTACGCTTTCTTTTACGCTCATGTTTCGCCATATGATCTGGCGAGGGGCAACCCCACTGGTTGCAATGGGGATTTCACTGGTAGCAACTGGGGCGGCCTCCAACCACTATCTTGCCCGGCCGCATGTGATCACTTTTCTGTTCCTTGCAGTCAGTCTGTTTCTGATCGATGTTGATCGTATCAAGCCCACTAAGTGGCTATGGGCGTTGATTCCATTAACCGTACTTTGGACGAATCTGCATGGCGGTTTCTTTTCCTTGATTGCATGTTTGGGTTTGGTTGCCATCGGATCGGCGATGGCCAAGGACTGGTCGAAGATGTGGCGCTATGGAATTCTTGGTGGCCTATGCCTAGTTTCAAGTGTGATCAATCCATATGGAATCGCGCTCCATAAACACATGGTTGAGTACTTGCAATCTGACTGGATCAAGTCCGTCGTTGAAGAATTTCAGTCCCCAAGTTTCCGAAAGGAAAACGTCTTGCAGTTTGAAGGCTTAATGTTTATTGGAATTGGCTTTGCTGGATTTCTGATTTCCCGAAAGAAATACGTGGAGGCTTTGCTAATCCTGTTCTGGGCCCATAATGCGCTGGCTTCCGTAAGACACATTTCTGTTTTCGTCCTGGTCGCATCACCGATAATCGCTGCCGAGATCAGCAACTGGCTTCGCACTCTGGCTGATGGTAAACCAAAAAACTCCGTGCCACGCATTTTGGAAAGCATGTCAGATGACTTGAGACCTGCATGTAAGCAGGCCAGTATATGGCTGGTCGCGGCGGTGGTTGGGCTAGCAATGTGGAGCGATCCGAAAAGATGGCCACAGGACTTCCCCAAGGAAAAGTTTCCCATTGCAATGGTGAGCAAGCATGCCAAACTCCTAACCGAGTCGCGCGTACTTGCTCCGGATGAATGGGGTGACTATATGATTTACCGGTTCTTTCCTGAGGTAAGGGTGTTTTTTGATGGAAGAAGCGACTTCTACGGCCAAGCTCTGGGCAAGGACTATATCGCACTTCTTTCGGGCTCCTACGAGTGGGAAGAACTGCTGAAGAAACACAATTTTACAGCCGTTTTCATACCACCTACATGGCCTTTGGCGAGCATTCTGAAAAGGAACTCTGAGTGGAAAACCCTAGAGGATGACGGAAATGCGATTTTGTTTCTAAAGCGAACAAACAAAGGGATCTATGGCAAAGTGTGGCATTCGATGGACGATGAGAAAAAAGTTCCAGTAGACCTAATGAAAAACCCCAAGAAGGCCGAAATAACTATCAGAGACGACAAATCATGAAATCTTCCAAGAATGGCGTTCCTCTCAATTCGGCTTTAGTAGAAACAGTTACGGAAGCGGTAGATGAAAAAGAGTGGGTTTTGCCTTCTGGGATGCGTTTGGAGGAGTTCGCTGTTGCGGGCGGTTTCTTGGCACCACTACTGATGAAGACCACAAATTCATCATTGAAAAAATGGAATGCTAAGCGCGGATAAGTTCTACAAATGGAAACTCAAGTCATTCTCGCGTTTGGGGTTGGAATTGCAGCTGTCGCCGAAGATCTTTGGCGTCGACAAATTTCCAATTGGACTTCGCTTGCGGCATTGACGGGTGGACTCGGACTGCACCTTTACGAGAAAGGCGGTCAAGGAATCGTAACGGCCTTGGGAAGCGCGCTTGCTGGCTTTGGAGTTTTCTTAGCCTTTTACCTTCTCGGGGGAATGGGCGGCGGAGATATCAAGTTGATGGCTGGTTTTGGTGCCGTCCTTGGGAAACCGTCAATCCTGATCGATGCAGCTTTGTACGCAGCAGCAATCGGTGGGTTAATGGCTGTGCTTGTACTAGGAACCAGGGCCTTTCTTTCAATGATCCGGACGAACAGGGTCGATGCGAAAGAGGTCGGCAATGGACCGGCAGATTCAGAAGCGGCTGAGAAAAGAGCATCCATTCCATATGCTCCGGCGATCACGCTGGGTGTATGGTTGGCACTGATCGGGAATTTATAGGTTCGGTTGGAATGAACCGCGGGGCAGGTTTTTACATGTGTCCTCGAAGAAACTTTTCAAAACGGATGAACCAGGGAAACTTGGCACTTTGGGCGAAATTGGAGGCCTAGAAAAATGGATCGCAGATTTTTAACGGTTCTGGGCGTTAGCTTGGTATTTGCGCTAGTTGTTTCCAGCATCTTTTATCAGATGGTCGGCAAGGCTGGCCCTTCTCAACAATCTCAAGCCAAAACAGATCTTCGTGACCTGGTTGTGGCGGTGAAGCCGATATCAGTAGGAGTCATCATCAAGCCAGACGACGTGAAACTGACGAAAGTCTCAGTCGAATCCTTTCCAAAAGGGGCATTCACAAAAGTGGAAGAAGTGGTCAGCCGACCAGTCGTAAGCAATATCCTACAGGACGAACCAATCATTGAAGGTAGGCTTGCTCAGCGCGGAAATCAAGGGCTGCCATCACTGATTCCAGTTGGAATGCGGGCAGTGACCATCCGGGTCAATGAAGTTGTTGGTGTTGCCGGCTTCGTTATGCCTGGAATGAAAGTGGACGTCCTGACAACTGGGCGCCCTCCGAGCGGCGAAGGTACAGTAACCGCTACGGTTTTACAGAATATGCAAGTTTTATCTGCAGGCCAAGCGATTCAGGCAGATTCCAGAGGTCAGCCGATCAATGCGAACACAGTAACCCTTCTCTGCACACCAGAGCAAGCGGAGACATTAACACTGGCTGGTAACGAGGGCAGAATTCAGCTGATTCTTCGCAACGGCAACGACAATGAAGTAACGAAAACTGCTGGACGCGAAGTAAATCAGCTATTCAACGGTTATACAAAAGCGCCGAAGGTCAAGGCCGCCAACGAGGACAGTACCGCCATGCCTCCGCCCCGACCGAAACCGATCGTGCGACGACAAGTCCAGGTTGCAGCTGCGGACCCGGTTCCCGTAGCACCCGCGCTTCCACCGCCGCCACCTCCACCTACGGAAATCATTGAGTTCCGGGGAAATATTAAAACGGTTGGCACTGTTGCACCAAGGGCAAATTAGCCTGGACTCGAAGCATAACGATTTGAACAGGATTGGGAGAATTTTCATGTCGATGGTTAAAGCATTTATGAAAACAATGCAGTGCGGGATTACACCACGTCTGGCTTGTGTAGCACTCGCCATGGTTATCGCTGCTTCAGCAAGCTGGGGACAGTCAATGCAGGAATTGAAGCTAACCGTGGGTAAGAGCATAGTGATTGATTACCCCGAGGACATTGGCAGAATTTCGACCAGTAACCCGGAAATCGCTGACTACGTGGCCGTCTCCACCCGCGAAATTCTCCTCAACGCCAAAGCCCCGGGGGGGACTACTCTCATAGTTTGGTCACGAACTGGCCAACGAGAGTTTTACGCAATCACTGTTGAAAATAATATCGAACCTTTTCGCAAATTGCTGAAAGGGACATTTCCTGACGAGAATATCCAAATTCTTTCCTCACGAGACACGGTTACCCTTGGTGGCAACGTTAGCACGCAGGCCGTGTCCGATCGGATTGCTGCGATGGTGGCTCCACTTGGGAAAACGGTAGTAAACAACATGAGACTGCCGCCGGCGAAGATTGAAAAACAGATCCTATTGCGCGTAAAGTTTGCAGAAATTGATCGCAATTCCGGTAGCGCATTCGGGGTGAGTATGGCACTTGGCGGCAAGACACTGACAAGGTCCAATCCGGGAGGAGTTGCAGCTCCAGGGTTCAATGCGTTGAAAGAAGGCAGCGGGATTGACATGAGCGACTTGTTGAACATTTTCGCATTCAGGCCTGACCTCAACTTTGGCGTGTTTGTAAGAAACCTTCAGTCCAAGGGTCTATTGCAAATACTCGCAGAACCGAACTTAGTAACAAACAATGGACAAATGGCTACGTTTCTCGTTGGCGGAGAATTTCCAGTACCTGTGCTTCAGGGTGGTTCCAATTCAGGTTCCGTCACGGTTCAATTCAAGGAATTCGGAGTCAGGCTAGCCTTTAAACCAGAGATCACCGAAAACAACACAATCAAGATTTACATCAAGCCTGAAGTATCAACCATAGATCTTGCCAACGGTGTGCAGTTTGGCGGTTTCACAATCCCTGCTATCGGTACCAGAAGGGTTGAAACCACGCTAGAACTTGGCGAAGGACAAAGTTTCGTAATTGGTGGCTTGATTGATGAGCGGGTGACTGAAACTATTTCAAAAATCCCAGGATTGGCGAATATTCCCTTGTTGGGGCACATTTTCAAGACCAGATCGGAGAATCGCAACAAGACGGAATTGATTGTTCTTGTCACGCCTGAAATCGTTCAACCTATTGGAAAGAACGATCCTAAACCTGAATTGAACTTCCCGCGTGAGTTTTATCGAGATTCAACTTTTGAAAAGAAGCCTCCGATTTCGGAGAACAAAGTCGATAGTGCCCCGATTGCTCCGGTCGCGGCAGCAGTTCCTGCGGTGCCTAAGAGCAGCCTGGCAAGCAGACTATTCCGTAAAGGCCGTTAAATACAGGAAGGAAATTTAGTTTTATCGTCTTACAGAATAGAAATGTCAAGAGATACACAGTTAACGGCTTTGCTGATCGCTCCTAACCGGGAGTTGGCTCAGGCTTTCATGCAAACCCAAGTCATAACCCGGACATTCCACATTCTTTCTGAGATGAAGAGTTTTTTGACTAGTCAAGCGCTCGACCTCAGACTGAGGCAGTTGAAGCCAGATGTTGTACTCCTTGACTTAAGCTCCGGGCTTGAACAGGGGTTGGAGATGATCCAGGTCATTCAATCCAACCCGCAAAAAATACCGGTAATTGGCCTTCATATGGTCAATGACTCCGATGTGCTCGTAAAGTCGTTTAGGGCGGGTGCCAGCGAATTTCTCTACGCTCCATTTGACGCAGCAACTATAGGGGAGAGTGCCGCCAGGGTTCACCGGCTTCTTCGGCCTGAGGCCACAACATCCGAACCAGACTTCGCGTATGTCATGGGATTCACCAGTACCAAACCAGGATCTGGAGCGTCGACCTTGGCTGCTCAAACAGCGTTTGCCCTGCGGAGGATGCATAAGCGCAAAGTGCTTTTGCTGGACTTAGATTTGATGGGTGGAACAGTCGGGTTTTACGTAAAGACACAAACCACTCACTCGGTCCTTTCGTTGCTCGAATCAGATGGGGACCTCGAATCGGACTTGTGGAATGATCTGACAGTAAATTCTGCTGGAGTGGACATTCTGCCGGCGCCCGAGGAGCCTTCCCATGTTCAACTGGACCAGTCGAAGCTCCATGAAATTCTCGAGTTTGCCAGACGCAAGTACGATTGGATCATTTTGGATATGCCTTCGATATTCAACAAGACAACGTTACTGGGAGTTCCAGAATCGGACGTGACCTTCCTCATCACAACCTCGGAACTCCCCAGTCTGCATCTAACCCGCAAGGCAATTGGCATGATCAAGCAACTTGGGTTTGAGAATAAGCGATTTCAAGTAATTGTAAATCGCCTTGATAAAAGAGACGGAATTAGTAGCAGCGACATGGAGAAAATGTTTAACACGCCTGTGTTCGCCACAATTCCGAACGACTATTTTTCACTTCACCGGGTAGTCACATTGGGAGAACCGATGGGCCAGGATTCGGAACTGGGTAAGGCATTGGAAGCCATGGCTGCCAAAGTTGCAACACTGATCGAAAACGTTCAGCAAGCAAGCGTCAATAGCGGATCACCTAAACTGGCGATGGTGCAGGCTTAAGACAATGGGATCAAAACATTCAAATAGAGGGTCGAAGTCACAATGATCTCCGGAATTGAACCAAAAACACCACAACAACTGAATTGGGAGCAGCGGCTGCTCAAGAATACAGTCAAACCGAAAGGGGCGCTCAAACCTGAGTATCAAGAACTGAAGTTTACCCTTCATAGAAAGCTACTCGACAAAATCAACCTTGAAGCACTTGCAACGATCGACAACCAGCGAGTTCGTGGGGAAGTTCGAATAGCCCTCGTTTCGTTGATTGATTCCGAGCCAACGTTGCTCAGTGCCATCGAGAAGCAACAAATTTGCGATGAAGTTATCGATGAAGTATTCGGCCTTGGCCCCCTCGAGCCGCTGCTGAAGGACGATACCATCTCCGATATTTTGGTGAATGGTTCCAAGCAGGTATATGTAGAACGTCGCGGACAACTTGAATTGACGAGTGTTACGTTTCGAGACGATTCCCATTTACTCCGAATCATTGACAAAATCGTGTCGCAGGTTGGACGTCGAGTTGACGAATCCACGCCTATGGTCGACGCGCGGCTATTGGATGGGTCGCGCGTAAACGCAATTATTCCGCCACTCGCACTTGACGGACCACTTGTGTCGATTCGCCGTTTTTCGAAAGACAAACTAATGCCCTCCGATCTGGTGTCAAAGAAGGCACTCACCGCCGGAATGATGGAACTGCTGGAAGCTGCGGTCAAGGCCCACATGAACATCATCATTCTCGGAGGCACTGGCGCTGGTAAGACAACTCTATTGAACGCCCTTTCCTTCTTCATTTCCCCTAAAGAGCGAATCGTAACAATTGAAGACGCGGCCGAATTACAGCTAAAGCAGCCTCATGTAGCTCGTCTTGAAACTCGGCCTCCAAACCTCGAGGGCAACGGAGCCATCAGGCAGCGGGAATTGCTAATAAACAGCTTGCGTATGCGACCTGACCGAATTGTAGTCGGCGAAGTCCGCGGCGGCGAAGCCCTCGATATGCTACAGGCGATGAACACGGGCCATGACGGCTCACTAACTACAATCCACGCAAATACTCCACGTGATGGAGTTTCACGTCTCGAAGTTATGGTGTCGCTGGCGAATGCCAGCATGAAACTGGAATCCATCCGGCAACAAATCGCAAGTGCGGTTCATCTGTTCATACAGGCAGCACGACTGAGTGACGGGTCTCGCCGTGTGACCAGCATAACTGAAGTAACAGGAATGGAAGGCGAAATCGTGACACTTCAGGACATTTTTGTGTTCGAGAAGCGCGGATTGGGCCCCCAAGGCCAAGTTCTCGGCCGGTTCGCAGCTACCGGAATTCGACCTAAATTTTACGAAAAACTTCTCGCAGCCGGCATCCGTTTGCGGCCCGATTTGTTCGATGAAGTACTGGAAATCGAGTAAGGAGGAAACAAACTATGGGTATGTTCATTGCAATGGCTATTGGTATTTGGATTGCTGCATTGGCGATTTGGTACTTTCTAAACAATTTCCTCCATAATTCAGATCTGGGAAAGATAAAGAACCGGCTAGTAGGGTCGCAAAAGAAAACTGAAAAAGCAAAAAAGGCTGGCCCAGCGCTCATTGAGGCCGATGAGGACAAAACCAAAGTACTAGCGAAGATACTCCATCGCTTTGAATTAGGGGGAAAGCTCAGAACCTTGATTGAACAATCCGGACTAAAGTGGACAGCTGCGAAATTGGTTAACAGCTCAATTGTGGCCTTTGGCGCAGGATTTGGGGCAGGTTGGATCTTTCTTCCAGGACAGTTCCAAAGCATGGCACCTGTTTGTGGACTTGTGTTGGGATCACTTCCTATTTTGTATCTCATCCGAACGCGAAGTTCTCGTATTCATAAGTTTGAGGAATTGTTCCCCGACAGTCTTGAGTTCGTGGCCCGATCAATGCGTGCAGGACACGCTTTCTCGGTAGCGATGGAGATGATTCATAAGGAGTTTCAGGAACCACTTGGTGGAGAATTCCGACGGGTATTCGAGGAACACAATCTGGGATTACCTCTCGAAGTAGCCCTCGAAAAACTCGCCCAGAGAATGCCACTGTTGGACGTACACTTCTTTGTTTCAGCAGTAATGCTACAGAAGCGAACAGGCGGAAACTTAGCTGAAATTTTGGACAAACTCGCTTATGTCATTCGAGAACGGTTCAAACTCCGCGGAAGAATCAAGGCAATTAGCGCACATGGAAGGATGACGGGCACAGCCCTTACTCTAATTCCGGTTGGGGTCGCGGTAATGATGTTTTGGACCAACCCGGATTATATTCGGTTCTTTTTTCTTGACGAAACTGGCAACTACATGATGGGCACAGCAATACTACTCCAAGTCATTGGATACGGTGTCATTCAAAAAATAGTAACGATTGAGGTATAACCCCGAATGCCAATTATCTTAGGAATCGCACTTTTCATAGCAGTCATGGCTGGCACGGCCTTCGTTGGTCTTAGGTTGTATGTAAAACCAACAGAAGCAATTGAGAGGGTGAAGGGAATTGACCTTCAGCAATCAGAAGCTCCTAAGCACCCGAGCCTTTTGCTCCGTGACTTTCTTCTTCGTATGGGAAAAATGATTCCCGACTCACCTAAAGATGTTACGGTGATGAAGCGGAAATTGATCCGCGCAGGAATCAAGAACGAGAATGCACTTCCCATTTTGTACGGATGTAAAGTGGTTTTGGCCGTCTTATTTCCACTGATGGCAAGCGGAATTATTGCCAAAGCCGAATCCGACTCAACTTATAAGATCGCTTTTGTGTTGGCGTCAGCCGCTGCTGGATTTTGGGGTCCTAACGAATACGTCAAATTGAAAGCGGCTAAAAGACAAAAGCAAATTCAACGAGGATTAGCGAACGCTCTAGATCTGATGGTGGTTTCTGTTGAAAGCGGCTTGGGTCTTGATCAAGCGATTCTTCAAGTGGCAAAAGAGTTGGAACACGCACATCCAGAAATCAGTGAAGAATTCGCTTTGGTGAATTTGGAGTTAAAAGCAGGCAAGAGGCGCGCCGAAGCTCTTCGGAATCTTGGAGAAAGAACCAATGCCGACGATTTGAAGAAGCTGGTCGCTGTACTTATCCAAGCAGATCGTTTCGGGACAGGCATTGCCCAGTCTCTGAGAGCACATGCCGACTATATGCGCGTCCAGGCGCGCCAGATTTGCGAGGAGAAGGCGGCGAAACTTGGCGTAAAGCTGGTCTTCCCAATCTTCTTCTGCATTTTGCCATCGCTCTTTGTGGTCACAGTCGGACCAATGGTAATTAAGATCACTCGGGAACTACTTCCCATGATGAACAGCATGTAGTTATGTTTTTAGATTTGGAAAAAGGAGAGGACAAAACAATGGATGCAGGTATGGTTCGTATAGTGTGCTCGGTAATGGCGGCAGCCCTTTTGGGGTTGATTATTCTCCGTCGCCGCAACACAGAAGAGTAGATAGCTGTTGTAGACCGTTTTTCACATGGTCTCCGGCCCTTAAAACCCGGAGATCATGTTCAACTTTTTAACGAAATGTGAACAGTATCCCATCAATGGATGCTCGCCCGAGCTAATGACGGAAGACGATTCTTCCGATAGTTTTTAAAAAGGGAGTTTAGGACGACCCATGAGTTCCAATACAATGCGTGCCCAAATCCGGTTTCAGAAGATATTTCGCACTATTACAATTTGCCTACTTTTACTGCCGGCCATGAGCAGTGCGGCAACCCTCGGGAAAGTAGTCCCGATTGGCGGCCTTGCTGCGGACCTGGCTCTGGACGAAAGCCGACGTGTGCTTTACGTTGCCAACTACACAGCCAACAGGATTGACGTGATATCTCTCGGTGATTACAGTATTCGGACTTCTTTGAACGTAGCTGCTGAGCCAAGCGGATTGTCGTTGTCTCCTGACGGTCGGTACCTGGTTGTCGCCCATTTCGCCCCATTTGTGGCACCGGCAAGTCCCAATAACGCCCTTACCATAATCGATCTCAATACTAATGGCAGACAAACTTTCGCAACAACAAGCGCGCCACTGGGGGTTCAGTTCGGAATCGACGGAAGAGCGTTGGTTGTGACGAACACTGGTTTCTTGTTACTCGACCCAACAACGGGAGCTATTGAGACGCTATCAACATCTGCTTTAACAGCCAAGCCACTTCCCGCAGGCCCTGGCGATACGCCGTCGAGCATTGTGGCGAGTTCGATGGGTGCATCTGGCGATCTTAGTGTTATTTATGGCGTTGTCGCGGGGGGATCCGACACCAACACGCTTCATTTCCGTTATAACGTTAATACCAAGTCTCTCATCACCGCGGGTTGGATTAACTCTCCAGCATTAGGCCCTCGCAGTCTGAGTGTGAGCCGTGACGGGTCAAACTACATTGTAGGTTGGGTTTACTATGCCTCAAACTTAAACGTTATCGCTACATTCCCAAGTCCAAGCGGGAAACTAAACATTGGCACTCATGCCATCGATTCAAGCCGAGGTTTAATCTACTCCCAATTTACAAACGCGGCGGCAGGGGCGGGGGGATCAGGGGGAACAGCAACTACGGCTTCGACTGCACCAATTCTTTACATTCAGGACGCCGATAACTTGACCATTCTAGAAAAGTTGCAACTTCCAGAAAACCTTACGGGGAAGAGTATATTGAGTTCCGATGCAAGCCTCATGTACTCAATTTCGGACAGTGGAGTTGCCGTGATTCCAATTGGTTCCTTGGCGCAAGTTCCACGTGTCCGTGCGAATGTGGAAGATGTCGTGTTCAAGGGTAGTTTTTGCGACCGACAAACCTCATCGCAGCAAATCACGATCCTTGATCCAGGTGGCAACCGCGTTCCATTCTCAATCGCGAGCGACAATGGCGGAGTCACAGTCTCACCAAATTCTGGAGTGACCCCGGCGACTATCAACATTCGTATTGATCAGGAAGCATTCCGCAGCAGAAAAGGAACATCCTCAGTCAAACTGAAGATCAGTTCAACCGATGCTGTAAATCTTCCTTCCGATGTTCGTGTAATGGTCAACGCCAAAGAACCAGACCAGCGAGGAACATCGATTAACGTTCCAGGGACTCTGGTCGACGTCTTGTCAGACCCGACACGTGATCGCTTCTTCGTTCTCCGACAGGACAAAAACCAAGTTTTGGTTTTCGACGGCGCGTCCTATAGCCAAATCGCAACCCTCAAGACATCGACGAATCCTTTACAAATGGCAATCACATTTGACCGAAGATTTTTGTTGATCGCAAATGATTCAAGCCGAGTAATCCGAGTCTACGATTTGGAAACACTGCAGGAAGTCGCACCAATTTTCATGCCCGGAAGTCATGCCCCCCGTTCCATAGCCTGCGCAAGTAGCACCTGTTTAGTTTCAGTGCGCAACGAATTGGGCAGCCCTGCCGCGCTGATCGACAAAATCGACGTTGCTTCACGTCGAGTATCTACGCCACAAACTTTAGGCGTGTTCAAGAATGACATAAACGTCGCGACAACCCTTGTCGCTTCGGCTAATGGCTCTTCCATTCTGCTAGCGCAGTCCGACGGAACTCTTATGCTTTACAATTCTAGCGCCGACTCGTTCACCATTTCGAGAAAATTGGACACTCCCGTTTCAGGTGCTATTGCAGCCTCCAACTTCGATCAATTCGTTGTTGGGAATTTGCTACTGAATTCTTCGCTTGTGCCGATCCGAACCATGGATACAAGTGTCGGTTTTAGCTCGGGATTCGCCTTTGTAGACCAAACGGGACTACGTGTCGGTGCACAGGATGCATCGAGTCCAGGAATGATGCAACGTGTGGATGTCCTCAAAAGAGAATCTCCCGCCACTCGCATCATTGAAGCTCCAATTCTTGCCGATACGACAGCGCTGAGCAATAAACTACCATTTACGCGCACTCTGGCACCGCTCTACAGTCGAAACGCAGTAGTAGTGTTAACAACTGGCGGATTCACCGTGTTGCCCTGGAACTATGATGCTTCAACAAACGCGCCTCGATTGACGCAGATAAGAAACGCCGCAGATCAAAATGCAACAGTCGCACCCGGTAGCTTGGTTAGCATTATCGGTACTGATTTGAGTCCCGTTAACATCGCAACAAGTCAAATGCCACTTCCAACCGCACTCGGAGAAAGTTGCCTCACAGTGAACGGGTTGCCGTTGCCTGTTCTTTTCGTCTCGCCAACGCAGATTAATGCCCAATTGCCATATCAAGTGGATGGAAATGTAACCCTGGTACTGCATACTCCAAGTGGCGTGAGCGACAATTTCAACTTAACGATTTTGCCGGCAGCTCCTAGCATTTTCCGGAACGGAACGGCTGGAACGGATACCGATATCCCGGCTATTATCCGTTCCCGAAACAATGAGTTAGTGACTTTATCTAATCCAATTCATAAGGACGATACCATCACAATTTATCTTTCCGGCATGGGCAACACAACTCCAGTTGTAGAAGCCGGAGTACCCACTCCGTCCGACCCACTCCCTTCGGTTCTGATTGCACCCGTTGTTACCCTCGGAGGGATTCCACTACCTGTGTCATTCGCTGGTCTTACACCGGGTCAAGTCGGGGTCTACCAAATTAATGTCGCCATAAACCGAAGGGTGCCTTCAGGCATTTCTATTCCGTTGGTCGTGACTCAGGCTGGAAACTCCACTAGAGCAAATGTAAGGGTAGTCGATTAATTGGGACTAAAGTTCTAAGGCTACTTTGACGATAGGATCTCATATGCGGACAATAAGACTGATTTTCAAGACTGTCCTTACTGGACTACTGCTTTTGGGCACGCCTCAACTCGCGTCAGCTCAATCCCCGAAACCCCAGACTCATGATGAAGCTCGATTCGAATTCGGTGGTGGAATCGGCGGCAGTTTCTCACCGGCAAGAACCATTAAAGGTCAAGGCGGATCAGCTGATGCATCCCTACCCAGAGGGATAATGGGCAGCGTTTGGCTGGGCCATAACATGTACCGACTAGTCGGAGGCGAGTTTCGCTACGATTTCGAAACTGGCGACTACAAACTTAAAGGGAACGGACAAGAAGTCAGTTTCGGTGGAAGGAGCCATTCAATTCACTACGACGTTCTAGTCCATTTCAGCCCGCTCGGATCAAAAGTTCGGCCCTACGTCTTAGCCGGAGGCGGAGTAAAACGATATGAGGGAACAGGTGCAGAGCGTGCCTTTCAATCGACGCTCACGAGAATAGCAGTGCTCTCTCGCACAAACGAACTGCAACCGATGATGACATTCGGCGCAGGTGTCAAGATGAACATCGGGCGCAATCTGAATTTCCGAGTGGAGTTCCGTGATACTCTAACACCATTTCCAGGCAAAGTAATTCTTCCAACCACTGGTGGCAGCCCCGGCGGGCTTGTGCATGATTTCACTCCGCTGGCTGGAATCAGTTACGTATTTTAGCCTTAACCATCAATATTTAACACGAAGCCGCCTAGCTGTAACAACTAGCAACGACGGTTTCGTGTTCCAATAATAGGTGTGGCTACGGTGGCCGGTTTTTCTAAACATTCCCTCATTTTTTTGTTCTTAGCCCTTGCATTAGCCTTCGGCCAAGATCAACCCAAATCACTTCCCGATGGTTTCGCGGGAAACTTGGTTTGCCGTGGCTGTCATCCAGCTATTTCACAAGTTTTTTTCAAGAATCCACATTACAAGAGTGTCGCCAACGAAGATATTTCTGCTGAGCAGAGTGGCTGCGAAGGGTGTCACGGTCCTGCCAGGAAGCATGTCGAAGCAAAGGGTGGAAAGGCAACAATTAAGGCTTTCTCGATCATGCCCCCTAAGCAGGCTCTGGACACATGCCTAACTTGCCATGCTAAAGATCTAAGCCGTCACAATATTCAAAGAAGTAGTCACACGCAGGCTAATGTCGCATGCAACAACTGCCACTCCATTCATAAGCCTACCAGCACCAAATCATTACTCGCGGCAAAACAAGCCGATCTATGCTCTGAATGTCACGCAAACGTAAGGGCACAATTTTCCATGCCTTTCAAGCACCGTGTCAATGAAGGGGTAGTGCAATGCTCGGACTGCCATAATCCTCATGGCGCACAAGCTCCAACAACAAGAATGAGCTCTCGCCCACGAATGATGGAGCATGCACAAGCCAATGAGCAGTCTTGCATTAAGTGTCATGCAGATAAGCGCGGACCTTTTGCGTTTGAGCATGCAGCAATCAGAATCGACGGTTGCGAAACTTGCCATTCGCCTCATGGCTCAATGAACGCCAAACTACTTCGCCGCCCGGTAGTATTTACAATTTGTTTGGAGTGTCATAATGGCGCTTCGGGATTTGGTCGCACTCAGCAAGGCATTCCGACTCAATCGCCCAGCCACAATATGGCCGATCCGAGATATCAGAATTGCACTACTTGCCATGTCCGAATCCACGGGTCAAATTCGGATCCGCTGTTCTTGCGATAGGAACCCGATGCGAACCAAAGTCCATTCCATCCTTCTACTCACGGCTAGCGCTTTGTGGGCGCAACCACCGGTCAGCCCTACTCCGCAGCAAGCAGGTCTATCTCGAGGTGAAAATGCAGGGGACTACAACGTCACCAATTCGTTTGAGACCGGATACCGTTTTTACACAGTTGACGGCAATGAAGGTATGTACCGCAGCAACGTGAATTACCGGAACGGATTAAGGCTTCTCGCCGGCAGCTTAACTGCCAACTCCAAAACCGGCAAGGGCAAGTACTTTGATGAGGTTGTCTTGAATGTCCAAGGGCTTGGATCCGATCCCTATCAGTTCTCTCTCCTTCGTGTTCAAAAAAACAAGCTGTATCGCTATGATTTTCTTTGGCGCTCAAGCGACTATTACAACCCAGCCCTTACAATTTCAGAAGGCCGACACTTCCTCGACACTACCCGGCGATTGCAGGATCATGACGTAACGCTTTTCCCGCAATCAAACTACCGCTTGTTCCTAGGCTACTCACGCAACGTCCAAGATGGTCCCGGACTTTCCACCACACAGTATTTTGATTCGCGTGGGGACGAATTCACGCTATTCGCCAATGTTCACCGGATTCGCAACGAATACCGCCTCGGGGGGCAGGCAAACGTTTTTGGGTTTCGTATCAATTTATTGCATGGTTGGGAGAACTACACAGAGTTGCAGGATCAAAATCTAACGGTACCCAGCGCCGGAAACAACCCGAATGACCGAGTGACCTTAAACAGTCTCAGCCGCACCGAACCGTACAAGGGAAGTACTCCCTATTGGCGCGCGTCAATTCTCAGGAACATCACCAAGGTCTTTCAGACTAACGGATTGTTCACTTACTCCGCAGGGCGTCGAGACTTCACTTTGGCCGAATCAGCGAATGGTATCGGCCGCAATGGAGCGGCGGCAAACCGGCAGATTGCTCTTTCCGGAACAGGCAATCGCCCTGCGGCGACTGGCAATCTGACTCTTAGCATTCTTCCTTCGGACAAACTCACAATTACCAATCACACAAGTTTTTATCACATTCGCATGTCTGGTGATTCCACTTACCGGGAATTCAACAACGGGTCTGCAAATCTAGCACTCCTCAGTTTCCAGTTCCTCGGAATCCAAACTTGGAGCAACCAAACTGACGCATCCTTCCGCTTTACAAAATGGAGTTCTGTCTATGGTGGCTATCAACATTCGTCACGGCGAATTCGCTCCATACAGTACCAGGATGTTGATCCGGCTAAAGGGCTTATACCTGACGAGCAAAACAATCACTTGAATAGTGGTTTATTTGGCCTGCGCTTCCAGCCTTCAAAAACTCTTCGTATTAGCCTTGACAGCGAAACCGGCCGGACAGACAAGCCGATTTACCCCATTAGCGAGAAAAAATACCACTCACTAGGTGGTCGCACACAGTGGAAAACGAATAAACTGGCGCTTACTGCCAGCTACAAGACAAACTACAATTTCAACTCCACGGCAATCACTGCCTTCAGTTCCCGTTCTAGAAATGCTTCTTTCGACGCAACTTGGACTCCCCGAACCTGGCTCTCTTTCGATGGAGGGTACTCCAAGCTCCACCTGAATACACTGTCCGGACTGGCCTATTTTAGATCTTCACAATTAGTTTCAACTGATAAAAGTGCCTTTGTCAGCAACATACACGCTCTGAACCTATCTACAAGGCTCAACGTGCGAAAAAGAGTGGATATCTTTTTCGGGTTCAACCGCGTGAACGACACGGGAGATGGCCGCTCCATCATCAGCAGCAGCCCAATCGGTGGCTCCATTGCCGAGCCATCGCTTGGGGCAGATTTCATTGCGGCTCAGACTTTTCCAGTTGCCTTCACCTCTCCCCAAATGCGTATCTCCCTCAGCCTTAAACAGAAACTAAGAGCCAATTTCGGTTATCAATACTATGGGTATGGAGAGAAGTTTTCCTCAATTCAGGATTATAAAGCCCACACCGGCTATGTTAGTCTAACATTGGCCTTCTAATTTCTATGCATTTGCGGCTAACAGACTTTGGCATCTTAACGATAGCCGTTGTTGTGATCACTTTGTGGATTGCTGCAATCCGTTCCAAACTACCCAATGAAAGCAATTGGCCTTTAGTCTATTGGGGTTTCATGATTGCCTATCTGCGATGGTCTGACGACATCATGAACCCCTATGTCATTTACGCCGGCATTCTGGTGGCATTGTTCATACGATTTGAATTCTTATCCCAGGGCCTGATTAAAGGCCTCTATGTCATCGAATGGATCTGCTGGGGTTATATTGTTCTTGCCGGTTTGGGCTACGCTCTCACCTAGGGGGCCCGACGAATGCTCGCCCCTAAACTTGCCAGTTTTTCCTCAATTTTCTCGTATCCTCTATCCATGTGATAAACCCGGTCCACAATAGTAGTTCCATCTGCCACCAGAGCGGCTAGCACTAGTGAAGCGCTAGCCCTCAAGTCGGAACAGATAACCTGAGCACTGCTCAACTGTGTCTTACCTGCGATGATCGCCTGGCGTCCTTCCACTCGAATATTTGCTCCCATCCTGACCAGTTCCAAAACATGCATGAAACGGTTCTCAAAAATCGTTTCTGTCACAAAACTAATGCCCTCGGCCTGCGTCATCAAAGCCATGAATTGAGCCTGCAAATCGGTAGCAAATCCTGGATGCTCCTCGGTTTTCATATCAACGCTGCGCAGTCTTTCACCCGCCTTTATTCGAAGCTTCCCGGAAGCGGGCTCAGTAACCTCGCAACCAGTTTGCTGCAACTTGAAAATCAAAGCGCTCAAATGGTCCGGAGCGCAATTCGTTACCGTCACATCGCCACCAGTGATCGCGCCAGCAATCAGGAACGTTCCTACCTCAATACGATCAGGGATAATCGAATGATCTGCTCCATGCAACGCATCCACGCCCTCAATCACTATTCTTGAAGTACCAGCTCCACTTACTTTGGCGCCCATCTTGTTTAACAAGTCGGCCAAATCCACAACTTCGGGCTCGCGTGCGGTGTTCTCCAGCACTGTTTCCCCACGCGCAAGAACTGCAGCCATCATCAAATCCTCGGTCCCAGTCACGGTGATCCGGTCAAAATGAACGTGCGCCCCTTTCAGTCCATTTGCAGCTACAGCTTCAACATACCCATGGGATTGCGTAATCACCGCCCCCAAGCGCTCCAGTCCGCTCATATGGAGGTTTATCGGCCGGGCACCGATGGCGCATCCCCCTGGCATGGAGACGCGGGCACGGCCCGCTCTAGCCACCAAGGGTCCCAGCACTAGACTGGAAGCGCGCATTGTCTTAACAACTTCATAAGGAGCCTCAGCAGCGCTAATCTTGGCCGCCCTTACGCGTACAGTGGAAGGTCCTTCCTCCACCAGATCCGCTCCCGTATGCACCAGCAGACTTTGCATGGTGCGAATGTCCCGAACCCTTGGGACGCAATGAAGCACCACCGGTTCAGACGTCAGCAAACAAGCAGCCAAGGCAGGTAGTGCAGCGTTCTTCGCCCCACTGGCACTCACTTGGCCTACCAATCGAACCCCACCATCAATTAAGAACTTGTCCATCCAATTTCCTTCACTTGCCCAATGCTATCGATACATGACCTGAAACTTGTTTCAACTTCTGCTCCGCTTCTTCGCGGCCAATTTCCAAACAACCCATCACTATCGCGGTCTTCACCTGACGCCCTGATAGTTCCAACAGCACCGACGCTCGCACTGGATCCGCTCCAGTTGCTTCCGATATTATGCGCAAAGCCCGGTCCACCAGTTTCTCATTCTTGGGCTGAACATTCACCATCAAGTTTCCGTATGTGTATCCTAACCGGATCATCATCCCAGTTGTCAGCATGTTCAGTGCAAGCTTAGTTGCCGTTCCAGCCTTCAGACGGGTCGACCCAGTTAGAACTTCTGGACCCACCAACAACTCCACTCCGATCTCCGCTTTGCGCGAAAGCTGGGCATTCGGAGTACAGCTGATCCCAATTGTGGCTGCGCCCATCCCCTTTGCCTCATCAATAGCACCCAGCACATATGGAGTCCTACCGCTAGCCGCAATTCCCACCAATGTGTCCGCCTGGCCAAAACCGCGCGCCAGCAGATCCCGGGCACCCATCGCAGGATCATCTTCCGTAGCCTCAGTTGCGCGCGAAAGCGCGGACTCACCACCAGCAATAATACCCTGTACCATTTCCGGAGAAACGTTGAAGGTTGGCGGACATTCTGCGGCATCCAATACACCTAGCCGTCCGCTTGTTCCAGCACCGATGTAGAATAGCCTTCCGCCTTTCGATGCCCGGTCTGCAAGCAGATCAACCGCCTTCGCCAATTGTGGAATTGCGCCAGCCAAGGCGGCAGCCACCTTTTGATCCTCTGTGTTGAAAATTTCCAGCATCCGGGAAGTTGACACTCTGTCAATTTTACGGCTAGCTTCATTGCGTTGCTCTGTCAGTAGTTGGCCCAGATCCATTTGCATTTCTCCATTGTCAGCATTGCACAAGCTTCGGGACTCAAACCCTTAAACCGTGTCCCAAACACTTCAGGACTCATTCCCCCATCAAAATTAATGGAGAGTAAAGCGCCGAAGAATTCTTTCCACCGCACTACGCCTTCCCCAGGAAGCAGCCGTTCCATATCGTCCACTTCCTCTGGAGCGACGTCAGCAGAATCCGCCAAGTGCACATGCAGAATATGGTCCTTCGCGCTTAAGATCTGAGCCACCGTTCCATTGGAATGATGCCAATGCCAGGCGTCCAGCAATATGCCTGCGTTGTTACCGCAATCATTGACAAACCTCATGGTTTGCGGCAGGTTCCAAATAAACTCGTGGGCTCTCTTTCTTCGAGTGTGCAAGGGAGAAACAAATTCCACGGCCAGTTTCAAGCCGTTGGCTTCTAAAACTTCAGCACATCGCCGGAATCGGGTCAACTGAATTTTGTAGTAGTCATCAAAGGGAACATCTGCTGAAGGAAACAAGGAACAGCCCATTGCATGGCATCCGATCCGTTTGGCTTCACTTGCTTGCCGTTCCAAGGATTGGAACCCTTCTTCAAACAATGTCTGATCCAGTCTGCATTCCACTGGCAACTTGCCAAAGCCGGCCATTACACCGCATTGTGCCAACAACTCAATTGCAGCTTCAACCCCAACGCGTTCCAAATCCGCAGACGTGAAA
Source organism: Bryobacterales bacterium (assembly GCA_043755435.1). GTDB lineage: Bacteria > Acidobacteriota > Terriglobia > Bryobacterales > Bryobacteraceae > JANXSF01. The sequence goes on along the minus strand of JAYUSZ010000441.1, from coordinate 49,477 downwards.
TCGGCTCCCGCATAACCTGCCTCGGAAGCCAACAATACGAATTCAGGCCAGGCAGTTCTTCCGCCAGACACCGAATGATTCAGACAAAAGAACGGGTTCCCTTGGCCGAAATTTGCATTTGATGATGTTTGATTGATTGGAAGACCCATGAATGAAGAACTAGCTAACTAGCAAGAGAATTGGAGGCGCGGGTGGGAATCGAACCCACGAATAAGGGCTTTGCAGACCCTTGCCTAACCATTTGACTTCCGCGCCTTGTCACATGTGGCCTACTACAACTCTACGGGAGAGAGGCTTTCACCGTCAAGGAAATGCTTTTCAACTTAAATCCCGAGGAAAATCCAGAACTGTGGTAACAATCTCCAGAGCCAACTCCCTTGGTTCTTCAATGTGAGTAGTAATTGTCACCACCGTCCCGGATCTTAAGTCCCCGGATCTTAAGCCCCGGATCTTAAACCAACATATTGAGTCCTCGAGGCGATTAACTCCTCTGGCGTTCTGAATAGAATCTGAATCGCTGAGACGGCTGAGCACCGTGAGAGGAACGCCAGTTGAAGAATTTACGGTTGATTGTTCGCGATGCCGTAGTGCGCTTGTTGGGAAGCAAAATAATTGGAGGCGCGGGTGGGAATCGAACCCACGAATAAGGGTTTTGCAGACCCTGGCCTTACCACTTGGCTACCGCGCCTTGATGCATGTGGGCCACTTCTAACTTTACGGGAGAGAGGCTTTCACAGTCAAGGAACCAAGTCCTGGAACTACTGGCAGAAGTACTACTGAAGGGAAGTTGCGGCCCTGATAAATTCGTTGTTGGGCGGTTTTCATTCGGCTTTCTTCACTAACCGACCCGCCGGTGTTAAGATTCCGGTCAAACCGGGGAAAATTACTGGAACTGACCTCTAATCGAATCTGGTGCCCTGGCAAGAAAAGATTGCTGGTTACTCCGGCTTCAATCGTTATTTTGTAGATTTTCCCGGGCTGCGTTAGTTCAGCCTTACGAAGCGATGCCCTGTACCTCATTCTTAACATTCCATCGCACAGATTCCGAGCCGTCCCGTCGGGAAACACATCAACCAGTTTCGCCATGAAGTCGGTATCGGTGGCGGTGGTGGACACGTAAAGAACAACTGTTACTGGGCCGATCACTTCAACTTCCTTCTTCAGCACCTCGCTGCTATAAACCAAAACATCCTTTCTGGCTTCCACTTTTCTCTGATCCTTGGGGCCCCAAGGGAAGATAGTTGGGGAACAGCAGACTGCTCCGCCTAATGTGGGGACGGGGGTTGCCGGATCGTATTCATAAGTATCAGAATGCTCTCCAGATGCCGGCCGCAGGGTTAAACGGCCATCCCCATCAGCAGTATTCGCCCCTTTATGACTGGAAAGAAAGAATGAAGTTGTGAGCGCGTTCCTTGGCGGCCATGCCGATTCCTCTCGCCAACGGTTCCGGCCCATTACGAACAGGCGCAACTTAGGTCCGGGAAATGGCCCGGAAGATTCTTTTGCGGAATCTGGATACTTCATCCAATGATTGAACCAGTCCAACTGCAACTTTGAAACCGGCAGCATGGAATCACTCCCAAACGAAACCCCTTCAAAAGTTGCGCTCATGTTGTGTGGCCAGGGTCCAATGGCGGAGTAGGCTGGCTTCCCTTCCCTGCGCAATTGCGCGAATGCTTCCAGATCTCCTTCCACGAAATTGTCGTACCAGCCACCCACGCTAAAAACAGGAATCTTGATTTTGTCCAGATGTTCGCGAACACTTTTGTCTATCCAAAAATCATCGAACGTTGGATGATCCATAACCGGTTGATAGTAAAGTTTGCTCACTTGACCAGTGGCGGCCACGTCAGCGATCCGCATTGGCAAAGTGCGAACATACGCAGCAAAATCCATCGGCTTACTGGAGGGGGCGCGAAGATTTGCCGCCATCCACGAGAGGCGATTTCCAACCTTAAACGCTCCGCCGCGGGAATAGAAACGGTCGCGGTAATCGTCGTTTCCAGAAACTATGGGAAATATCGCTTTCAGATGAGGATTGTTCCGCAACGCCAATTTCCATTGCACAATTCCTAAATACGAGCCCCCAACCATACCCACCTGCCCGTCACTCCAATTCTGCTTGGCTATCCAGTTCAGCGTATCCTCACCATCGGGTCCTTCTTGATTATGGGAATCGAACATACCATCGGATTCGTTCCTGCCACGAACGTCCTGCACAACCACTGCGTAGCCGCTTTGAACAAACAACCGATAGCTGGCGGAAAGCCCGGTTCCTTTGCCATAGGGAGTGCGAACAAGAATAGTAGGGAGTTTCCCCGCACCCAGTGGACGGAAGATACTCGTGCTTAACCCAATGCCGTCGTGCATGGGAATTTTGACGATGGTTGTTGAGTAGTTGGCGCTGGCTTGTCCCCAACAAACGGCTGTGATGGCAAGCGAAAAAATGACGGTCTGCATCATTGAGAGTTCAGGATAGCAGAACGTCGTAATATCTTTGAGCAACAACATCAAGGCTATGAAATTCAGAAATGTGGCTTGTGGCCATACGTCCCATGGCATGCCGCTTTGAAGGATGCGCGGCCAAGTAAATCATGTACTCAGTGAGCAACGCTTCTTCGCTGACATCGACGGGCAGCTTCAAACAAGCACCGTCGGGAAAAGTAGAGTTTTCCGGTCCTTCGCTAACAATCACAGGCTTGCCCATTCCCAAAAGCCGAATCGTGATTCCCGACGTCTCACCCGCGGAAGGATAGCGAAGATTAACGCCAACATCCACTCCTTCGCAGAGGTTGAAGAAATCCTTTTCCGCTGTGTGACCTAACCTCACAACTCCTGGCTGACTGCCCCAACGATCCAGAGCCCGCTCAATATCCAGAGAACCAGCGGAACCTGCTAATAGCAAGAACATTTTCGGATTCACTTTGCGAGCCTGCTCAAAAGAGCGCATCACAACATTGATTCGCTTAGCCTCGCGAAGGTGGCCGAAAACACCGAAAACACAACTGCTGGGCATTGCGCCCCATCCGGCCCTCAGCCTCTCTACCACCACGCCATCCAGCGATCCAGACGGTTCATAAAGGTGGGGAATCTCTTCAATACGCGCGTTCGGAGAATGTTCCCGAACCAGTTCCGCAGCCGCCTTGTTGTGAACAACCACGCATTCTGCATTTTCCGTAATTCTTCGAAGCATTGGAAAATCGAAGTAATCCGCATCGGCACCAGAACGGCTTCGATTCTTCCACAAATTGATTGCCAGGCCACGAGTCCATTCACCGTAGTTGTAGACAAACTCATCTAAGTAGCTGGCTTCATCAAGCAGGCCAAGAAAAAAATGATGTAGAACTGCGTCATGAATCACAACGATTCCTGGGCGTGCCAAGGCTGTGCGATAAATATCCCGGTGCATGGGGTTATTCCCGATGTGATAAATGACGCGGCCGGTCGGAGTCTGCGGATTAATCTCCAACTCCGCCAATTGACCAAGGCGCTTGACTAACCAACCGGAATAGTCAGCGACACCACTCATGGCAGGAGGCATCGGTGAATAGTAGGAAACTTTCACAGCTTTTTCCGCTTGCCAAACAATGCGGTCCCCACCCGAACATCGGTAGCCCCCTCCGCAATGGCAACTTCCAAATCATTGGACATCCCCATCGAAAGACGCGGCAAGTTCCAACGTTCTGCGAGTTCGCGCAGGCGCACAAAATAAGGCCGCGCCAACTCCGCATCTTCAGACCAAGGGGGCATGGTCATCAAGCCTAGCAACCGCAGATTTGTGCAGGTTGTGGTTGCGTCCACAAGTTCACTCAGACCTTCTGGAACTAAGCCGTGCTTTGCATCTTCACCGGAAAGCTTCACTTCAATCATCACGTCTAACTTCGCGCCAGTGGCGTCCAAGCGCCTTGCTAGTTTGGCGCTATCCACAGTTTGGATCACATGAAATAGTTCAGCTGCTTTGGCTGCCTTGTTGGATTGCAGGTGCCCAATAAGATGAAAGCGAGCACCTTCAAGCAATGCTACTTGAGGATGCTTCCCTTCAAATTCCTGGACATAATTTTCGCCAAATTCCCGCAGGCCGGCTGCGTAGGCTTCAAGAATTGCTTCAACTGGAAATATTTTGGTGACAGCGATCAGGTTTACATCTTCAGAGCGGCGGTGGGCCCTAGCAATAGCAGCATCCATTCGACTCCGGACGCGATCTAGGTTTTCTTGAAAGCTCATTAGGTGGGTTATAGCGCCCGGAAAAGAATCCCGGGCGCTGTCAGATTACTGTCCTAAAATATCGAAGGTGGTGGTTCCTGCAACCCGCACTTTTTCGTATGCTTTTACCCATGCTTCGTGATTGGGATCCTTAACATAAGCGGCAAGTGCAGCTTCATTTGTGAACAGAAAACATGCCCCAGCCTTGCGAACGCTGCGGTTCACCGTGCCCTGAACATTTTTTTCACCAGCAATCAGTTTCTTACTAGTTGCAGCATCAACGCTATATTGTCCCAAGCCATTGCCGCGCAACTTGCCGTACCAGACTTTCTTAATTGTCTTGATCTTCTTGGGCAGCATGTCAGTCTCTTTGTACCAGGCGTCCCATTCTGCAGGAGTGGCGGTTTCAATTGGTGTAAAAGCGAAGCAATGCATCATGCCTTTTTCGCCGGCTTGGGCAATGCCACTTGTCATCAGAAGAGCAAGAATGCTCATAAGGAATGTAATTTTCATATTAGTGATTGTACCAAGCAGGTCTGTTATCCTGTCTGGAGCGCCTGCATGACTCCCTATCTGATCGGCATCGCTGGACCCTCCTGTTCCGGCAAAACAGAGTTAGCCCGAGAATTGGCCGCTTCGCTTTCTGGAGCACCAATTCTGTCCTTAGATTCCTACTACCACGCTCTGGATCATTTGCCGCTGGAAGAGCGTGCCACCTGCAATTTCGACCATCCCGACGCCTTGGACTGGCCGCTAATTGTCCAACATGTCCGGGAATTGGCCGAGGCGCGTCCTGTGGAAGAGCCGGTTTATCTGTTCGATAAACACACCAGGGCAACTCATTCCAGGCGTGTTGTTCCGAATGATTTCGTAATTTTGGAAGGCCTCTTTACTCTGCATCATCCAGAAGTACGAAGTCTGCTGAAAGCTAGTATCTTCGTCAAAACTCCCGACGAAGAGTGTTATCGCCGCAGACTTGTTCGCGATATTGCTGAGCGCGGGCGAACTGAAGAATGTGTCCGAAAACAATACGAAGCTACCGTCCGCCCAATGGCCGAAGCATTCGTTTTACCAACCCAAGCCCATGCCCACCTTACAATTGCCGGCGATCAGCCTTTGGAAGTGGCCATGAGCATTCTGAAGAATTTCGTAACTCCAACGCGCAGGCTCGCCGCCTCAGCGTGAAGACAATCTGAATGGAACTTTGCGCTCCCGATTCACTTGATCAGTAATTTCGCGATCCACTAAATCAAGAGATGCGCGATTGTGATCATGCCGCGGAGTAATGTAATGCAGTGTCGTATCTTCAATCCAGTAGGCCACTGCCGAATAAATGCTGCCGTCTTTCATAGCGAGCAAATAGACAACAGGCTTGGCTTCTCCGGTCGGCTCGGCCTCCTCAGGCGAGGTCTGTGTTTGCTTCTGTTGTCCCAAGGGTGGCTGTAAAGATTCCGCCGAATACTCGCGCATCACCGGCCGAGGCGCAGTTTCCGGCATGTAATTGTTGTTGATAATCACCGAAGGCGAAGGCTGCGAAACGAACTGCTGCTGAGGCAATTGTTGCTGCATAGGATATTGATCCTGAACATAAACTGGATAGGCAACCGGATAAGCGTAGGGGACCAACACTGCCCCACCACCGCCGCGATACCCACTGCCACGCCCACCATTGCCAGTGGTCACGCCAGGAATTGGCCTTCCGCTGATACTGGCGCCAAGGTTTCCGGCATGTGTGAAACCACTTGAAGGAACACGGATAGGAGCTGGGTTTACGCCGCCTGGATTAAGGATACTGCCATAGCCAAAAGTAGGCCGCGATGAGCGGTCTTGACTGAACGCCATGCCTGTTACCAAAATCGCTGAGTATAGAAATCGAAATCTCATCACTAAACCCTCATTATGGATCTTACTCCTGCCTCCCAGCGGAAACAAGGCGGTACATGAAAACTTTTCAACGAAATTACAGTGGGCAGGAGGGAAATGGACCACGGAGTTGCTCCAGCAAAATGGCTAAAGCGAGCACTCGATCCTCCTCCCAGGGTCTACCCACAATTTGAATCCCTACAGGCATGCCTTCCTCGGAAAAGCCATACGGAATTGTAGCCGCCGGGAATCCGAACAAGTTGAATGGCGTGGCGCACATGGTGGAATCAAAAAGCCGGATAGTTTGTCCATTCACCACCCACGACCTTTCCCGTGGACGGAAGGCCGCAACCGACATCACTGGCGAAACCAACAAAGGTGTTTCTCGCATTTGTTCCAGCAATGAAGCTCGCAATCTGTCTCGTTCTCCCATCTTTTCCACCAGTTGAGATGCAGTATATTGCCGGGGAGATTCAGCCCAGAACTCCATCAGCGTCCAGTGAGGTTGCACATCCAGGCCCTCATACATTTTTCGTAGGAATGGTTCAGCAAGACGAGTGAAGAAAAAGTCCCAAAGCTGAGGGGCTCGTTCCATGCCAACCGGTGAAAAATCTCTGGTGTCAATGCCCGCTGATGATAAGTCTTGGCCCGCTTTCCTGACCAAGGTTTGAATGGAAGGGAGCACTGGGACGTCGTAAAACTGCTCCCAAATTCCAACCTGCATCCCCGCCAAATCACCTGGCCCAACAGGCACTGGTGCGGAAAATGGATCCTGATCGTCATGGCCAGCAAGCAAATCAAATAGAACTTTTAGGTCCTGCGCGGTTCTCGCCATAGGGCCAACCACACCCAGTAATCCGCCAGGATGAAGGCAATCGGGCACGTGCCCGGCGGCAGGAATTCGACCAGGCGTTGGCTTCAATCCGGCAATGCCACAGAAATGCGCAGGCACACGAATGCTACCGCCACCATCGGATCCAACACCGCCTGCGGAACAGAACGATGCGATAGCGGCTGCTTCGCCGCCACTGGAACCTCCCGCTGATAATTCCAGATTCCAGGGGTTGGCCGTGCGCCCCGTGATGAAATTATCCGATTCATAGTTCATCAACAACTCCGGGCAATTCGTCTTTCCAAGCAGTACGGCACCAGCGCCTTTCAAGCGGCGCGCAACCACGGAATCCTCTTTAGCAACGTGGCCGATTCGCAATTTGCTGCCAGCTAACGTTGGTTGCCCTGCAACATGCATGCTGTCCTTGATCGAAATCGGAATGCCGCCCAAGGGTCCGGCATCTGCATTTCCTCGGTTATCAAAGGCTCGGGCCGACGTCAAAGCTTCGTCAGACAGCACCCGCACAAAGGCGCGGAGTTGAGGATCCACCAAAGAAATCCGAGTCAAATGCGACTGCAGAAGCTCCACTGCTGAGATTTGCTTACTTCGCAAAGCAGCTTGCATAGCGACCAAAGAAAGGCGATGTGGCATTAACTTATCATAGTCGCGAAAACATCTTTACATGGAAATGGTTGAAACAAAACGAAGTAAGGTATAGGCTATAACTGTGATATCCGGTATCCAGAACATGAAACTCCTCCCAATGAAACCGATCCTTTTCTTTCTAGCGACCATGTCGCTCTTTGCCCAAACCAATCCTGTGATTGGTGGCGATAGCGTAGGTTACGGAACGATTAACGTAAATAGTTCCCCACTCTTGACGCCAACCGTAACTGGCGGAACGGGACCGTATATCTGGACGGTGGTGGGCACACCGCTCCCGGCAAATTTGCAGATGATTGCTACCGATGGGCGCATTTTCGGGACACCACTCGCTTCCACCACCCCGGCAGGAATCGTGATTCGGATACAGGTTACGGATTCTGGAAACCGCATAGCTACGCGCGATGTCACCTTGATCATTCGCGGAACCTTTGGAATTGGCCCAATCTCATCGCTTCCCAATGCCTCAGTTGGTACCGCCTATAACCAATGCCTAACTGCTGCGGGCGGCTCTTCTGAAGAGGTTGGCAGACCGGTCACCTATGTGATATTGAGTGGCGCACTTCCCAACGGTATGTCTCTTGTCCCTGGTTGCGGCAATGGAAATTCGTCAGCCCTACAAGGATCACCAAGTTTAGGAGGCAGCTATTCATTCAACATCCAAGCAACAGATACCGAAGGGCGGATTGCAACCCGGCTCTATACCTTGATTGTTGGTGCGACGCCAGTGCTTGTTGCAAACCCATCGAATAGTTTGGATTTCTTCTGCACAATTGCTGTTAACTGTACAACCAATCAAACCACTAGCATTACGATTCAAAGCACGCCAGGTTCGGGCGTTGGAATCACAACTACAGCGGTGTCCACTCTACCTTCCTGGCTTGAGTTCAGTTGCTGCGATAACACTTCACTTACGCCCGCCAAATTGACCATTACAGTGAAGCCGGCTGCTTTCACCCAACCAGGTGTATCAACGGCTACCCTGCAGGTTTCAGGACCAGCGGGCGTTTCTCCAATCACCATAACCATTCGGCTGAACGTCACAGTCGTGAACGGAGCTGTATCCAATCCAACCAATTTGATTTTCAATACCACGCCCAACGGAACTCCAGAACCGAAAACGGTGACCATTACAAATAATGGAGGCACTGATGCCACGTTTAATCTGTCGGCGAGAACTACACCGGTAGGTGGAACTTGGATCAGGCTCAACAATGCGTCTGTCTCCACTCCAGGAGAATTTATTGTCCAAGCGAATCCGTTTGGTCTCTCGGTGGGAACCTACAATGGCGAAATTGTGGTCTCAACCCAAGCTGGAGTAGCTGTTCTGACGATTCCCGTCACCTTGAACATTCTGTCTTCCAATCAAGTTGTTCTCAGCACCGCGTCGATTGATTTCAATTTTCAAAATGGATCAGGCATAACTCCAAACCCGCAACCCGTTTCGGTTACTTCGTCTGGAGTACCATTCAACATCACGGCGACGGCAAGCACACTATCGGGAGGAAATTGGTTGGCGGTGAACCCGCAATTTGGCAGCACTCCGGCTACTGTACTTGTTTCGCTGACAAACAACATTCCAGGCCCTGGAACTTATGTGGGAACAGTAACAGTGAATGCCGCAGGAGTTGCCAGTCAGTTTATACGCGTCACCTTAAACGTTACTGGTTCTGCCAATCTGGTGCCTTCGCCAACTTCACTCAGTTTTACCCAACAAATTGGGGGCGGGCAGTTGCCATCGCAAACGCTCAATTTATCCAGCGGACTTTCCAGCTTTTCTTTCTCAGCAACCACGCTTACAACGGATGGCGGAAATTGGCTCTCACTGGGCCAAACGGCAGGGACCACTCCAGCAAATATTCAGGTTTCGGTAAACACCGCTGGCCTGGCAGTTGGTTCCTACACAGGGAGAGTCATCATCACATCTGGAGATGCTCCGAACAGTCCTGTGAATGTGCCTGTCACTTTGATCATTTCCCAAACCGGAAACATCGGTGCAAATCCAACTTCGCTTAGCTTCCAATACCAGACCGGATCGGATTTACCTCCTGGTCAGCAATTAGTGGTGGCAAGTCAAAACTCAACAACTTTCACAATCACCCCAACATCGAATGGGGGATGGCTGCGCGCTTCGCAGACCAGTGGCACTACGCCTTCGTCCGTAACCATTTCGATTAGCCCAACTGGTCTGGCCCCTGGAAATTATACAGGCTCGCTTTCCATCCAATCGCAAACGGCTGGGCAGATCAGTATTCCAGTAACCCTTACTGTCACCTCGCCCACCTCGCTTGCTGTATCTCCTACTTCTTTGGCATTCTCCCATCGGGTTGGCAGCACGAACCCATCCCCGCAGATATTGAGAGTCACTGCTGGTGGCGCCGCAACGCGATATACCGCAACAGTGCGCATCTCCTCTGGAAACTGGTTATCCGTTTCACCCTCTGAAGGAACTTCTCCCTCTGACGTTTCGGTATCAGTCGATCCAAGTATTCTTCCCATTGGAGACTATACGGCATCCGTTGTTCTTACCCCGGCAGATGGTTCGCCAACCCTCACAGTTCCTGTCGCTTTTTCAGTGCTAGCAGCAGCGAAGCCGGTTGTTAGATCACTTACAAACGCTGCTTCGTTCATCAGTTCGGAGGCAGTACCTGGAATGATCTTCACAATTTTCGGTAGTGGTATTGGACCGGATCAGACAACAGGAGTCCAACTTACGAATGGAGTGGTGTCTACAACCACTGGCAATACGCGGGTATTTATTGATGAAATCCCTTCGCCGATGATCTACGCAGCTCGGGATCAGATTGCTGGAGTAATGCCGTACGGAATTTCTAGCCGAAGTGTGGTTCAGCTTTCGGTTGAAAGAAATGGCGTCCGCTCCGATCCGTTCCAATTACGAGTAGCAAACACAAGCCCTGGCATTTTCACGGCCAATGCAAGTGGAAGGGGTAATGCGGCTGCGCTGAATCAGGATGGTTCGGTTAACAGCAGCGTTAATCCTGCGAACCCTGGAAGCATTGTGGTTTTGTACCTAACCGGAGAAGGCGCGGTGACGCCAACACCAGGAGATGGAACGCTGTCTACCGTTCCACTGGCTCGCCCCGCAGGCCCGGTGGTTGTGAGGATCGGAACTTTACCCGCCACGATTGAATACGCTGGTGCGGCACCCAATCTGGTTGCCGGGCTGATGCAGATTAACGTGCGCATACCGCTGGGAATCGCTGGAGATGTTCCTGTATCCGTAAATATCGGAGGGAACTCTTCCCCATCTGGAGTCACGATTTCAGTTAAGGACGTGAGGTAGCCAGCGCCTTTGCGAAATCGGCGCTAAGGGTGGTGGGACACCAGTATTTTTCGATATGCTGGATCACCAATTCTGTGCCTTGTTCGTGACTAACAAATGGGCTGGCTTTCGGATCGTACATAGCGTCGGTAAGATCGCGAACCAGGATGCAGCGAAAGCCCCACTTTGTCATCTGCTTGATGGCAAACGTGCGGTTTAGGATGCACATGTTGGTATGGACGCCCATGACGAAAATCGTGTCGATCCCCCGCAAACGAAGCAACCCTTGAATTTCGGCACCTTTGTCGGAGATCACGTCACCTGCTTCAATCGGGATGCCCGAATGCTGACGCTTCCAGGCTTTGTAGGTGCTTTCGCCAGTTTCACAGCCACCTTGTTTATCATCAATCGGCAATGGCGGGTCAGTGAGCGATAGCCCGGGTTCTACTCGATTCCTGGCAAACTGCTTCATGAACTGGCGTTGCGGGTAGTCTTCGTAAAAATCCATGACATCGGAGGGTGCGTGGATTACTTGAATTTTGGCTTTCCGCGCCTTTTCCAGAACTTGGGCCATGGATTTCGTCAAAAGACCAACTCGCTTGGTTGCACCGGAACACCAATGGTTGTCCCACATGTCACAGATTAGGACCGCAGATTGTGTTGGTTTGAAAGAATCGGTAAGGGTGACCTCATTCCAGACATTTGAACCTTTGAATAACTCGACTCTTGAACGTAATCGAATGGGAACAGAGGCAGCAGCGGCTCGCAAAGGTAGGCCCACGGATAGACCCATCAGACGAATACTGGTGCGGCGAGTGATTCTCATATAGGTGGAATCTCCTATTTTTGCGCGAAGTTTATCGGACGATGTCATTCTAGCGTAGAAATTCAAAACAAGCGTGCTAGAATCGAAACGGAGTGGGCGTTGAGGGGACGGGATGTCGTCAGTCTCTAAAATTGATCCTATACCAATACGTCTGGAATCCGGCTCGATAGTTGCATTGGTGTGCAAGCTCCGATGTCCTTCACGGGGCATCATTGGAGAAGCCTTAAAATGCCCGGAGGGTTCCCCCCTTTGTTTTACAAATGGGGTCAAAAGACGGGGGCTGATGTTGTTTTTTCAGCGTTCACTCTATAAGCATCAAAGAATTGAATAGTGTCCGCATGAACATCCTCTTTATCGGCGATATTTTTGCAAGCGCCGGTCGCAACATCGTCGCTGAAAATCTACAGCGCATCATCACAGAAGAAAAAATCAGCTTGGCAATTGCCAATGTCGAAAACTCGGCCGGTGGATTTGGGGTTACTCCCGCCATTGCAGAAGACATGCTCTCCTTGGGGCTAGATGTGCTGACAACGGGGAATCATGTTTGGGACAAAAGAGAGTTGTACGATTATCTTCCCCGGCAACCTCGTTTGTTACGACCTGCAAATTATAGTGAAGACCTGCCTGGAACCGGGTTATGGGTGGGCAAGGCTCGCAACGGCGTGGAATGCGCGGTGATCAATATGCAGGGTAGAAGTTACATGCCCTCCACCGACGACCCTTTCCGGAAAATGAATGGAATTCTGGAGAGTATTCCTGAAACCGTGAAGGTTCGTTTCGTTGACTTTCACGCGGAACTGACGAGCGAGAAGGTTGCGATGGGTTGGCACTTGGATGGGCGGGTATCGGCAATGGTGGGCACGCATACGCACATTCCAACTGCGGACGAACGGATCCTTGCGGGCGGTATGGCCTATCAGACCGATTGCGGCATGACCGGCCCTTATGATTCTGTCATTGGCGTGGAAAAGGAGTTGATCATGCGGCGATTCCTTACCGCCCTGCCGGTAAGAATGGAAGCGGCCAAAGGTGGCGTGGAACTCCATGCCACGATAATAAGAGTGGACGTGGAAACCGGCAAAGCGATTGCCGTGAAACGCTTCGAGATTAGAGAAAAGGCGCGTTAGTACCCCTGGCAAGACTGAAGTTTTAAGGCGATTCACCCGATCATTTGCTGAGATGAAATCAAAAGCAAGGATCGGGCCAGAGCGCCCCATGTCCGCTATGACCTCAACCTGGGGTTTGGCGGCTGGGTTACTTGCGTTGATTGGCTTTGGAACATCGGTTTATCTACTAAACAGCATTAAACATATTCAGCTAGAGAACCGTAGTGACATTCTACGTTTGGAACATGCGGAAAAGCTGGAATCGTACATCGTAGCATGGCTTTCAGAAGGCACGCGCGTTACCCACGAGACCAAATCCTCAATGCAGGAGACGGTTGAGAAAATTGCCCAGGACTCTGCTACGATTCCCACAAAAAAAGGGGAGTTGCAGAAAAGAAGTGAGTCAATTAAGAAAATTCAGGCCGCAGCCCGTTTGTTGTTTCCGCTGGATGTCCATCTTCGGCAGGATTTGGAACCGGAACAAATCAAGGATCTTACTCGGCAGTGGCGCAAGACACTGGAAGATTTGCAGGCTGGTGTTCAACTGTATGTTCATGACACTGGGACAAACCTTCAAGTTTCGAACGACACCTTGGCCATTCTATGGGGGGCGCTGGCGCTAAGCATCGGATTTTCTTCCATGCTTGCGACAGGAATTATCCTTTATCTTCATCTTCTCAGGCGCGCCAATACCGCATTGTTCAGACAGGAAAGTATATTGCAGGAAAGCGAGGAACGATACCGCACGATCGTTGAATTTTCACCGGATGGAATTGTTGTCCAATCCCAGGGTCAAGTGCGGTTCACCAATCAAGCTGCGGCGAGTTTACTGGGAGTTGAAGACAAAGCGTTACTTCAAGGACTTCGATTATTCGAGTTTTTTCATGCTGAAGATGCCCCAGAAATAGAGCGCCTGTGCACTTCGATTGAAAACGGGGATCTAAGCCTTCAGAAAACGCCAGTGCAAACCCGGGTAATGTTGTCCAACGGCCGCCAATTAAACATAGAGTTAAGTGCCTTGGCGGTTCAATACAAAGGGGAGCCCGCTGTCCAACTTCTGATGCACAATGTTACCGAGAAAAAGCTGGCGGAAGATGCCATTCGGGCCAGTGAAATCAGATATCGCGAGTTGTTTGAAAACGTCCTAGAAGGCGTATATCGGATGACTGCTGAAGGTAAAATCATTGCAGCGAATCCGGCATTGGTGAAGATGTTGGGGTATTCCGCCGAGGCCCTAAGGGAACTCGATTTTTACCAGGATTTTTATTTGAATCCCCTGGATCGACAGCGTTTGGTGGATAGGCTGGAAGACGATGGAGACCTGCGAAGCCTGGAGTTGACATTGCGGCGTAAGGATGGCAGCCAGATCACCGTTCTTGAGAATTCCAGACCTGTTTGGGATTCAACAAACGGTCAAATCTATTTTGAAGGCACCCTCACCGACATTACGCACTTAAAGGAATATGAACTAACTCTTCTGCGCAGGACGGAAGAAACTGAAGCGGCCCACCAACTTGCGGACGCTGAGCGAACCAGAGCAGAAGAGGCATTGAAAATTGCTCAAGAGGCAAAACTTCAGATTGAAGAGCAAGCCGCCCAGCTACTGGTTCAATCGCAGGAGCTAACGCATTCCAGGGACTCTGCGCTGGAAGCTTCCCGTTTAAAATCGGAGTTCTTGGCAAATGTCAGCCATGAAATTCGCACTCCAATGAATGGGATTATCGGGATGACGGGTTTGTTGTTGGACTCCAACTTGACCAGTGAACAAAGGGAATTTGGAGAGACAGTGCAAAGATCCGCAGATTGCCTTCTTGAGATCATTAACGACATACTTGATTTCTCAAAGATTGAAGCGGGCAAGTTGGAAATTGAATATATTCCCTTTGACATCCGCGCCACCATCCAGGATGTGATTGAGTTGTTGGCGGAAAGAAGTGACGCCAAAGGTCTTGAAATCCTCAGCCAGATCCCCGCAGCAATACCACAATTTGTGAGCGGTGACCCTGGGAGGCTACGTCAAATCTTGCTGAATTTGGTGGGAAACGCAGTCAAATTCACACTCCAAGGTGAAATCGTCGTTTCAACCGTGATTGAAGAAGAAGATGGTGAGCACATTGGTCTGAAGTTCAATATTCGAGATACTGGGGTTGGGATCTCACCAGATACGAAAGATAGTCTTTTCCGGGCATTTGTGCAATCAGATGGATCATCAACAAGAAAGTACGGAGGGACAGGACTCGGCTTAGCAATTTCCCGGCAACTGGTAGAGCTTATGGGTGGAGACATCGGAGTGGAGAGTGAGCTTGGATGCGGCTCAACATTCTGGTTTACACTACGCTTCAAGAAAATGTCAAACTCAGCTGATGTTGAAACGCAACAAGCAAAATTGAATGGCGTTGCGGTATTGGTGGTGGACGACAACCAATCAGTCCGGAAGACTATTGAAAATCTACTCATGGGCGCTGGGGCGCTGGTGCAAGGATGCTCGGATCCAGTGAGTGCGCTGGAATTGATCAGCACTCTCGCAGCCAGGAATCATGGATTCGACATGGTCCTTGTAGATCAAAATATGCCACAAATGGATGGATACGAATTTTGTAATCGAATCCGTGAAGACAAGCAATTGAGTGAAATGAAATTGGTGCTTCTCACACCGTTTAGCCAGCGGAGCAGTGCACAGATTTGGGGACAGCGAGGTATCGAAGCTACCCTTTCTAAACCAATCCGGGAATGGCACCTTGTGGAAACAGTTTCGGCTATTGCGCAATCCCTTGGTAAACAGCAAAATATTGAAGAAGAGCAAAGCAGTGACCTAATCCGATTGTACTCATTGACATCAACATCAAAAAACACTTTGCCTGTTTGCTCACTAAACGTTCTGGTAGTGGAAGATAATATTGTTAGTCAAAAAGTTGCAACCAGATTATTGGAAAAGCTGGGAGCGAAAGTCGACTTGGCCAACAACGGCAACGAGGCGTTGGAAAAACTTCAACAAAGTCGTTACGATATGATCTTCATGGATTGCCAAATGCCAGGACTGAATGGCTTCGAAGCAACAGGACAGATACGAGCAAACGAACAAGAGGGCAACCGAATCCCAATTGTAGCCGTGACCGCAGAAGCAATGGTGGGCGATAGAGAGCGCTGCATGTTGGCGGGTATGGACGATTACATCAGCAAGCCTGTAAAATGGGAAGAGTTGAAGATGATGGTTGCTAAGTGGTCTGTAGTTGCAGTGGAAGCTAAGTAAAACTGTTGAATAAGTAGATATTCGCTAGCCAACACAACCCTAAGACGCCACCTCCCCCGAGTTTAGCGCTCTGGACTACATCAGCCAGCGAAAATCTTTAATAGTTTTAGCAGGTATAGCAGTATATTGCTAGCAGAAAATGGGTTTCCCTCAGGACTATTTGTAGCTTATAATCAGCGCTTTGGTACTCCATGCCTGTGCCAAAGCTGTGGATAAAACATGACAACAACGAATTGGTTTGGAAAGACTACCCACACGGGTGAACAAGTCCACCTCGAATGCGGGGAGTATATTACTCAAGCGAGTCTCAATCCGACTGGGCTAATAAGAAATGAGAACTATCTTGCTCCAGGTTTCGTCGATCTCCAAGTAAATGGTTTCGCCGGAGTGGACTACAATTCCGGATTTACTCTATTATCCGAAATCGCTCGTTCAATCCAGGTTCTCTTCACATGTGGCGTGAGCCGGTTTTATCCAACCGTTATCACCGGTGGCCGGGATGAAATGGTTTCCGCATTGCGCAATTTGACAAGGGCGAAACAAACGCTGGCTGAAGGAATTGCAATTGAAGGATTCCATGTTGAGGGCCCACACATTTCCGCTGAAGACGGTCCGCGGGGAGCGCATCCTATTCAATGTGTCCGAAAACCTGACCTTGAAGAATACAAAAGATGGCAGGATACCACTGAAGGATTGGTGAAGCTGGTGACACTGGCACCCGAATGGCCCGAAGCACCCAGCTATATAGAGGCGCTTGTAAGAGACGGCGTTGTAATTGCAATCGGGCACACTGGTGCAAACCGGCAGCAAATCCAAGACGCCGTGTCTGCAGGTGCAACTTTATCTACGCATCTCGGCAATGGAGCCCATGCAATTCTTCCGCGTCACCCCAACTATATTTGGGAGCAGTTGGCGGAGGACAGGCTTACCGCCGATTTTATCGTGGATGGAATCCATTTATCCGACAGTTTTCTGAAGGTAGCCTTGCGGGCGAAGGGTTTGGACCGATCCGTTTTGGTCACGGACGCTAGTTCACCGGCCGGAGCCGCACCGGGCCGCTACAAGTTGGGTGAACAAGAAGTGGATCTAACGGAAGACAACCGTGTTGTGCTGGCCGGACAAACCAGGCTTGCAGGTTCAGCCCTTCGAATGGACACAGGAGTTTCAAACCTGATGAGGATTTGTGGACTCTCTTTGTCAGAAGCAATCACAATGGCAACCAGAAACCCCGCGAAAGTGGGGAAGGTAAAGGACCGGCAAAATGGACTAGTCCTGGGTGATCGAGCCGATATTATTGAGTTCGCTTTCGATGAGGATAGCAAGAAGATTAAGATTCTGAAGAACTACATTAGTGGCAAACTCGTCTATCAATCTCATTCTTAAACCCTTGCATCTTTGTGCCTAGTAGCAATAGTACTAAGGTTTGCGGTAAACTACAGATGATGTTCTGTGGCAACACAGCTCAAAAATCTATGTCTATTTACTGGAGGCACAAACGCTAATGTTAAGGTCAAAACTCCCCCTTGCCCTTCTGGCGGCCCTCACCGTCTCCCCTGCATTTACGCAGGGATTAAGCACTACGGCAACAAAAGATGATTGGGAAGAAATCAATTTCGCATTCGATTCGGCGACGCTGATCGACGGCTACGCCAGCTTACTCCGTTTGGCAGAATTGCTAGGGAAAAACCCTACGTTCAAAGCCCGGCTGGTTGGCCATACTGATTGGCATGGGTCGAAGAAGTACAACGAAAAATTGGGAAATGCTCGCGGCGCCATGGTGAAGTCATTCCTTGAGAAATATGGGGCGCGCTCTTCCCAAATTCAACTCGTTTCCATGGGGAATGAAAAGCCCAAGGTTCCTGGCAAAGACTTGGACTCCGACCTGATGAACCGGCGCGTCGAGATTACTATTGTCGATGGCAGCGGGAAACCTATTTCTGCAGGCGGCATTGGCGACGCGATCCGCGGATTGGAAGCCAACAAATCAATGGGCGATCAGTGCTGCAACGAGGTACTGAAACGTCTGGATAAGCTGGACGACATTCTAGCCGCTCTGCGTGCGTTAAAGAGCGAAAACGAACAGATGAAGCAGCAGCTTGCCGGTGTTGGCGGCGATGTTAAGAAAGTCGGCACCGATGTTGAAGACTTGAAGAACAAGTTGGCAGCCCATATGGCGGCCCCACCAGCGGGAACAGGCGCAAACAACACAAATCCTGGGGCCGCACAATTCGGTCCCGTCCCTGGAGGCGCGGCTGGAGCAACCGGTCAAACTGGCCCGGCAGGTTCAGCAGGCCCTGGCGGCGGTTCTGGAAGTGGCAAAGGATCAGGGTCCAGCTCAGGCATGGACGACAATAACTTCCTGAAGAAATTTGCGCTACTTGGTCTGAATGCAGGACCAACCGCTGATGGCAAACTCACGTTTACAGGCAAAGGACGATTCTTCAGCAAGCTGAGCGAGAGCACAGCGCTCCAATCAGAAGGCGAATATATGTACTTCCGCGATCGCAAAGAAGGACAGTTCGATTTCGGTTTGGTCAATCGTTACAAGCGCGCCCAAATGGGTTTATTTTCCAGTTTCAAGCACGTCACATTCAATCAGTTTGAAAACGGCGGCACTCTTGGACAGGCAGCATTCACCGCTGATTACGTTTTCAACAAGGGACGTGTTGGTGTTTTTGGGACAAAGGCGTTCATGAACAACGCGGTTGTGAACCGAGCCATTATTACCCGCAACGTGTTCGAAGAAACCTATCTGAAGGCAGTGGATCAGATTGGTGTATCCACAGGAATCGCTCTCTACAAGGACATTTACGCAGAGGCGAATTTAGCTTATCTAAAGAGCAGGTTGGGCAACGACAGGCCAGGCGGAACCATCCGTTTGGTTAAACCGCTGAACACCCACATAGCACTTAGTGTGGAAGGTGGCTTCAATGAAACTATGATCGGTAAGGATTCCAACGGTCGAGTAGCTTTCGGAGTTCTGTTTGGTAATTTCCTTCGCCCACAAACATTCGGGACACAAACCGGTCCTGTGCCCGTCGACATTCCTCGTGTTCGTTATGAGTTGCTAACCCGCAAGGTTCGCACCGGCAACGATCCCCCTGTGGCGGATGCAGGTCCCGATCAAGCGGGTATTGCTTCTGGATTAGTGAATCTGGACGGTTCGGGCTCCTATTCGCCAGAAGGAAACCCAATCACGTATCAATGGACCCAAATCGCCGGTCCAGCTGTATCCATTACAAACGCAACATCGGCCAAGGCAAGCTTTACATCCACCGATTCGCAATCCTATGCGTTCCGGCTCACAGTGAAGGATAACTTCGGTGGTCAGGGCACAGCTCGAGTAGCAATCTCAACGCGCGCTCCAAGTCTTGTCCGTATTCTGAGATTTACAGCCAACCCGCCAACTATCAAGTCAGGCGCAACCTCAACCATCAACTGGCAGGTTGAAAATGCAGACACAGTGGAAATTTCCGGAATCGGATTAGTTGACAAGACCCAAGGGTCTACGCAGGTAAGTCCCAAGGAAACCACTACCTATAAAATAACCGCGAAGAATCGTAACAGCGAGGCCAACGAAACTATCACCATCACAGTTGATAAACCAGCGGTTCGAATTATCAGCTTCGCGGCATCACCGGCAAATATTAATTTGGGGCAGACTTCTACCCTGTCATGGCAGACGGAGAATGCCGATACAGTTGAAATCGATGGCATAGGCAAAGTAAATGTCAACGGTGCAACGCCCGTTTCGCCGAAGGAAACCACAACTTATAAGCTGACCGCTCGAAACCAGTTCGGTGACGTAACGGCGACGGCAACAGTTCAAGTAAATGGCACACCCGGTGGACCGGTTTCTTCGGGCCCACGGATTATTCGCTTTGATGCTTCGCCGCAAGAAATCACTACCGATCAGAGTTCGGCTTTAAGTTGGCTGGTGGAAAATGCGGATACTGTCACCATTACTAGTTTGGGTACAGTGCCACTCAGTGGTAGTCGACAGGTGAATCCGCAGCTGAATACTATCTACACCATCACTGCAACGAATCCTAACGGTCAGGTATCTTCAACCGTTGCAATTAATGTTCGAGCAGCCGCGCCAAAGCCGCCAGTGCTGACTTCCTGTTCAGCAACTCCTGTGAGTGTTAACGCTGGAGAGCCGGCGTTAATCAGCTTCACAGCCGTTAACGCCAACGTGGTCACCTTTAATGGACTGGGAGTTTCCAGCCCCATTACGGTGCGGCCAACGGTTGACACCACTTATACCCTTACTGCATGGGGAGCAAATCAGTTGACGACAACCTGCCAAGTACTTGTGAAGGTTAATCAGGTTCAAGCTCCAAGGGCACCAATCGCCAATGCTGGCCCCAACTTCGACACTCTTTACAGGGAATTCCAGTTGGATGCAGGCCAATCCACCGATCCTGATGGATTGCCACTAACCTACCGCTGGCGCATCGTCGACAAAACGGCTGCTATTTTGGAGCCAAATTCTCAGCGAACCCGAGTTCAGTTAGGTGAGCAGTTCGGTACGTATACATTTGAGCTGACAGTTACCAATTCCAAGGGGGTATCCTCATCCACCCGTGTTATTGTTAACTTCGTATCAACAAGGGTTTTCTAAACCGATCCATTTAAGCATAGCTAGATGAAAAGCGAAGACTTCGGTCTTCGCTTTTTCTTTTCTTAGTACTTTCTATCGATACCTTATGAAAGATAGTTGCACTACGTATCCCCAAGGGTGTATATTATGCTACATGGTTGACCTTAGAGAAGACCTACGGGGTTTCCCTTAAGATCGATTTTTGATTTGCTAACTCATGGAGGAAATATGAAAGTTCGATCTAACGTGAAGGCTGGCATGGCTGTTTGGGGTGAATAACCTTTTACTGCTTTGCATGATTTGAAACAGAAAAACCTCTGGGCCGGTGCCAGAGGTTTTTCTTTGGTACTAACATCAGAACAATCCTTACCTTTCGATAGGGGTAGTCCGATACCCCCACTCTTATCCCTTCCCTTATAATTCACCTATGCCAAATAGGTGAAACACCTGAGTGAATTGCCAATTTGGTTTAAATAACAAGGAGATCAAAATGAAAGTTCGTTCCAACGTGAAGGCTGGTATGGCTGTTTGGGGTGACTAGTCCCTTTCTGCTGTAGCAACAAGAATTAAGGAATAACCGCCCTGAAGTGACCTCAAGTCACTCTGGCGGTTTTCCCTTTTGCATTAAGAGCTGATCCACCTCAGTAATTACGCGCTGAAGTACTTCGTCGGAGTTTTCCGTAGTCAAGGGAACAACCTTGCGAATCCCGCGCCCCCATGGGGTCCAACGCTGCAACATTCGTGGACCAATCCAACCTCGGAAAGCTGTCACCAGCGGGATCCCCATAGATGCCGCAGCATGCTGACCCACTGAATCGTACCCCAAATAAAAACGGCTGGCCTTGATCGCCTGGCTGAAACTGGCAAAGCTTCCTTGATGGGTTATCGCGCCAGTGATGGTGGCGATTCGCCTGGCATTCTCCATCTCAACTTCTGAACCGCCCTCGTCGATCAACACACCGAAACCCTTGGAGCGTATGTGTTCAACCATTTTCAATTCAAACTCAGGGCCAACTCGCTTTGCCGGATTGTCTCCAAACCCAAAGCTGACGGTAACGTCTACAGGAGCCGAAGAAGCTATCCCTATGGGATTGATCCAAGGCATGGTACCTTCGAATCCGAACACCTGATTTAACCATTGGCCCGTTATTTGTCCAAGGCTCAGTTCGCTGGGGTAACCGAAGGATCTGCTTTCAAAAAAGTAATAGTTATCCTCCTTGCCCATTGGTAGCAAGCCGAGTTGGGAAAGGCGCGAATCGGGGTCGAGGATAACGGAATTTGGCGATTGCAACTCTCGGGATAAGTTCATCCCGGATTCTAATCGTTCAACCAACAATCCAGCCCGGCTATAGCGGACTTCGACCAGTTGGATGCGCCTATCTGCGGCAAACATCTCGAAGTTTTTACGAGGTCCTACAAAGTAGATTTCAGCGTTAGGGAAGATAGCGCAAGCGGCTTGCAGGAACTGGCTGGTGATTGCAATGTCGGCACCGAGGGTGACCCGGCTCAGCACAAAAACCTTTTGGACCAATCCGCCTTGATATTTTCGGGGACCTCTAATTAGCCGATATCTTTCGCGGAGCGCAGGTGCGTTTTGTCCAACCAGAGACTGGGCAATTACTTCGGAGAAAATCTCAACATAGCTATCGGCAAGCGGCGGTTCAAAAAGGTCGCCGAGAGGTTCAACCAGTCCGGCGAATAGAGCAAGCGTCCCTTCTGGACGGTCGCATGCCTTAACCAAAGCAGCAAGCGCGGTGTTGGACCAAGGATGCCCGGCAATGCACTCTTGCAAGATTTGCCGGGCTAACTCTTCAGGCGAAATACTTGCCAACGATCAGCTCCAATTTTTTCCTGGTAGCATCAGGAACCTTTGTCTTGTCGGTGATCAGTGCATTGGCCAATGCGGAATGACATTTGCAATCCATAGAGTCTGGAAAGGCACCTACGAAGGTGGCCACCAAGCTCGCCGCATTTTCAGCATTCTTGGTCAGGTTGGCAATGATGTCGGTTACTGTCACGTGATCATGTTCAGGATGCCAACAATCGTAATCAGTCACCATGGCGACGGTCACGTAACAAATCTCCGCTTCACGAGCCAATTTCGCTTCCTGCAGATTGGTCATTCCGATGATGTCCATTCCCCAACTGCGATAGACGTTCGATTCCGCTTTTGTGGAAAACGCCGGCCCCTCCATACAAAGATAGGTGCCACCTGGCTTGGCTGTGATGCCGGCAACTTTAGCCGCATCCACAACACGCTTGGACATCTGCGCACAAATCGGGTCTCCAAAACTAATGTGTGCCACAAGGCCATCGCCAAAGAATGTGGAAACGCGCCCTTTTGTGCGGTCGAAAAACTGATCTGGAATGACGAAGTCTAAAGGTTTGTGCTCCTCCTTTAGGGATCCTACAGCGCTCAAAGAGAGGATATGCTTAACACCCAGCTTTTTCATGCCATAGATGTTGGCACGGAAGTTCAGTTCTGTCGGCATGATTTTGTGTCCGCGACCGTGGCGGGTAAGAAATGCCACATCGCGGCCAGCCAGCTTCCCGACAACATAAGCATCCGATGGCGGGCCAAAGGGAGTTTCAATCTTAACTTCTTCCTGCACTGTGAAACCAGGCATGCTGTAAAGCCCGCTGCCTCCTATAATTCCAATTATTGGGGTCAAATCTCTGTCTCCTCAATCAGTTCTAACAACACTCCCCCAGTGGAACGGGGATGGACGAAAACGTATTTATGGCCGCCAGCACCTATGCGGGGCTCGTTCAAAATCCGGGCACCTCGCAGTTGCAGCCTTTCCACAGTAGCCAAGAGATCAGGAACTCGAAGAGCAATGTGATGAAGCCCTTCCCCTTTTGTGGCGATGAATTTTGCGATCACCGAGTCAGGGCTGGATGCTTCGAGCAGTTCCAATCTGGATTCCCCGGCAGGCAGCATGACCACATTCACCATTTCCTGGGCAACCGTTTCGCGATGCTCCACCGCGAGACCAAGCGCATCCCGATAGAATCCGAGTGCTTCGTCAATAGACTTCACTGCGATGCCAAGGTGATCAATTGCGAATTTGCTTGAGCCAGTCATTGACGATTGAATAGGGGTCAGTTTCACGCCTGCTTACGCTCAAGGCAGCTTCCTTTATCTGTTGGGTGGAAATCTGATCCGAAAGTTTTTCCTTCCACATTTGTTCCAGCCGCACCATCCACCGCTGGTGTTCTCTATCTTTTGAAATTGCTTGAGACTTAAAGGATCGCAGAGCAGCAAGGCTTTCCGCAATTCCCTTCCCTTCCGTAGCGACCGTTCTAACGATTGAAGGCAGCCAATTATCGGGCCGGTGCGCTAAGGAAAGCATCATTTGGAGCTCTGCTTCCAACTTTGCGGCACCATCCAAATCGCTTTTATTAATCACGAAAACATCGGCAATTTCCAAAATGCCGGCTTTGATGGCCTGCACATCATCACCCATACCAGGGACCAGAACCACCGCTGTGGCATCGGCCATGCTGGCAATATCAATTTCGTCCTGACCAACGCCGACAGTTTCCACGAGGATCACATGGAAGCCTGCAGCATCCAACAGCAGAGTAAGATCCATGGTGGTGGGAGCAAGGCCACCGAGTTTCCCTCGAGTGGCCATGGAGCGGATAAAGACTCCTGGATCGCCGTGATGTTCCTGCATTCGAACGCGATCCCCAAGGATCGCACCGCCTGAATAGGGGCTTGTGGGATCAACGGCAATCACACCCACCGTCTTGCTTTCCTTCCTGATTTCACGCACCAAAGCTGTTACGAAAGTGCTTTTGCCTGCTCCTGGTGGGCCTGTAATGCCAAATACTTCGGCGTTGCCGGTGCTTGGCCAAAGGGTTTGAAGAAGCTGTTCAGCTTCCGGATTCCGGTTTTCAATTGTTGTAGCGGCGCGGGCAATGGCTCGTGGTTGCCCAGCGAGGATACTTTGGACCAACGTCATTTTCCAAGAATCTGGCGGGCAATCACCAGCCGCTGAATTTCGCTTGTGCCCTCACCAATTGTGCACAGCTTCACATCGCGATAGAACTTCTCCACCGGATAATCCTTGGTGAACCCATAGCCGCCATGAATCTGCACTGCTTCATTGCAAATATCTACGGCGGCCTCAGAAGCGAATAGCTTCGCCATGGCCGATTCCTTGTTCACGGACTTGCCCTGATCCTTCAACCAACCTGCCCGATAAGTCAGCAGCCGCGAGGCTTCGATAGCGGTAGCCATATCGGCCAGCTTGTGTTGAATCGCCTGGAACTCTGAAATGGGTCTGCCGAACTGTTTGCGCAGTTGTGCATACTTCAGGGCGGCGTCATATGCTCCTTGGGCAATGCCGATGGAAAGAGCGGCGATGGAGATTCTGCCACCATCCAAAATCCGCAGACTATCTACAAACCCTTCACCCAATTTCCCTACCAAAGCAGAATCGGGCAGGCGGCAATCGGTGAATACAACTTCACCTGTATCGCTTGCACGCATACCCATCTTGTTTTCTTTCTTTCCCGTCTTAAACCCAGGCGTTCCTTTTTCGATGACAAATGCGGAGACACCGTGATGTGCGTTCGATCGGTCTGTAACAGCCATGGCAACACACACGTCCGCATAGTGCGCATTGGTGGTAAATGTTTTGGAACCGTTCAGCAGCCAACCATCACCGTCGCGCACCGCAGTGGTTCGGGTTCCGGCGGCGTCAGATCCGGCTTCAGGTTCAGTAAGTGACCAGCATCCGATCCACTCGCCGGTTGCAAGTTTCGGAAGGTAACGTTGCCTTTGTTGGGCATTACCAGCCAGAAAAATATGATTGGAGCACAACGAATTGTGAGCGGCAACGATGAGGCCAACGGAGCCATCAACTCGCGACAATTCTTCAATCACAATTGAATAATCGATGTAACTGAGTCCCGCACCACCAAGATCTTCCGGGAAAATTACACCGAGACAGCCCAACTTCCCGAGCTTTTTAACCACATCCAGCGGGAACGTTTGAGCTTCGTCCCACTCCATTACATGTGGTTTGATTTCTGCTTCGGCAAATTCTCGAATCTGCTTGCGAAGTTCAATCTGTTCGGAGGTGAACGAAAAATCCATAGGGCTAAACGATCTCTTCCTTCGCCGCGTCCCATCGAATGGTGCGCGCTTGACGATAACTTTCCACCGCCATGCGGCAAGCCACAGAAACGCGGAAACCAACATCGAATGGGCAATTAGGTTCGTTGCCTGTTCGGATGCTATCGAAAAAATTCTGCATGTGCGGCTGCGCCCCGGTCTTCGTCTGACCAACGATTTCGGTGGTCTTGGGGCGATTCACGCTCTGCGGAACGTAGCGAATTTGTTGGTTCTTGATGATCGTTCCGTCGGTTCCCAAAATGTGTTCGGCTGCACCCAATTGACTATTTCCAAACCCAGAGCTCCAGGTGAACAAAATGTCTTCTGGTTGTTCCATGGTTACGTTCATCGTATCGGGAACTTCGCGGCCGTCTTTCCAAAGATAAACGCCACCAACCATGGTGACGGCTTTGGGGATCTGAAGGTTCATGCACTTGTACCAAAAGCCAAGCTGATGGCAGAGATTTTCGTAGACACTGCCGCCGGAATAGTCCCAGAAATAGCGCCAGTTGGTGAAGCGGTTCGCGTCGAAATCACGCTTGGGCGCATCGCCTAGGAATTTACTCCAAAGAATATTTTCCTCAGTCATGTCGGGAAAAACCGGGCGTGACCATTGCGGCTTACCATGCGGAGTATTGCGGTACATGTGGGCTTCAATGGCCGTGATTTGCCCTAGAATATTTTGTCCCAGGAAATTCATGGCGTCTGTAATCTGGCCCGATGAACAGGACTGATGGCCAATTTGCACGGTAAGTTTTCCAGCTTTCTGGTAGGCGGCCCTCATCAGCTTGGCATGTTCAACTGTGAATGCCATGGTCTTTTCCTGGTAGACATGTTTTCCGGCTTCCAGAGAATCCACAAAATGTTGGCAATGCAGATGCTGCGGCGTTGCGATTAGAACCGCATCAATTGATTTATCTTCCAGCAGATGACGATGATCGAGAAAGGTTTTGGCTGTGGGGACAAGCTGTTGTGCCGCTTCAAGGCGCGCTGTATAGATATCGGAAAATGCTACGAAATCAATATTAGGACAAGCCAATGCGTCACGAGTAATTTCCATGCCGCGAGCACCCGAACCAATGATGCCGACCCGAATGCGATCATTCGCTCCTAAGACAGAACCTGGAGCGGCCATCACCGCAAGGCTGGATGCTACGTTGCCAATAAATTTGCGCCGGGAATTCATTTTGCTACTTTAATTGTACCTGTGGCGAGATTTCAAAAAAGGATGCCCTCGCACAGGAAGGCATACTAAGCTGGAAAGGATGGCTGACCGACTCTACCTTTCCTATTGGCTGAAGGGATTTTCGCCAATGAACATGACGCGGCATTTCGATAAGATGTTGGCGAACTTTCCGTTCTCACCGCAAAATCCGGCAAATACTGTGTTGCGCGTGCAGGCCGTGTCCTCAGCCGAACCGACTGTACTGGAGCACGAGTTTCCTGATCCGGTGGACGTGGAAGCAATTTCCATTGTGATGAAAGAAGCCGCAGGAACTGATAGTTGCCTACAAGTGGAAAGCTTCTGGGGACTCTGGCAATTTGATAAAGATTGGAGTCTGCGGCCGGCCCCGGTGTCCTTGTTTTGCTTCGGCCCTGAGTTTGAAGGCTATGAATTGGAGGACGGGACGCGAGAGCATTTAAGGATTGAGTTCGGGTTGGAGAGTCATTTTCTCCCGCACGTGAATTTACCAGACAGCGCATATTTCGTCCAATCGAATTTGAAAGGATTGCTGCAGTTGGCGCACACGTTAGATGAGGGTCTGGCAGTGCAGAAGAGAGTGCTTTGGTCTGAGTCGGGAGAGAACTTCGCGGATCGATTCAAGACATTTTTGCAATAACAGTCGCTACGGTACAATCCAGATATATGCCATTTTCAGAGCGCATTGTCTTCAACCCGGACATCTTAGCCGGCAAACCAGTGATCCGCGGAACGAGACTTGCTGTTGAGTTCATTCTTGAATTGCTGGCCGCCGGGCAATCCGAGCAAGACCTTTTTGAAAGCTATCCTGTGCTGACGCGTGAAGACATTCTCGCTTGCCTTTCCTATGCTAGCTATTTGGCGCACGAATTTAGAGCTTATCCGATCCCTGCATAACCTTCTCACCCGATGCGCATCCTTGCCGATGAGAACTTTCCAAAAGGTATGATTAGCCTGCTCCTTAAGGAAAGGCCACGATGTTATTTCGGTCCAAACAGAGGGGGCTGGGTCGACGGATATTGAAATTCTGAATCGAGCAGAGGAAGATTCACGAGTCGTCCTTACCCTTGACAAGGATTTCTGGCAAATTGCGCTCCAGCGAAAAACTCCGCTTACAAGAGCAGGGGTAGTTTGGATTCGAATTCATCCGGCCACTCCCGAAAAAATCGCTCCGCTCGTTCGCACCTTTATCGAGGCCTCAAGGGAATGGACAGGGCACATTAGCGTTATCACAACCGATAGCATTCAGATGGTGCCATCAAAACAGGGTTTAGCTCTAGTTGTACAATCACCGATTAGAATGAAACCGAACTAGCTTGTATGATCCAGGATGATCTTCCAGCCGGTGCCGGTTTTCTTGAAAATCAAGGTGAAGATGCCGTTGATGTCACCACCGCCGGTAACTGTGCGCTTTAGAAAAAACTTACCCAACACTGACGCATGTTCATCGCCGAGCATGCGGATATCCAGAATCTCAAAGTGCAACCCACCCATATTGTCCTTCGTTGGATATCGCTTCTTGTAGTCCGCCAGCACGGAGGCGTGACCCTTGGTAACGTTCTTGCCCACAAAGGTTGTCTGTTCATCTGACTGGTAACCTTCCATGAAAGCAGCCACATCACCCTTGTTCCAATCCACTACTTGTTTATCAAGAACCACTCGGATTTCCTGCTCCCTGGTTTGGGCAAACGTCAACCCACAGAGAGCTAGCAAAAGAAGAAATGATCTAGTCATGCGGTTCCAATTATACTGGTTAATTGCCTCTTCTTCCCCATTCCCCTGAGGAGCTTGCAGAAGCTCTGGTCAAAGCTGCGGAACAAAAGCAGCGGATCCGCGTTTTTGGAGGCGATTCCAAGCGCATTATGGGTGGGCCGATTGCCCAAGCAGATACGGAAATTTCCACCCGTGAAATGCGGCGAGTTTTGGCTTATGAGCCTACCGATCTGACAATTAGTGTGGAAGCGGGCATGCCCTTTCGGCAGTTAGAACAGTTGCTGGCAGACAAAGGACAAATGCTGCCGCTAGATCCGCCATTTGCTCAGTCTGGAACCATTGCTGGAACTTTGTCTGCAAACCTCAGTGGACCACGTAGACGGCTTTACGGCACTGCCCGCGATTTGATTATTGGGATGAAATACGTCACCGTAGAGGGCCGCATAGTTCAGTCAGGCGGCATGGTTGTGAAGAATGTTGCTGGTCTGGACACTGCCAAATTGATGGTTGGGAGCTGGGGCACATTGGCCGCCATCGCGGTTGTGAATTTCAAGGTGCTGCCGAAGCCGCCTTGTTCGCGTACCTTCCTGATGACATTCGACAGTGCAAGTTCGCTGGCTACCAAACGCAACGCAATACTTAACGGTGTATTGCAACCCTGTTCAATTGATGTATTGAATCCGGCGGCAGCGAAGCGGTTAGGTCTCAGCGGCTATATTCTGGCGGTGCAAGTTGCTGGCAGTGCAAAAGTGATAGCGCGATACAACGCTGAGTTTGCTGGATCCGCGGCACTTGAAGATGCACAAGAAACCAGTTTCTGGCATCAGATCCGAGATTTTGCACCACAGTTCATGGCTGAAAATCCTTCGGGTATTGTTATGAAAATTCCGAGAACGATTGTAGCTATGGTGGAAACTCTTTCGGCACAGGAACCAGTGTTGGGCCGCGGAGGGAACGGCGTCTGCTATGCCTGCTATGCCGCAGGAACACCGTCCGTCTTCCCTAGCGGCGCTGTCATTGACTATTCACCAGAAGTCAACAGATCAGGTCAAACTCTATGGCCAGCCCCTGGTTCCGATCTAAAAATCATGCAACATCTAAAGGGCTTGTTTGACCCTGCGAACCTGTTAAATCAAGGACGACTCTATGGCCGTATCTGAAGCACCAAAGCAAGCTGACCTTGACCGTTGCGTCCATTGCGGCCTGTGCTTGAATTCCTGCCCGACTTACCGTGAATTGGGCTTGGAGATGGACTCCCCGCGCGGGCGAATTTATCAAATGGTCCAAGTGGCCACTGGTGCAGCGCAAATTACCGAATCGTATCAGCATCATATTGATTTGTGTCTTGCATGCCGAGCTTGTGAAACAGCATGTCCTTCGGGAGTGCAGTATGGGCGGCTGGTGGAAGCGGCGCGTGCTCACATTGAGCAAAACATTGAGCGGCCCTGGTATCAGAACATGGCCCGGCAATTCATTTTCGGGTACCTTTTGCAAACTCCCTGGATGCTGAAAATTGCTGGAAACGGTCTATATTTTTACCAGGCTTCTGGTCTGCAGAAACTGCTGCGCAATTCGGGAATTTTCGGAAAATTGGGCAATTTAGGGAAGATCGAATCCCTATCACCAGCAGCGGAGAGGCCATTTTTCTTTGATCAAATTGGCAAAGTATTCCCGGCTGAAGGCGAAAGGAAACATCGTGTGGCATTTCTGGCGGGCTGCATCGCCAATGTAAGTTTCGCAAGACTTAACGAAGCCACGGTGCGTGTGCTTCAGAAAAACGGCTGCGAGGTTATTGTTCCGGCAGGCCAAGGTTGCTGCGGGGCGCTGCACGTTCATTCAGGATTAAAGGACATGGCGCGGGAGTTAGCGCGGAAAAACATTGACGCAGTTCCAAGCGGAAGTTTTGATGCGATCATAACGAACGCCGCTGGCTGCGGATCAACTCTGAAAGAGTACGACGAATTGCTGGAGCACGATCCGGCTTATCACGACAAGGCAAAAGCGTTCATCGCAAAGATGAAAGACGTTACTGAGTTTCTAGCAGCCCTGGATTTGAATCCGAAAATGGGTGAATTGAGTACTACGATCACCTATCAGGATTCCTGTCATTTGGCACATGGCCAGAAAATCCGGAGCGCTCCACGAAGGCTGCTGAATGCAGTCCCCGGTTTGAAGTTTAACGAAATGCCACTCTCTGATTTGTGTTGCGGCAGTGCTGGGATCTATAACGTGATGCAACCAGAAATGGCGGGGCAGCTTCTGGAAAATAAGATGAAGTCGGTTAACGGCACGAAGGCGAATTGGATTGTTACAGCAAACCCTGGCTGCATGATTCAATTGCAAGCCGGAGCTGAAAAGTACGGTTCCAAACAACCGGTCTATCATGTGGTGGAAGTGCTGGATCAGGCTTATCGACGTTTCGACGCCAAATAGCGGCCGAACTGCTGCTTCATTTCCTGATCGATGCGTTGCGCCAATCCATCTTCGTAGGTCTTGAAGGGCTGGTACAAATTGCCATGGTCGCGATCAGGAACAATCTCGCAGGCGTCTTCCCTGCCCTTGGTTTTCAGGAAGTCGCAAAACATAATCGCGGCCTCTTCCAAATGAAAGGTATCTTTGGAGCCAATAACCAGGCGGATTTTGCCGCGAAGTTTGGGACCTAGTTTGTCCCAGTTTTCTTCAACGATCCGGCGAATATCGTATCGCTTCCAATACTGTTGCACCTCAGGATTTTGTTCGCCAGTCACACGATCAAAAAGTTTCAGCGGACGGCCATCACTTCCTTTCGGACTGAACACCCAATCAAACGAAGCCATTTGCCCACCTACTGGTCCGGCGACCTCTTCCTGCAGGACGAAATCGCTCATTGCTCCCACATCCTTGCCGGCCATGCGCACCAGCCAAACTGGCTTGCCATCGAGCTTCTGATAGGCAAGTTGGGTTGAACCGGGAGTGGCATCTATCCCCGTGAAGCTATGGAAGTCCACAGAGTCTGGAGCGGTAGGCCACGTCCCACCAAAGAAATCCGGATAGGCAACCTGAAGCCATAAAGTAGACCAGCCGCCAGAGGAATGTCCCGTGAGGAACCTAGCTCCAGGACGTGGGATTAGTTGATACTTCTTTTCAAGGTATGGAATTAATTCCTGAGTAAGCGCAGCGCCCCATGGCCCATTGTTGACGGAGTCCGCGAAAACGTGATGTCCAGTTGGAAAATTGGCGTTCAGATAAACATGGACCATTTCCATATATTTGCCTTCCTGCATTTGCTTGCGGATATTAACGCCTTGCACCCACGCTGCGCGGTGCGAACCACCGAAGCCGTGAACGCGGTAGCAAACAGGATAGCTCTTCTTTTTATCCTTCCCATAACTTGGCGGCAAAACAACTCCAGCCTGAATAGTGATAGGGCGTCCCCAGAATGCGGAAAGACGGGCGCTTATGAACTCAACAAGCTCTATCCCATCAACGGACTTCAACGCTGGACGGGCTGCGGTTATCTTAGATAGAGACAAAGCAATGGGCGCGGCACTAGCGGGATGCCAGTCTTTCACGCCGACCACGGAACTGTAGATATCGCCTTCTCCCTGTCCGCCATTGGCAAAACTATGGTCGGGATCAAGCAACGCCATAAACTCCCAGTCGCCTTCAGGTGCTTGGGAAAACGGCTTGGGATAGGCTTTCGAATCAGGATCGAATTCGATCACTTGGCCGGGGGCGTAGTGTTCTATTTCCATTGCGGCAAACCAGGTTTCTCCGGGCGTGAAACTGGTGGTGATGCGTTCCCTATTCTTGATCCCCTTTGCCATCAAAACGAATAGGCGGCCTGCGGTACCTTTCGGTGCCATTGATGCTTCCAGAGTGATCTGAAACCCCGGGCGAGCCTGTGAACTTGCCGCAAGCAGCATTGCCGCCAATACTAAAATGATCATGTTTCTATTTTCGACGAGCGCGAATGGTTTGGCTAGCGGAAGCAGCGATGGACGCAAATTGCGGATAAGCATTTGCGAACGATTCCAGTTCATCCGCGTCGTAGGCTTTTCCAATTATGGCAATCGCCTCAATCGCTTCCTTCACCGAATTTTCGTTTGGAACCACCTCCGCCACACGTTGCCCTGGTTGAAAGGTTCCGCCTTCCGATTCATAGTAGCGCCGCAAGCGGCCGTTGATGACACTGAAGATTTTTTCGCCAGCAATGACTGCAAGCGTTTGACCAATTCGGACATTCGCGCCGGGTTGAAGAACCACTTCCAACTTTCCAGAGCTTGTTGCAAAAATGGTTTGGGAGTAGATGCTGGCGATTAGGATTGCCCGGCCAGCGGCATCGTTCCCCTGAGCCAGCTTCACTGCCGCCATTCTACTCGCTTCCGCGTCTCCCTGCTCCAGCAGCTTCCTCAATTCTTCCGTATTCGCTGAGCCAATAGATGCTTCTCTGCTTTTACGAGCCTGGTAGAAATCAATCTCGCCACGGATAACATCGCGCTTCACCCAGACGGAAAGACAAAGGATTATGAAAAGTGTTGCTCCGGCGAGCCACTTTCCTCTATTGTGCCTTCGTCTAGCGTAAGAGACTTTCATGGATTTTTAAAAGAGTTAGGGCGCCGAAGCAATTGCTTGGGCGCCCTGGAATGGACAGGTCTGAGAAGAGGACTATTCTATGTCCTTGCTTCTCTTTTTCCGATTGCGTTTACGCGCAAGGGCTTCCTTTGTACGGCGCTTTTCGCCCGGTTTGAGGTAGAAGGAGTGACGCTTAATCTCCTTAATAATGTCCTCTTGCTGGACTTTCCGCTTAAAGCGGCGCAGCGCGCTTTCCAGGGTTTCCCCATCTTGCACGAGTACTTCAGCCAATCGAATTCACCTCGCAGTTGTGGTTAAACTTGATCTTATTTGCTCAAGAGCAGGAAGATCTACCAAACTTATAGAATAGCAGACTTTCCGTTGATTTCTAACGAGCGACCGTTACTTTGGGAGTGGACAAATAGCCAACAATCAGATCCTTGCCGACTTTGTTCACGACGATTTCGTATGGCTGCCTCGCCTTTGAGGTGTAAAACTGCAAAGGTTCGTTGATCGATTTATCCTTCTTTTCCGTCGTCAGATCGTCCGCTTTCACTTCAACTGTGAATCTGTTCTTCTTGATGTCCGTCTTCCGGAGCATCAAGGAGATATCTCCGACTCTTTGAGGATCCTTCGTCTTGCCAAGCTTGAACTCGATAATATTGCGTTCACCCAATGCGCGCAGAGCAGCAATTTCGCCAGAATTCGTAGCGATCTTCATTCCTGCCCCGTCCAAATCTCCGCGAACCGTTTTTAGAGAAACAATCGTTTTGTCCAGTTCGCTCTTAGTGCTTGCTACATCGCCCTTCACCACGCCTACTTCTGACTTCACTGCTCCCACTTCGGTTGAAACAGCACCAATGGCCACTTTAGCCGCGTTCTCGGCGGCACCGATTTTGGAGGTTAGAGCGGCTTCCACCTTTTTCTGTTCCCCTTCCAATTTCGTGGCTAACGTCTCTGCATACTTCTCCGCATCGACTTTGGCTTGGCCAGTAGCCATGGATGCTTGGCGTCGGGCAGACTCCAATTGATCCTGAAGCTGAGTAATCTGTTTCTTGCTGGTTGCAACAGAAACGGAAGAAGTCTGACGAACGGCGGAAATTTGCTCCGCAAACTCCTCTTTCGCAACGGCAATCGAATCCTTGGTTTTATCCAACTGTAAATACAAGTAGACGTTTGACGCTATCAGCGCGAGGACGGCACCAAATAAGATTGGGATTTTAGCCCCTCCTGAAGGTGGCTGCGGGTAAACGGGAATTGGGTTTTCACTCATGGACAATCTTCCTTTCGTAAGTGGTTGGCTTGAAAGCCATTAGGGGGAATCCCCAGTGTAACATCACACTTTGTATTATGCGGCGCAAGTCAAAAAGGTTTCACATCTTCACTCAAGTGCCTTAACTTTCAGTTCTATAGAACGAAATGCCTTCAGCCGATAGATAAGCGTATGCCCTTGTTGCGGGCCATGGGCCGTATTCTGATTGTCGTTCTTGCTGGTGGATTACTAGCCCAAGCCTTAATTGTCTTCGCTCCAGGCTATAGTTCGGATGAACGCGAAATGGATCCGGGTTTGTCGGTTGAAACCCGTCAGGCACTGCTGAAAGCAAAGGAGCAGGATTCTCGGCTATTCGTTAGCTATTACAAATTCTTGACTAACTTGTTGCATGGAGACTTAGGTGTTTCGCAATCATTGGGGCGTCCCGTCAGGGAACTGCTTTCTGATCGATTACCCGTAACAATGCTGACAATTGTTAAATCGGTTACTTTGGGTTGGCTGCTGGGATTCGGGCTAGCTGTAGTTTGTTCAATCGGAGTAGGATCATTCTTTGAAAAGTTGGGGCAGAGTTCAGCGAACCTTTTACTATGTCTTCCGGCGGCTCTATCGGCATTACTTTTGTTGATCTGGGGGGATGCACGAGAAGCTGCGGTGGTGTGGGTGGTAGCTTTGGCGCTGGCGCCGAGAATTTTCCGCTACAGCTTCAACCTATTGCGGCAGTCCTACGAATCACCACATGTTCTGTTGGCGAAAGCAAAAGGATTGGGGCCCGCAAGAATACTCTTACGTCATATTATTCCGCCAGTGGGCGGGCAACTCATTGCGTTGGCCGCACTCTCTATTAGTTTAGGATTGAGCGCTGCCATCCCCGCAGAGGTTGTGCTGGATGTACCGGGCATTGGACAGTTGGCATGGCAGGCAGCCATTAGCCGGGATCTTCCCCTACTCATAAATCTTACTTTCGTCGTAGCCTTGATTGGCACCACCGCCAATGCTCTATCCGACCACTGGCTGGCGCAGGAAGTGCCAGGGCAATGAATATAATAGGCGGCATTCTCGGTCTGCTATTTCTAGCACTGCTAGGCGCACAATGGATTGCACCGCATGGCTACGAAGAACAGTTTCGTGATTTCATAAGCGTCGCACCTTCTAAGGGTTTTCTGTTGGGAACCGATGCGCTTGGCCGAGATCGGTTTGCACGACTCTTGTATGGCAGCCGTCTTTCATTGCTCCTGGCGCCAGCCGCAGCGGCACTCTCCGTTCTATTAGCGGCTTTCATCGGCGGAATAGCTGCGTTCGCTGGAAAACGCTGGGAAGCAGTGATCATGCTGCTTAGCGATTTGGTGCTTTCACTTCCATGGCTCTTTCTGCTTTTGACAATCCGGGGAGCCATGCCGCTTGATGTAAAACCTGAAGTATCCATTCTGATTACGTTCATGGTGCTGGGTTTACTAGGTTGGGCCGGACCGG
Source organism: Bryobacterales bacterium (assembly GCA_043755435.1). Lineage (GTDB taxonomy): Bacteria > Acidobacteriota > Terriglobia > Bryobacterales > Bryobacteraceae > JANXSF01. Next base: position 13,512 of record JAYUSZ010000441.1, on the reverse strand, counting down.
CGCGGGTGGTTCGTGCTGGAGTAAGAAAGATTATCACTTCCGATTATGTTTTCCAGGCAAAAGCCATGGGCACCTCGCAACACTGCATTTTCTTCCGCTATGTTCTGCCCAATGTCAGGCCACTTCTATTGGCTCAGTTTTGGATTTCGGTCCCGATTTTCATTCTAAGCGAGGCTAACTTGGGGGCACTTGGTTTGAGCGTATCGGAACCAATGCCAAGTTGGGGAAACCTTCTGAAGGAGTTGGAATCGCAGACCAGTGCGTTGGAGCACCCATTGATGAATTGGTGGCTTCTGGCACCTGTTGTGTTGCTGGTTGGAGTAATAAGCCTGCTGCAAGTTTGGCAGCAGCGATTTAAAGGATCTACATGAATTTAGTCTTCATTCCACTATTGCTTGCCGCCGCTGCTAGCCCTCCGGAACTGACGCCGGTCAAGATTCTCACCGGGGGAGAACTTCGTTTTGTACTCCCCTCTGAACCGAAAACCCTACATCCGCTCCAGGTAACCGAAGAGAATGGAGAACTCGTCCGGCATCTAACAAGTGGAGGTCTGGTGCGGCTGAATCGGGTCTCACAAAAAATAGAGCCAGAATTGGCCGAGTCTTGGAAGATAACCGCCAATGGATCTCAAATCACATTTCAGCTAAAACAGGGGATCAAGTTCTCCGATGGAACTCCGTTTGATTCATCCGATGTTGTATTCACAATTCAAAAGCTTTTGGACAAGAGTCTGGTTTCGTCCATTGCGGAAGGATTCAGGCCAGAGTCTGGAATTGTTGAAGTAAAGGCATTGGGACTCTCAGCAGTAGTTGTCAAATTCCCAGTTCACGTCGCCGGTTTAGAACGCTTATTCTCAGGGCTCTCAATACTTTCCTCAAGATCTCCCAAAAAAGAGGCTGCGGGATTGGGTCCGTTCGTGATTTCCGAATCGAAGGCTGGATCACTACTCCGTCTGGTAAAGAACCCAAACTATTGGAAAAAAGATGGAAACGGACGGCAACTGCCTTACCTGGACAGTATACGAATCGAATTTCAGAGAAACCGGGATATTGAATTATTGCGGTTTCAAAAAGGCGAGCTTGATTTGGTGAGCAATCTGGAACCGGAGTCATTCGAGAAGCTCAAGGCAAATCCTTTAGTTGCAAGCCTCGACTTAGGAACTTCACTCGACACCCAACAACTTTGGTTCAACCAAGTGCCCGTTTCTCCAATTGGAGCATACAAAAAGCAATGGTTTGCCTCACAAGCGTTTCGATTGGCGGTTTCTGAATCCATTAATCGCAAAGATATGGCACGTGTCGTTTATCATGGCTATGGAACTCCCGCCGCCGGACCAATATCGCCTAGTAATCTATTCTGGTACGCCAACAAATTGAACCCTCCCGAATTTCAACCGCAAGTTGCATTGGCTCGTTTGCAAAAAGATGGGTTTCGAATGGAATCAGGGCAGTTGAAGGACAAAGGCGGAAATATAGTCGAATTCACCATTGTCACCAATGCAGGAAATAAAGTTAGAGAGCGTCTGGCTGCCATGATTCAATCCGATTTGAAACAAATCGGAATCAAAGTCACTGTGGCTGCACTCGACTTCCCGTCCCTCATAGAACGGATCATGCGCACTTTCAACTACGAAGCGTGCCTGTTAGGAATGGTGCATCTCGATCTGGACCCATCCTCACAGATGAACGTCTGGCTTAGTTCAGGAACAAGCCATGCCTGGAATCCGAACCAAAAGTCTCCGGCAACTGCGTGGGAAGCAGAAATCGACAAGTGGATGCGTATGCAGGCGAGCGAAGTGGATTCAAAGAAAAGAAAGGCGGCTTTTGACAAAGTGCAGTTAATTGCAGCGCAGCAAACCCCAATCGTCTATTTGATCAACAAGCGGAGCCTGGCCGCAGCATCTCCTCGTTTACGAAATCTGAAGCCGGCAATATTGCCGCCGCACATGGTTTGGAACGCGGAGGAACTCTACTTTGCAGAGGGAGTTCAGAGGGCCGTCAAGTAGCACTTATGGGATTGAAACCCATCTTATCGGTCTCGTTAACCGCTGATTATCCGGGCAAGGGTAGGGTTCTGACTAGCGTCAATCTGGACGTGTATCCAGGGGAAATCGTAGGTCTGGTAGGACAAAGCGGATCAGGAAAGAGCACCATGGCGCTCTCTATTCTACGGCTGCTGCAGTTCAAAGGTGGAACTGATTCAGGTAGCATCTTGTTTCGCGAAACGGAGTTGATCAATAGCAGTGAGAAAGAAATGCGGAGACTGAGGGGCAACCAAATCAGCCTCGTCCTGCAAAGCCCACTTGCCTCGCTCAATCCGTCGATGACGATTGGCAGCCAGTTGCAAGAAGCTTGGCGTGCGCATTCAAAGTTAGACGGCACGCAAGTGATTATGGAAACTCTCCGGAAGGTAAGCCTACCAGTGGAAGTCGCATTTCTCAATCGATATCCACGGCAATTGAGTGTGGGACTTGCCCAGCGTGTGCTTATCGCCATGGCTGTACTCCACCGTCCGGCACTTCTTTTGGCCGATGAACCAACAAGTGCCTTAGACGCACTGACTCAGGCCAGTATCCTGGAACTCTTTGCCAAGCTGAATCGCGAATTTGAAACCGCGATGTTATACGTGTCCCACGACTTGCTGTCGGTCGCCTCTCTTTGTCATCGGATTGCCATTCTCCATGAGGGCAGTATCGTTGAAGTGGGTCAACCGAAGGATATTTTTGAGAATCCACAGCATGAATATACGCGAAGGTTGGTGAATGCTGTTCCAACGCTTCGATTCAAACAACAGAATGTGATCGTGCCGAGCGAACCTGGACGGCAACAGTTGAGTCCTGCTTAGATGGAAAATAGCCAACCCAAATCGCCCTTGTATTTCGCTGCCACGGTGATCCTTGCTGGCGTGTTAACGATTGGTTGGGGGTTGAGCCAATGGAATTATCCTGACTACGGCCGGTTAGCTACCTACTATCTAATCAGCGTGGTTGCATCACGGATGAAAATCAAACTTCCATCTATAAAAAGCACGCTATCAGTTAGCTTCCTGTTCGCGTTTATCGGCATTCTAGAACTAAGTTTGGCGGAAGCCTTGCTCCTTGGAATCATTTCCGTTGTATCGCAAAGTGTATTTCCAAAAAAATCGAAGAACTATCAAATTGCCTTTTCGGTGGCCAACAACTGCTTGGGTATTGCCGCCGTATATTGGCTTCAATCCACACTCACTAGCAATTTCGCATCACTGGGAGCGCCGCTGATTCTAGCAACCTCTTCGATGGTTTTCTTTATATTGAATACGGTCCCCATTGCAATCGCAATCGGTCTTACGGAAGGTCGTCCAATAGGCAATATCTGGAAAACCAACTACCTTTGGTCCGGTCCACTGTACTTGGTAGGCGCATGTTTAGCGGGCTTGATGCACTTTGCTTCCGTTCAACTTGGATGGCAAGTGTCGCTGCTGATGCTCCCAGTTGTTTATCTTATCTACAGTTCTTACAACAACTACACCGGACGGTTGGAAGACGGCAAAGCCCACTCCGAGCAAATGGCTTCTCTGCATCTTCGTACCATTGAGGCTCTTGCTTTGGCAATCGAGGCAAAGGATGATTCCGCCCACGCCCATCTGCGACGGATACAAGTATATGCAGTAGAGATGGCGAAGGAACTAGGTTTGACGCCGCCAGAAATTGAGGCACTTCGGGCTGCGGCTATTCTCCACGACATTGGCAAACTTGCAGTACCTGAACATATCAGCTCGAAAACAGGCAGGCTTACACCCGAAGAATTCGAGAAAATGAAAATTCATCCCATTGTAGGCGCTGAAATTTTGGAGAGAGTTAAATTCCCATATCCTGTGGCTCCAATCGTTCTGGCACACCACGAAAAGTGGGATGGCTCGGGATATCCATATGGGTTGAAGGGGGAGCAAATTCCTATTGGTGCCAGGATTCTTTCCACTGTTGACAGCCTGGATGTACTGACTTCAGACAAGCAATATCGTCCCGGTTTGCCGCTGGAGGAGGCTGTCGCTTTTATAACCAGGGAGTCTGGCAAGAGCTTTGACCCCACAATTGTGACCCTGCTGAGATTGCGCTATAAGGACCTTGAACAGCTGGCAAGAAACAGCACCCCAAGCCAGTTGATTCACAACATAGCGGCCCCAGTTCCTGGTATTCAGCGAGTGAATTTTACAGAGGAACCGATCAATGAGTCGATAGCCGAAACCGCCCCTCGCATCGACTTTTTGACTTCCATCGCAGCCGCCCGACAAGAGGCCCAAAATCTATTTGAACTGTCCCAGGAGTTAGGAACATCATTAAGTTTGAGCGAAACACTTTCCCTGGTAGCATCACGGCTAAAACCGATGATCCCTTTCGATGCATTGGCCCTATTTACATTACAAAGTGACCATCTAGAACCAGAGTATGTGGAAGGCACTGACCACGTTTTGCTTAAGAGTTTACGAATTCCAAATGGCTCAGGGTTGTCTGGATGGGTTGCGGCCAACTCCAAACCGGTAATGAATGGGAACCCGGCATTAGAACCTGGCCTACTGAATGAGGATCATCCCGTTACATCCCTGCGCGGAACTCTGTCTGTTCCACTGATCGGCGTGAATGGGACCATAGGCGTTATTTCCTTGTATCGTACGGCGGCGGATTCCTTCAGCCGGGATCATCTGCGCATACTACAAGCCATCGCGGGAAAACTCGCTTTCACCGTCGAGAATGCTCGAAAATATCAAATTGCTGAAACGTCAGCATCCATTGACTTTCTTACCGGACTGCCCAATGCACGGGCCATTTTCCAACGGGTAGATGCGGAGCTTGCGCGAAGCCTCCGAACTGGCGACTTGCTGGCGGTTATGGTTTGCGATCTCGATGGCTTCAAAAAGATCAACGACATCTTCGGCCACCTTACTGGAAATCAAATACTAAAGGCCTTCGGCGGCAGTTTACGCGAACTCTTCCGTCAGTACGATTTGGTTGCAAGACTGGGCGGAGACGAATTTGTTGTGGCTTTGCCGGGAATGAACCTTGACGATGCCAGCCAGAGAAGCCGGCAAATCGAAGAAATGGTGAAGATCATTGGAAATCAAATCACTGGCACAAACCACTTGGCGATTAGCATCGGAATCGCAATCTTTCCCAAAGACGGCGAAACAGTCGAGGCACTGCTTTCCGAGGCTGACCGCAGAATGTATCAAGCCAAACGCTTGAATCAAGTACGGCGAGAAAGCGTCACTGCTTAGTTAGTTGCCATCTGGTTGGCAATTTCCTGCGCAATTTGGATCCCATGGAATCTTCCGTTTTCAATGAAAATTTCATTGGTATGAATTCCTGCAACTACCACACCCGCTAGAAACATCCCCTTGCGTTCTGTTTCCAAAGTGTCTTTGTTCATTTTGGGGCGCTGGGTTTCCTGATCCAACTCAATCCCATGCCGGCTCATGAACTCAAAATCGGGCCGGTAGCCTGTCATCGCAAATACGAATTGGTTCTTGATTCGTTTTTCCCCAGCAGGCGTTTGGATTTGAACGGAGTCTTCAAAAATCTCCACTACACTGGCCTGCAAATATCCTGTAATCTCACCACTCTTGATGCGATTCTCAATGTTTGGTTTGATCCAGTATTTGATGTTCTTGTGCATCTCGGCACCACGATGCACCAACGTCACCCGCGCCCCAGTCCAAAACAATTCCAGGGCAGCAATGGCCGCCGAGTTCTTGCCACCAACAACCAATACATCGTGCCCATAGTAGGGATGCGCTTCCTTGTAGTAGTGAATCACTTTGGACAGGTGTTCACCAGGCACATTCAACATGTTTGGAATATCATAATAACCAGTTGCAAGAATTGCTTTCTTCGATCGGTAATTGAGGGTTGCACCACTGCTGGACAATGTCGTCGTCAAGAAGTTTCCGTTTTCGCCGGAAATCCCCTGCACCGTCTGATACTGCCTGATATCTAAATGAAAGTGATCAGCAACACGGCGATAGTATTTTAGGGCTTCGGTTCTCCCAGGTTTCTCATTGAGCGAGGTCATCGGAATACCGCCAATTTCCAACAATTCCGGCGTTGTGAAAAACACCATGTTGGTGGGGTAGTTGTATAGCGAGTTTACGACGCAACCCTTGTCGATCAGGACTGCCCTGATCCCCAGCTTCTTTAGTTCAATGCCGCAAGCCAGTCCTGTGGGACCGGCGCCAACGATGATGCAATCTGTTTCTTCAACCGCTTCATCTCCAACCGAAGGGGTCACAACATAGCCTCAACCGATAGATAGACTTGCTCCAAAGCTGCAGCCAACGCTGCTGTATCTTTTCCGCCGGCCTCCGCCATATCCGGTCTGCCGCCGCCCTTTCCACCCACCGCTTGACCAACACTTCCAGCCAACTTGCCGGCGTGAACCCTTGCGCTTAGGTCCTTTGTGACAGCGGAAATAATCGCTATGTTTCCGTCGTCAATCGATGCCAAAACGATGACGCCGCTCTTCCACTTATTGCGCAACGAATCAGCAACACTTCGCATCTGGTTGCGATCCAATCCTTCCACATGAGCAGAAAGAACTGAAACATCCTTGATTTTTCGAGCCTGCAATTCAATACTTCCCAGTTGCGATTGGGCAACCTTTTCCTTTAACGTTTCCAATTGCCTTTCCATTGTCCGCTGCTGATTCATCAGCTTTTCAACTTGCTCAATCAATTCAGGTTCAGTGGAATGAGTCAATTGAGAAACACGCGTTAAGGCGGCAGTCGCACCCTGGAACCGTTCCAGCGCACCTGCTCCAGTCAATGCCTCCACGCGACGAACACCGGCAGAAATACTGCCTTCGGCGACGACTTTGCAAAGCCCGATATCACCAGTGCGGGAAACATGAGTGCCTCCGCATAGCTCACGACTGAATCCAGGAACATTCACTACGCGAACGTTATCAGCATATTTTTCGCCGAACAAGGCCATTGCTCCCGTGGCAATTGCGTCATCCAATTCCATCACGTCGGTAGTGACACTAGTATTCAACATGATCTGCTCATTCACTAGCCGTTCCACTTCCTGCAGTTCTTCCTGGCTCATGGAAGTGTAATGAGTAAAGTCGAAACGCAACCGCGTAGGATCCACAACGCTACCCGCCTGCTTCACATGTGTCCCCAACACCTGGCGCAATGCAGCATGCAAAAGGTGAGTCGCCGTATGATTCCGGCGCGTGGAATCGCGCAAAGGAATGGCCACTTGGCACCGAACCGTATCCCCAATTTTCAAAGTCCCTTGGACTTTGACCTTATGCACGCTCAAACCTGGCACAGCGGGAAACGTATGGAACACTTCGGCCATAACTTCTCCGCTATGGTTGAGGAAATTCCCCTTATCCCCAACTTGCCCACCAGATTCTGAATAGAAAGATGTTTGATCCAGCACCAACTCTGCATCGGTACCTTTTTCCACCACATCAACTGCCTTTTGATCTACAACAAGGGCGATGATTTTCCCTTCAGCTTCCAATTGTTCATAGCCCAGAAACTTCGTACGGCCCAACCGTTGCTGCAACTGCTGATACACCGGCAAAATTTGCGATTTCTCCGCACCTTTCCAACTGGCACGAGCGCGCTCGCGCTGTTTTTCCATTTCCAGCTCAAAGCCTTCCCGATTAATGTGCAAACCATGCTCACGGGCCATCTCTTCCTGTTCATCCAGTGCCAAGCCGTAAGTGTCGTAAAGCTTGAAGGCGGCCGGACCGGGTAATACTCCGCCCACTGCCTTCTTTGCTTCGTCGGCAAACACTCGTTCTGCAACCTGGAAAGTTGTGGCGTAACGATTTTCTTCTTCCTTCACGACTCGCGCTACTCTACCCACACTATCCAGCAATTCCGGATATGCAGGCTCCATCAACTGCGCAACAAAACCAGTAATCTCGTAAAGAAAGGCATCCTGAATCCCAACCATTCGAGCATTACGCATAGCCCTACGCATAATCTTTCGCAGCACGTAGCCGCGCCCTTCGTTCGATGGAATCACTCCATCGTGGATTAGGAACGCCGATGCCCGGGCATGGTCAGCAATAATGCGCAGCACTGTATCGGCTCTTTGATCGTTGCCGTAATCCATCCGAAAACGACCAGCAGCATGATCAATAATCGGACGCAGCAGATCGCTTTCGTAGTTTGTAGTCTTGCCCTGCAAAATTGCGGCAACACGTTCCAAACCCATACCTGTGTCAATGGAGGGGCGCGGTAATCGACTCATTATTCCATTTGCACCACGGTCGAACTGCATGAATACCAGGTTCCAGATTTCGACGAACCGGCCGCCGCCGTCCAGCGGAAATTGCTCGTGTTCCTGACCGGGAGATGCAGTGCCTTCGCCCTGATCATAGTGAATCTCCGAACATGGTCCACAGGGCCCGGTATCGCCCATTTGCCAGAAATTGTCTTTTTCATCAAGGCGGAAAATACGGTCTTTAGAAACGCCTGCGACCCTCTGCCACAATTCCTCGGCTTCGTCGTCCTCTCGGAACACCGTCACGTACAAACGATGTTTCGATAGGCCAAAATCTTTTGTCAGCAGTTCCCAGGCAAATTCAATTGCTTCAGCTTTGAAGTAATCGCCAAAGGAAAAATTACCCAACATTTCAAAAAAGGTATGGTGACGCCGGGTGTAGCCAACGTTTTCTAAATCGTTGTGCTTTCCCCCTGCTCGAACACATTTCTGGGAAGTTGTGGCGCGGACATAATCGCGCTTCTCCATCCCAAGAAAAACGTCTTTGAACTGGTTCATACCCGCATTGGTAAACAGCAATGTCGGGTCGTTGTGAGGAACCAGGGAAGAACTACGAACTGCGCGATGTCCACGCTTGGAAAAATAATCCAGGAAGGTTTGACGAATCTGATGGCCAGTCACTGTAACTATTTTAACCTCTATTCCGAAGGTGAAGAGTTATTTGTCGAACAAGCGTAGCACTGCATCGCGGACGGGCAAACGCAAGTTCATTCAACTGGCGTTCCTCCTTTCATCTTCTGGGCTGCCAACCCTAGCAGCCTGCTTTTTACAGCTCACATTCACGGTGCTCAGCCATGTTTGCGATTCAGATTCCATTTAGAACGCCAGAGAATTTAATTGCCTCGAGGACTCAATATTTTGGGAAGTTGCTGGCCAGCAATTTCTCTTCCTGAATAGAGAGTCTCACAGGTTTTGAATGCGCAGCCTGTTGCGTTCCTTCAAGAGGATGAAAAGAGGGCAGATTCAGTTAGACAAGTGTTGTGATACCGTTTTTTCCGATTGCAAAAAAAGGGCGAATTGGCTTTGTTTTGCAACTATGGAATGCAGGTTCAGCTCAACAGATTCAAGCTATTTCCGCGGCAGCAAGAAATTGGAGAAATTCCGGCTTGGACAATAGTCCAGCAGTTGAACCCAGCCGGGAAGTGCTCAGCGCTCCGGCAGCATTTCCCCAACGGGCCGCACCTAGCAAATCTTCGCCAGCATGAAGTCCAGCAAGAAAGCCTCCCGCAAAGCAATCCCCAGCCCCGGTTGTATCGACGACTTCAACTCGAAAAGCAGGAATCTGGAAGTGGTTCGTTTGAGTGAACACCGCGCAACCACATGCGCCCAACTTTACAACTACTGTGCCAACCCCTTTATCCTGAAAAAAAGTCGCTGCATCCGCAGGTGTAGACTGGCCACTCAAGGCCCTAGCCTCATCTTCATTCACGAACAACAGATCCAATTGGGGAAGGCATGCACTCAGCACATTCATCCATTCGCCCTTTGCGTCCCAACCGGTATCCAGGGAAGTAGACAAACCAGCAGCCCTGGCTCGACGTAGAGTCTCTCCGCCATGAGGGCGCAAACCTGGAAGACCGAAAATGTTAGCCAGATGAAAATGTTTGTGCTTGCCGGACAGGTCGGAGTGGAAAGGAATTGGCGCAAGAAATACTTCGCGGCTAGCTCCGGGGTGATGCTGAAAGCTCCGCAATCCCGCGGCGTTGACAAGTGCTACTGTGGTTGCCGTTGGTGAAGATGCCTTGGTGATCCTACTGGTGTCGCAACCCGACTCACGCAGCGCGTCCATAGCAAATTTTCCAAAAGGATCAGGCCCTACCGCACCCAGCAACCTCACGGGGACTTTTAACTTGGCAAGAGCAATCGACGTATTCGCGCCATTTCCGCCCACGTGGGGTTCAATCGCGTCAACCCAGGTTGTCCTACCCCAACGGATTTCCTCAACGGGCCTTACGGAAATGTCGTAGACAATATTGCCGGCGCATACCACGCCACCGGACAAATCGATTGCCATGCTAAATCCGCCCGCCGATCAATGCCTCCAGAAACTGCTTGTCCAAGGGCCAGCGACCCGTTACTTTACTTGCCTGTTTGTCGAACTTTCCATGAATCAGCGAGCTTCCCAAATCCGCAGCACCAGGGGTTTGGCTCGCCCGTTCCATGTATTTTCGAAAGACATCGGTAACACCCTGCAATTGTATCTGCAGAGAATTCGCAGTAGACTCGTTTCCACAGTAAGCTTCAAGCACTGCCTCCAGGGAACCACTTTCAGCGGACAGCGAGAAAGTGGATGTATCTGCATCTTCCAAAGCTTTGGCAAAAAGCTTTGTTCCCGACGGAAGCTCCCGTGGATTCTTCCAGTAGGAACGAGGCACAATTAACCAGAAAGGTGCGTTAGGCGGAGCTGGCACCACTGGCGGTTTTAACGAACCCATCATTTGATAGGCAGCCTGTTCATCCCTGCTGCTAGCCCAAGCCACAAGATTGCTTCGCAATGGAACGAAGGACACAAACCTGTCCCCTCGTGCTGTCTTTAAACTGCAGAGACCGTTCCTGCAGTTTCCGCCATGAACCATTACATATTTCTTGAGTGCTGAAAGGTCGAACCTGCCTGACGCTAAGGCAAGCCGGTCATCTCCGAAATAGGAAAGAATTACAGAGTCCAAATCGGTCTTGTAGTCGAAAGCCGTTTCGTGAACGAATCGCCGGTACTCCTCTTCTTCCACAGCAGCGGAGTTGCCGAGGGTACTCAGTAACCCAGCCATTCGCAGCGCTTTCAGGTCCACTTGTAAAACTACAGAGTCTTTGGTTGGAATCCTGCGAAGCGACGCGGACATTGGTTCGGGACTAAGGAACCGCCAATAGTAAACGGCTGAAAACAGGGCAACCGCTCCTAAAATGAAGCCGAAGAAAGCAACCCGGACAATGGAACGTTGACGTTCAGCCATGCATTTAGTTCTAAACTGCAACCGCCTCGCCAACTCGGGCAGACTTCCAAAGTTTAATGTAGGGTTCCAGATCTTTCATCATGGCGTGGTACTGAGGAAAGTCCAACGATTGCGCACCGTCACTGACTGCCTTGTTCGGGCAAGGATGAACTTCCAGGATTACAGCATCGGCTCCAATTGCCACGCCAGCTCTGGTCAATGCGGGAACCAGACTCCGTTTACCGGTTGCGTGGCTAGGATCAAGGATCACCGGCAGGTGCGTCATTTCGTGCAACACGGCCACGGCAACAATGTCGCAAGTATTGCGAGTAACCGTTTCAAAGGTTCGAATCCCGCGCTCACACAACATCACGTTCGGATTACCGTGAGCAACAATATATTCAGCCGACATCAGCAATTCCTTAATCGTTGAACTCAGGCCGCGCTTGAGCATAATCGGGCGCTTTGATTTCCCCAAGGTTTTCAAAAGCGAAAAATTCTGCATATTTCGCGCTCCAATTTGCAGAATGTCCGCGTACTCGCCGACCAATTCCACATCGCGATCCGACATCACTTCCGTGACAATCGCCAAACCCGTAACTTCTCTTGCTTTCGCAAGTAACTTCAAACCCTCAATTTCCATGCCTTGAAAATCGTATGGAGAAGTCCGCGGCTTGTATGCGCCGCCGCGAAGAACCCGGGCGCCACCCTTGGCGACTTCTTCCGCTGTCTCAAGAATCTGCTTTTCCGATTCCACGGAACAAGGACCAGCCATCATCACAAACTCATCACCGCCGATGTCCAACGGACCGCGAGGCGTGTTGATACGGATAACGGTTTTCGTATTGTGAAATTCCCGGCTGACAAATTTGTAAGGAGCAGAAATGCGCACTGCCTTTTCAACCTGTGGCATAGCCTCCAGCGATTCAAGGCAGTTGGTCACATCGCCTGTGCCCACAACGCCAATCACGCAGCGCTCCTCTCCTTCAATTGCATGGATCTTATAGCCGAACTCAGTCACGCGCTCGCAAACTTCAGCGATCTCGGATTTGGTGGCATGTAGTTTCATAGAAATGATCATTTGTCTTTAGCTTCCGGGTTGATTAAAAATAAAAAACCCACTCTTTCGAGTGGGTTTGAACTTTAAGAACGTTCGCCAACACCACTCACGATTCAGGTGGGGTACCAAAATCGGAACCAGTATTGATTGGTGGCGAAGTTCATGAAATTGAATTCTACATCGTAGAAGACTAGAAATGCAAGTGTTTTTTCAGTGCAGCATGTATTTTCGATAACCACTCATGCGTGGTGTCACGCTGCCATAGAATCCAACATGTTGCTTTTTTTCAAATACATCCAAACACAAAACATAAACACCTTCGCAAGCTGTTTTTTATTGACAGGTGGCAAGCTTGCGGCGCAGACAAATAGCTCGGCAGAACGTTACAATGGATACATGAGTGAATCGAATTTCCCCTTGCCACCCGCTACTTTCGAATTTCTCGTGCTCAGCCTAAAGATGCAAACTGAAATGCAACTCGGACTGCTCCACTTTGGAGATGAGAAAGACAAGGAGGAGCCTAATCTTGAAGCGGCCCGCCACTCCATCGACATGCTTGCTATGATCCAGGAAAAAACCATCAACAATTTGAGCTTGGAAGAAAAAAGGCTACTTGACAACTCTCTTACCGAACTTCGTTTCCGCTGCGTACAGGTTGCGGAAAAGTCCGTGAAAGAAGGCCCGGCACAAAGCTAAATGTCCGGCGCAGCAAGCTTAAAACTAACTGTTCTCGGTTCAGGTACAAGCGTGGGCGTGCCAAGTATCGGGTGCCACTGCGGCGTTTGCACTTCCACAGATCCGCGCGATAACCGCATGCGTCCTTCGGTCTTATTGGAATTCGAAGGGCGCGGAGTTGTTATTGACACAACCCCAGATTTCCGCACACAGGCACTTCGTTCCCGCATGTTGCGGTTGGATGCCATCTTACTGACCCACCCGCACGCCGACCATATCATGGGGCTGGACGATGTTCGCCCATTTAATTTCCGGCAAGGTACCGTTATTCCCGTTTTTGGCTCTGAAGAAAGTATCGAATCCGTTCGTCGATGCTTTCCCTATGTGTTTAACGATGCACCGCAGGAATCCACAAGGCCTCGACTCTCGACACACATTCTGGACGGCGAACCGTTCGACCTATTGGGCAATATCGTCACCCCGATTTTAGTCCATCATGGCAAAGGGCGCGTTTTTGGATTCCGAATCGGGAAACTTGCCTACCTCACCGACCATAGCGAAATCCCGCAGGAGTC